>JALYLI010000254.1 GCA_030774335.1 Acidobacteriota bacterium | reverse complement strand
AGCCCATGCTGCCCACGTCTCCGTCGAAGTTTCCACCGTGCAGCACGGAATCGATGTGCGAGCCGAAAAGCAATGTTGGCAACTTCTCCGAGCCAGCTCGTCGGCCGAAAATGTTTCCCGCAGGATCAACGCGCACCTCAAGGCCCGCTTGCTTCATGAGAGTGATGACGTATTCCCGAGCGGCCATATCAGTCTCCGAGAAACCAATGCGAGTGACACCGCCTTCGGGATTCCGGCCGAACTCGCTCAATTTCTCGAGTGTTCCTTGCAAACGTTGAGAGTCGACATGAACCTTTGAAGAGCCAGTTCCTTGGGATCGTGCAGAAGGTGCAGCGAATGAAGTCACCCACAAAATGAGCAATGCGAGAACAAAAGCGTTTCGGTGGTATACGTCCCCGACGGTCGTGCTCGGCTGTGAGGCTGACATGCTGTTCCTCCACTTCAGTGATGACCAGGGCGTGGATCAGAACTCGCTCACACCGCAAACGGAAATGACTTAATAATCGAGAACGCGTGTAGAGTTCGAAGATGGTACGCGAGAGCCGTCGCCATCGTCAACGCCCTTGTGCCCACGGGCAGTGAAGAACTCAAATCAGTCGGCCACAGTCATAAGTGAATTCTTCTACAGTTAATTAACGGACCGCTCAGGATTCCGCCCTCATTACGGGCTAACCGGAAGTGCTCCACCCGCCGATTAAAAACCGGTTATCAAAAACTGAGCCAGACCTCGTTTATAGGTGTGGTTAGCAGTGGTGTAATAAATCGCGGCGGACTACGGGTGGACGGAGGCGATCGCTGGATTGGCTGCGCTGTTGGCGGAGGTTTTGACTGGCGGTGGCGGCGGAGTGGGGGGCGGAATTGCGGTAGGCGGTGTTTGTTTGGGGGCGCCGGGCTCGTCTTCTGTGGGGGCGGTATCGGGGGTGTCTACGTGGACCTGGTGATCGGCGGCTTGCTGCTCGAGGGGGACGACGTTGGCGAACTCGATGGCGGGTTGATCGGCGGAGGCGGCGCGCATGAATTGCATCCAGATGGGTAGGGCGGCGCGGGCGCCGGTTTCTTTTTTGCCGAGCGAGATTTGTTTATCGTCGAAGCCGACCCACACTCCTGAGGTGATTTGCGGAGTGAAGCCGACGAACCAGGCGTCGGTGTAGTCCTGAGTGGTGCCGGTTTTTCCGGCGGCGGGGCGGCCGAGTTGTTTGGCCTGAATGCCGGTGCCGAATTGGATGACTTCCTCGAGCATGGCGGTCATGGTGCGGGCCACTTCCGGCGAGACCACGTCGTGAACTTCGGGATGGGCTTCTTCGAGCAACGCCCCATCGTAGCTGGTGACGCGGCGAATCATGTGCGGATCGATGCGAATACCATCGTTGGGAAAAACGGTGAACGCGGAAACGTGCTCCATCAGGCGCATGTCGGCGGCGCCCAGCGCGAGCGGAAGATACGGCGGCAGCGAACTAGTGATGCCGAAGCGGCGCGTGACGCTGACGACGCTGTTGATGCCGACTTTTTCGGCGAGCTTTACGGCGGGAACGTTGCGCGAGCCAGCCAGGGCGCGGCGCAGCGTGATATTGCCTTCAAACTTTTCGTCGTAATTGCGCGGAGAGTAGGGCTGGCCGCCGCTGAGGACGGTGAAAGGCGCGTCGAGAATGGTGTCGAAGGGCGTGGAGCCTTTTTCAAGCGCGTCGGCGTACACGTAAATCTTGAAGGAGCTGCCGACCTGGCGATAGGCCTGCGTAGCGCGATTAAATTTTGAATCTTCAAAGCTGTAGCCGCCGACCATGGCTTTGATTTCGCCGGTGGGATTGTCAATGGCGACCATGGCGGCTTGCGGGCCGGGTTGCTGTTCGAGCTGCACGCGCGCGGTATTTTCGCGGAGCTCCTGAATGGAGAATTGGGCGAGGTCGCCAACTTTCAAAAGGTCGGAAACCTTTTTGCGGCCGGTCCAGGCAAAATCCGCGGGCGCGAGGATGGCGCGGTACGGACCGATTTTTATGGTGGCGTTCTTGTCCTCCACAGAGAGAACCAGGCCGGTGGCGTAAGTTCCCTTCTCGATGGGCCGGCGCCAGTCGTCGTCTTCGTACGCGGCGAGAGTGCCGAGATTGTCACGAATGATGTTGGGCAGATTGCCGCGCCAGCCGTGGCGGCGATCGTAAGTGTGCAAGCCGTCGCGAATGGATTGATTGGCGGCGCGCTGCATGGCGATGTTGAGCGTGGTGTACACGCGCAGGCCGCGCTCGTGGACGGCTTCGGTGCCGTAGGTGGATTCCAGGTACTTGCGGATATCTTCAAAGAAATAAGGCGCGAGATCGTTGCGCGGATATTGAATGTGCAGGCCGAGCGGAGTTTTGCGGGCGTCGGCTTCTTCCGCCGAGGTGATTTTGCCTTCTTCGTCCATGCGGTGGAGGACGAGGTTGCGGCGCGCCAGCGCCAGCGCGGGATTATTCAGCGGCGAAAATTTCGGACCGTTGACCATGCCGGCGAGCAGCGCGGCTTCCTGAAGCTTGAGGTCGGTGACCGGCTTGCCAAAATAAAATTGCGAAGCGGCGGCGAAGCCATAATTGCCATGCGCCAGATACACCTGATTCGAATACATGGTGAAAATTTGCGGCTTGGTGTAGCGGCGCTCGATTTGGAGCGCGAGAAGAATCTCCTGCATTTTGCGGCGAAAGGTGCGGTCGCTGCGGTCGAGAAAAAGATTACCGGCCAACTGCATGGTGATGGTGCTGGCTCCTCCGGTGATGCGATGTTTCAGGACATTGCGCGCGGCGGCTCCGGCGATGCGCGGGAAGTCTATGCCCCAGTGATCTTCGAAGTGCTGGTCTTCGATGGCGGTGACCGCGTTGTAGAGCACGCGCGGGGCTTGCTCGAAGGTCATGAGGATGCGGCGCTGCAGCGCGAAGCTGCCGACCATCTGGCCGTCGTCGGCGTAGATTTCGGTGACTACCGTGGGGCGGTAGGTTTCCAGGGCGCGAATTTCGGGGAGGTCGCTGGCGTAGACGAAGAGGAGTCCACAGGCGGCGCCCAACGCGATGGAGCACAGGAGAAGGAAGGCGAGCGCGACGCGGTCGATCAGTTTGAAGCCGCGCAGGCGCAGGGTTATCGGGGGAAGACTTAGCATCGATAGGAAAGTTTAACGCAGATGGAAGTTGTAGCGCAGAGGTGTGCGGTCGGCGCGTTCCAAAATTCTTACCGAGAGTGGGTGAGGGGCGGCGAGCTTTCGCGCTTGCATCGAGGAGAGATTTCTCCAC
>JALYLI010000253.1 GCA_030774335.1 Acidobacteriota bacterium | reverse complement strand
GATCCCAAAATCCCTACCAGCCATGGATACTCCGAGGTCACTTCGCGTGGAGTTTCAGCGTGGAAGGATTCCGCCGCCAAAGCGGGAGCTCCCTGCGCGTTGCGAATATTTATCGGCACCATCGATGCGCGGCTGATCGCTCTTGACGGCGTGACTGGCAAACCGTGCTCTGATTTCGGCGCGAACGGTCAGGTGGACCTGACCAAAGACGTGAACTTACGCGACGCCGGCAATTATCAACTGACCTCGGCGCCGGCGATCGCCAAAGATGTGGTGATCACCGGTTCGTCCATCGGTGATAACCGCGCCGTGGAACTGGAACGCGGCATCGTGCGCGGATTTGACGCGCGCAGCGGCAAACAGCGCTGGTCCTGGGATCCCATTCCGTGGGCCTCAAAGAGCACTCCGCGCACGGGCGCGGGAAACGCGTGGTCCACACTTTCCGTGGACACAGCGCGCGATCTGGTTTTCGTTCCTACCGGCAGCGCCAGCCCCGATTATTTTGGCGGGCTGCGCCCTGGCGATGACAAGTGGGCGAACTCGGTGGTGGCACTCAAAGCTTCGAGCGGAGAATTTGTGTGGGGTTTTCAGGTGGTGCACCACGATTTATGGGATTACGACGTAGCCTCGCAGCCGGTTTTGTTTACGTGGCGCGATGAAACGCCCGCGATTGCCATCACCACAAAAATGGGCCGCGTGTTCGTGTTGAACCGGCTTACCGGGACGCCACTGTTGCCAGTAGAGGAGCGCCCGGCGCCTAAAAGCGACATTCCCGGAGAAGAGGCCTGGCCGACGCAGCCCGCTTCCACAATTTCCATGGTGCCGGAGAAGTTGACTCCCGACGATGCGTGGGGCAAAAATCCCGAAGAAAAACGGGCCTGCGCGGACAAAATAAAAGGCGCGCGGTCGGAAGGAATTTTCACTCCGCCAAGCATTAAAGGATCAATCGTGTTTCCCGGAAGCGTAGGCGGCGTGAACTGGGGTGGAGCGGCGTACGACCCGGAACGGCATACGCTGGTGATGAACACCAACCGCCTGGCTATTTTCGTGCGCTTGATTCCTCGCGAGCAATACGGCTCCGACTATGACAAGTCCACTACCAATGACCGGCTCCACGGCGAGTGGGGCAAGCAGACCGGCGCGCCTTACGGAATGTTCCGCACGCCGCTGCTGGCGCCCTCGGAAACGATAAGTCTGTGCAACACTCCACCATGGGGCACGGTGGCGGCGGTGGATTTATTTACCGGCAAGAAATCTTGGGACGTGCCGCTGGGCAGTTTTGTGCCGGGGATTACGACTGGGACGATTACTTTTGGCGGACCCACAGCCACCGCTGGTAGCCTGATTTTCTCGGCGGCGACGATGGACAATGATATTCGCGCGTTCGACGCGGAGTCCGGGAAAGAGCTTTGGAAATTCGAGTTGCCGGCAGGCGGCCAGGCTACTCCGATGACGTATAGCGTGGGCGGAAAACAATACGTGGTCATTGCCGCAGGGGGACACGGAAAACTGGGGACCAAACAGGGTGATTATGTTGTGGCGTTTACTTTGCCGTGAAATTTGCGTCTCAACTAACTGCTGATTGCACTGACACTCACAAAATCCCCACTCGTAAAAGCGACGAGTGGGGCACCCAGAAGCGAAAAAAAGAGCCGAGACTACAGGGCACGGCCGGCGGCCGCGCCGCTCGACCAGGCCCACTGAAAATTAAAGCCGCCCAGATGCCCAGTCACGTCCACCACTTCGCCGATAAAAAACAGGCCGCGCACGTTACGCGACTCCATCGTTTTGCTGGATAGCTCGTCGGTGTCCACTCCGCCGAGCGTGACTTCCGCCTTGTCGAAGCCCTCCGTCCCTGCGGGAGTGATCATCCATTCGTGCAGATGGCGCTCCGCGCGCGCCAGATCTTCGTTGGTCCACCCTGCTGGCGCGTTGGTCTCGAGCCAACGAATTGCCAACCGATTCGGTAACGCCAACTGAAGAGTTGCGCGTGCTGCGGCCAAATTTCTGGTCGAAGACTGGCGGAGCAGGGCGAAAACATCGCGATCGGGCGCGAGATCAATTTTTAACGTATTGTTTTTCTCCCAGTACGAAGAGATTTGTAGAATCGCGGGTCCGCTGAGGCCTTGATGCGTGATGAGCATAGCTTCGCGAAAAGCGTGGCCATTGCTGGACGCGATCACTTCGGTGGACACGCCGGCCAAGCCGCAATAGTTCGAACGGTCCCGGCTGTTCAGCAACAGTGGTGTTAGCGCCGGCCGTGTTTCTCGAATCTTGATTCCAAACTGTCGCGCCAGTTGATAGCCAAAGCCGGTGGCGCCCATTTTGGGGATGGTCAGCCCGCCGGTGGCGACCACCAGAACGGGAGCGGTAAATTCCGCGTTGACAGCGCGCACCACAAATTCCCCTGAATGGCGAATCTCCTGAATGTCAGTGTCCCCAAAGATTTCTACGGTGGCGGCGCGGCACTCCTCTTCAAGCATGCCGGTAATGTCACGTGCCGAGCGGTCGCAAAAAAGCTGGCCCAACGTTTTTTCGTGGTAGGGGATGGAATGGCTTTCGACCAGCGCGATGAAATCCGCCGGTGTATACCGGGCCAGGGCCGATTTAGCGAAGTGCGGGTTGGCGGAAATAAAATTCTCGGGCCGGCAATGAAGATTGGTGAAATTGCAGCGGCCGCCTCCGGAGATGAGGATTTTCTTGCCCACGCGCGCGGCGCGTTCGAGCACCGCCACACGACGTCCGCGCTTGCCGGCTTCCATGGCGCACATCAGCCCGGCAGCGCCGGCGCCAAGAATCACCGCATCGTAGTGGTGTCTATTTTCCGGATTCATTTTGGAATGCATTCGCACCGGACGCTATCATGCCGCGCGCGCACGCTAGCAGGGTAAACTAAGAGCAGGAGAAGCGAGAAATTTGCCACCGATTATCAGCGCACAGGGACTTTCCAAAAAGTATGGCTCGACGCCGCTGTTCCGCGAGATCTCTTTTACGGTATCGAGCGGTGATTGTATCGGGCTCATCGGCCCGAATGGTTCGGGTAAGTCAACGCTGCTGGAAATTCTGGCCGGCCGCGTAAAACCCGACACCGGAGATGTCGCGGTGCGCAAAGGCACACGCCTCAGTTGCGTCAGGCAAATTTCCGAATTTGTCGCCGGCGACACTGTTCTTTCCGTCGTCGAAAAATCCATGCACCACGCTGGTGTTCCGCAATCTGAGCGAGCCGGACGCATCGCCGAAACGTTGGGGCGCGTAGGTTTCACCGATCGCGATGTCGATGCTGCGACACTGTCCGGCGGCTGGCGCAAGCGGCTGGCCATCGCGGAAGCTATGGTGCAGCATCCCGACGTGTTGCTGCTCGACGAACCCACCAATCATCTGGACCTCGCGGGAATCGCGTGGCTCGAAGGTTTACTGCGCAACGCACCCTTCGCGTGCGTGGTGGTTAGCCACGATCGTTATTTTCTCGAAAATGTGGCGACAGAAGTCGTGGAGTTGAGCAAGCTGTACGCCGATGGATTGCTGCGCGTGGAAGGAAATTACAGCACCTTTCTGGAAGCGAAAGAGCTTTACCTGCACGCGCAACGCAAGGAACAGGCCGCGCTGGCCAATCGAGTACACACCGAAATCGAGTGGTTGCGGCGCGGTCCAAAAGCGCGCACCACCAAATCCAAAGCTCGTATCGACAAAGCCCACGAACTGATTGGCGACCTGGCCGATATGAATGCCCGGACGCGCAGCACTGCCGCGCGTATCGATTTTTCCGCCACCAATCGCCAAACCAAACAGCTGATCACGCTCGATGAAGTAACCTGCGAACTGGGCGGCCGCCAACTTTTCAAAAATATGCAATTCGCCGTGACCGCCGGCATGCGGGTCGGCCTGGTAGGGCCGAATGGCAGCGGCAAAACCACCTTGTTGCGGCTGCTGCGCGGAGAGATGGCCCCGACCTCAGGAAAGATTCAGCGCGCCGAACCGTTGCGCATGGTTTATTTCGATCAGAGCAGGGAGCTTGAGGCGGATTTGACGCTGCGGCGCGCGCTCGCTCCCGACAGCGATGCGGTAATTTATCAGGGCAGTGTGATTCATGTGGCGGCGTGGGCAGCGCGCTTTTTGTTCGATCCCGAGGACCTGAATCAGCGTGTCGGCAAACTGTCCGGAGGCGAGCGCGCTCGCGTTCTGATCGCTCAACTAATGCTGCAGGAGGCGGACGTGCTTTTGCTGGACGAGCCGACCAACGATCTGGATATTCCTACACTGGAAATATTGGAAGAAAGTCTGCTCGAATTTAAAGGTGCGCTGGTGCTGGTGACACACGATCGCTACATGCTCGATCGCGTGTCCACGGTGGTGCTGGGACTCGATGGAGCCGGAGGCGCGGAACGCTTCGCGGACTATTCGCAATGGGATGCATGGCAAAGAAAGCAAGCTTCAGCGACCAGGAAAGGGCAAAGCGCTCAACAGCGCGTGCCGCAGAATCCGAGCGGCAACGGCGCAAAACCGCCCGCCGCGATTTCGAAGACCAAAAAGGAAACTACAACAGCGAGCGCAACCAAGCGAAAACTTTCTTACCAAGAGTCGCGGGAATTTGCCAACATCGAAGGCACAATTGCGCAGGCGGAAGCGGAGCTTTCCGCCAAACGCGACGCGCTTGCAGATCCCCAGTTGGCCGGCGACGCACAGCGACTGCTGGAAACCTGCGCTCAGATGGAAGAAGCGCAACGCACGGTGGATCACCTTTACGCACGCTGGGCGGAGCTGGCCGCCAAGAAGGAATGAGACCGCGCCTGGAATGAGATGTTCGCGCGCTAATAAAACCCCATGTCCCAGCGTACTCACCCCCGCGGCTTGATGTTGATTGCCGCCTTCAAGCTCCTGAAGGGCCTGGCGCTGCTGGCGGTAGGCTTTGGGGCCCTCCATCTGATCAATAAAGACCTCGACGCGGTGATGGAGCACTGGGTTAGTTTTTTTCGCATTGATCAGAACAATCACTATATACATGCCCTGCTGGAGCGGTTTACGAATCTCGATGACCACAAGCTAAGGCAACTGAGCGTCGGAACTTTTTTTTATTCGGCGATGCTGTTGACCGAGGGCGTAGGCCTGGCGTTTCACCAGCGCTGGGCGGAATATTTCACCATCATCGCCACTTCCTCGTTCATTCCTTTGGAAGTGTATGAAATCTTCAAGCACGTGACGCTGATGAAGGTGGCATTGCTGTTCGTAAACCTGGCCGTGGTAGGGTATCTCGCGATGGAGTTGAGACGTTGCAGTAAACCCGAAGAGCATCGATAAACTCCAGCTTTAGCCTCCGCGACGAACGGCGCGCGCGCCGGAATGCAGCGCGCAATTCCTACTGACATCTCAAAAAGCGACAAGCAAGCGCTTTTCCCATTCATAGTACCCATCCAACATCACAGCGGAAAATACAGGGACTTACGGATGTCTGAAGCCTCCCGCCAAAGCGATGATGTATTAGATTTAGAGCCAGCCCCACGGAGAAACGATGGCTCGAATACTTATCGCCGACGATCACGCCATGATGCGCAAAGGCCTGCGCACGGTGATCGAGCCGCATCCCGGTTGGGAAATCTGCGGCGAGGCGACTACAGGAATTGAGTCTCTGGAGTTGGCCAAATCATTGAAGCCTGATTTGGTTGTACTCGATGTGTCCATGCCCGTCCTCAACGGCCTGGAAGTGGCGCACCGCATCTCGCGGAGCATGCCGGAAGTAAAAATCCTTTTGTTTACCATGCATAATTCACCGCAGTTCGCGAAGGACGTCACTAAAACTGGCGCGCACGGGTACGTCTGCAAGTCCAGCGGCGAAGAAGTGCTGACACGGGCCATGGAAGCGTTGTTGCGTGGGGAACAGTTTTTTGATGCTGATGGCGCACGCGCGAAATCGCTGGCCAGCGGAATGTTGTAGGGAGCGAACCCCGAGATGCTTCACGCCAATGGCAGCATGCAGAGCCACAAAGCAACCGCGGATTGCCAGCCCGTCAGCGCCGCACAGACTCCCTGAGGGCCCATGCAACCCGGAAAAGTTCTCATCTGCGCGCCGACCGGAAGAGATGGCCCGCTGTTGGTGCGCTACCTCCTCAGAGACGGAGTACAGAGCGTCTGCGATGACTCCATCGAGAATCTCACGGACGCACTGGACGAAAATGCCTTAGCTATCATCATCGCCGAAGAAGCGCTGCAGCCTCGGGGTGTCGAGCGATTGTTCCAGGTTCTGAAAAATCAACCGCCATGGTCAGACCTGACCCTGATTCTACTGACGCACGGAAATGAGGAAGAGTCTCAGGCTAGTTCCGGACTGGTTTATCTCTTCGGGGCACACGGCAACGTAACCATGCTGGAGCGGCCGATCCGCGTGCCCACTATGCTCAGCGCAGTGCGCTCTGCTTTGCGCGCTCGCATTCGCCAGTATGAAGTGCGGGATTTGCTCAAACAACGCGAGCGCAACGAACTGGTCCTGCACGAAGCCCGCGAAGAACTGGAGTGTCGCGTATTACAGCGCACCCTGGAAATTACCAAAGTGAACTCTGATTTGCGCCGCGAGGTTTCCGAGCGCCTTAATGCTGAAAACGCGCTGTGCCAACTGAGCCACAATATCGTGCGCCTGCAGGATGAGGAGCGGCGCAGGATTGCGCGCGAACTGCACGACAGCGCGGGACAATATCTGAGCGCCGTCACTCTCACCCTGGGACAACTGGCGCGCCGGCTATCCGAGTCCGGTGACAGAAACAAACAACTGGTGCAGGAAGCGCTGGATCTGGTCGGCGACTGCATCCGGGAAGTGCGCACCACGTCTTATTTATTGCACCCGCCCGTACTGGATGACTTCGGGCTGGCTTCGGCGTTGCGCTGGTACGTGGAAGGCTTTTCGCAGCGCAGCGGCATCAATGTACGGCTGGAGCTGGCCGAAGAACTGCCGCGCTTCCGTTCGGAAGTGGAAACCGCGCTGTTTCGTATCGTGCAGGAAGGATTGACCAATGTTCACCGGCACTCCGGCGGACTGAAGGCCTGTGTCGAGCTGAAAATATCCGCGCGGCAGATTAGTACAATCATCAAGGACAACGGACACGGGATGACCAAAGACGTTTTGCGCGAGGCCGCAAAAGGCCAGGGCGGCCTCGGATTGATGGGCATGTACGAGCGGGTGAAACAATTGGGCGGCACGATACACATCGATTCGGGCGAGCTGGGGACCACCATTAAAGCGGAGCTGCCGCTTCAGGAGCGGGAATCAAGCGCAGCTTCAGCGAACTAGACGAGTTCCCGCGTGCCGTCTTAAAAGTTACATTGTTTATCAGGCGCGCCGAGTTTCATCTCCCCATGCGGCGCTGCCCACGCGGCGTTAAGATAAGGGCATGCAGCGCAAAGTGTTCTGGATCAGTTTTTCGGTGATTGGCATGATAGCTGACGTCGCTTTGCCCTTGTGGTGGGCGTTGGCGGCGACTGTTCCCATCGGTGTTGTGTGTTGGTGGATCGCCTATCGCAGTGACTGGTTTTAATCTGCAATTTTCGTGCTTTCCTCTTGCGCCTTCCTCTCCGTTTTTCACAATGACAATTTGCAAAACCGCGGCGCTTCGCTCATCATTACTCGCTTGTTCGGGTGCGTGAAACTCTTCCCTTACGACTGTTTCCGATTGATCGCCGTGAACTCGGCGCTGTGACTGGGCGATTGCTGCCGCGCCCCCGCGAACTCAAAAGGAGTGGCATGAAAAAGCCAGGAAAAATCGCTCCCGCCAAAGGGAAACTTGGTGTTCTGCTCCCGGGACTTGGCGCCGTGAGCACCACCTTCATGGCCGGCGTGGAGCTGGTAAGAACCGGGGAGTCGCAGCCAGTGGGATCGCTGACGCAACTGGGAACCATCCGCTTGGGCAAGAGGACTGACGGGCGCACTCCCTCCATCAAATCGTTCGTGCCCCTCAGTGGATTAAACGACCTGGTGTTCGCCGGCTGGGATATTTTTAACGACAACGCGTATCAATCTGCCGCGAACGCGGGCGTGCTCAATCCTCAGGACCTTGGGAAAGTGAAAACATTTCTTTCTACCGTCAAGCCGATGAAGGCGGCATTTGATCACAATTTCGTGAAGTTGATTGACGGTCCGAATATCAAAAAGGGCAAGAACAAGTACGAACTGGCTCTGCAGCTCAAGGAAGACATCGCCAAGTTCCGGAAGACTTCTGGTGTCTCCCGGCTGGTTACCTGCTGGTGCGGTTCCACGGAATCCTTTTTGAAACCGGAAGAAGTGCACTGCACTCCCGAGAAGTTCGAAGCCGCCATGAAGGCAAATCATCCGGCTATCGCGCCTTCGATGCTGTACGCCTGGGCTTCGGTAACCAGCGGAGTGCCGTACGCCAATGGTTCACCGAACCTGAGCGTGGACATTCCGGCGATTCAGCAGCTGGCCATAAAAAACCGCGTGGCCATCGCCGGGAAAGATTTCAAGACGGGACAAACGCTGATCAAAACAGTTTTGGCTCCGGCCTTCAAGGCGCGCATGCTTGGCCTTGAAGGGTGGTTCTCCACAAATATACTCGGGAATCGCGACGGCGAGGTGCTGGAAGATCCGGGGTCGTTCAAGACCAAGGAAGAATCGAAACTGGGGGCGCTAGAATATATCTTGCAGCCGGAACTGTACCCGCAACTTTACGGCAAAATGCATCACAAGGTACGCATCAACTACTACCCGCCGCGCGGAGACAATAAAGAGGGCTGGGACAACATCGATATTTTTGGATGGCTCGGCTATCCCATGCAGATCAAGGTGGATTTTTTGTGCCGCGATTCGATTCTGGCGGCTCCCATCGTGCTGGACTTGGTGCTCTTCCTGGACCTGGCGCAGCGCGCAGGGATGCGCGGCATTCAGGAATGGCTAAGCTTTTACTTTAAGTCGCCGATGACCGCCCCGGGCCTGTATCCCGAGCATGACTTGTTCATTCAGTCTATGAAGCTGAAAAACACGCTGCGCTGGATGATGGGCGAAGACCTGATTACCCACTTGGGCCAGGAGTATTACGATTGAGGAGTTTCGTCGATCGCGAGGTCGGCTAACGCGGCCCTATGATTAGTTTTTTTAATTTAATGGTTTTGATTTTCAGTTTTGACCCCCGGAAGAAGCGCGAGATACGCTAGCGGCGCCTCTGGCGTGTACTATTCTTCGCTATTGGCCCGCAATTCTAATCTAAGGACAACTATGCCGAACGAACTGCGCAATTTCCTGACTCATTCCTACGACGAACTGGAAGAGATGAACGTGAAGGCGAAAGACCAACGCAAGAACCGCGTGGCGCCGCACAAAATCCAGGAAGACCGCATTAAATATCTTACCGACGAAAAGCGTATCAAGGCGGTAACTGTGCTGTTCAGCGACCTAGAAGGCCGCCTGCACATGCTGGATTACGACAAGAAGTTTTTAATCAAGAGCTGGGACAATCTTACTTTCGACGGCTCGTCGATTCGTGGATTCACGGCACAGCGCGAGAGCGACTTGCGGCTGGCCATGGACTGGAGCGCGTTTTATTGGGGACCGTCGGACATTTTTGGCGCTGGGAAAGTGCTGGTGTTCGGTGAAGTGATCGACAAGGACGGTTCACCGTACAGCGCGGACATCCGCGGAGTGCTGAAAGGTTTTGCTAACGAACTCTTTAAATCCGATGGCTATACCCTGAATGCCGCTAATGAAATTGAAGGATTCTTGTTTAGTGGCGCAGATGCCGAAGCGCGCTATCACGACACCGGCAAATTCGAATACGTAAACACTGGCGGATATTACCATTCCCTTCCCGGCGACCCGTTGCGCACTTTTATCGACACCACAGCGGAAGTCCAGCGCGCCATGGGATTTCAGAATGAAAAAGATCACCCGGAAGTGGCGCCGTCGCAATTTGAAATCAACTACGGCTATGGCGAAGTCGTGGCCGCCGCCGACCAGATACAGCTCTATAAACTGATTTGCCGCCAGGTGGCCACCGGCATGGGCATGACGGCCAGTTTTTTGCCGAAGCCGGTGGTAGGCGTGAACGGAAACGGAATGCACACCAACGTTTCCATCAGTAAAGGCAGCAAGAATCTCTTCTGGGATCCCAAGGGCGAAGAAAAGCTCAGCAAGTTTGGCTGGTCCTTCGTGGACCGCATCTTGACCCACGGCAACGATATTTGTTTGCTGTTGAATGCCAGCGTCAACGCCTACCGCAGATTGGATCCGCATTTTGAAGCCCCCAATCAGATCAAGGCCTCCCCGGTGGATCGCGGCTCCATGATTCGAATTCCCATCGGCAATGAAAAAAGCTCGCGCGTGGAGGTTCGCTCGGTAGCTCCGGACGCGAACCCTTATTTGGTGATGTATTCAATTTTCCGCGCCGGATTGGAAGGCGATACCGCGAAAATCAAGAATTTGCGGCAGGCGGAGCGCTATCTTCCAGACAACATTTACACCGCGATCAATGCGTTTAAGAAATCGGCATGGACAACCAAACTGCTGGGCGAAGATGTCAAAAACCGTTACGTGGACTTGAAAGAAGCGGCGGCGGACCGCTGTTCCAGGCAGTTGGGTACGTTTGTCAAGGTGCCCGAAGTGCAGTATCACCACGAAGTCTATAACCAGTTTTTGTGGAATAAATTCTAGACGCCGCGGATTCTACTGTTTTTTGCGGAGCAGCGTGAGACGCTGCTCCCTTTTTTTTGTGCGCATGTTGCCGCGGTAAGCTATGTCCCTGTTTCCGGTTGTGATATGTTTTTCAAGCCTGCGCGATGCGCGTTTTCTTCACTGACACAACGAAGCCGCAATTTCGGGAGGATTCCAGTACATGAAAGATTCGTACAACGGTCGAGCGGTGCCCGCGGGCGGTCAGCCTATCGGGTATGCCGGAGGCGAATTGCAGGTTCCGGGGACACCCGTAATTCCTTTCATTGAGGGCGATGGTACCGGGCGGGATATCTGGAAGGCCTCGCGACGCGTTTTTGATGCTGCCGTGGAGCAGGCCTATGGCGGGAAACGGCGCGTAGCGTGGTTTGAAGTTTTCGCGGGCGAGAAAGCATTCAACACCTTTAAAGAATGGCTGCCGAACGATACGGTAGACGCCATTCGCGATTTTCGCGTGGCCATCAAAGGGCCGCTCACTACACCGGTAGGCGGCGGGATTCGTTCGCTGAACGTGGCGTTGCGCCAGATTCTGGATCTTTATTCCTGTGAGCGGCCGGTGCGTTACTTCGCGGGCGTTCCCTCTCCAGTAAAGCAGCCGGAAAAAATGGACATCGTGATTTTCCGCGAGAACACCGAAGACGTGTACATCGGGATCGAGTGGAAGTCTGGAAGCGCGGAAGCGAAAAAGCTGCTGGAGTTTTTGAATCACGACATGCTGAAGGATGGAAAAAAGCAGATTCGCTGGGATTCCGGCGTGGGCATCAAGCCGATTTCGCCCACGGGCACCAAACGGCTGGTGCGGCGCGCCATAAAGTTTGCGCTGGCCAACAACCGGCCGAGCGTGACGCTGGTGCATAAAGGCAACATTCAAAAGTTCACCGAAGGCGGATTCCGCGACTGGGGTTACGACCTGGCACGCGAGCAATTTCGCGCGCAGACCATCACCGAGCGCGAGAGCTGGATTATCGACAACCTCGACAAAAATACACAACTGAGTGTGGAACAAAACGCCGCCCTGATTGAACCAGGCCTGGAACAAGCCACCGACGATTTCAAGAAAACGATCTATGCCGAAGTGAAAGAAACCGTGGACGCTATCTATGCCTCTCACGGCAAAGGTCAATGGAAGAAAAAGTTGCTGATCAACGACCGCATCGCGGACTCTGTGTTCCAGCAGGTTTTGCTGCGTGCCGATGAATACAGTGTGCTGGCCACTTCTAATTTGAATGGCGACTACCTTTCGGACGCCTGCGCCGCCCAGGTAGGGGGCTTGGGCATGGCGCCGGGCTCGAACATTGGTGACGGCTTTGGCGTGTTCGAAGCCACCCACGGCACCGCCCCCAAGTATGCGGATAAGGACGTCATCAATCCGAGTTCCGTGATGTTGTCGGGCGCGATGATGTTTGATTTTCTGGGCTGGAAAGAGGCCGCCAAGCTGATTGAAGATGGCATCGCCAAAACTATCCAGCAGAAACGCGTCACCTATGACCTGGAACGATTGATGCCCGGGGCGACCAAGCTCGGCACGTCGGCGTTCGCTTCCGCAATTATTGAGAATATGAGTAGCGCTGCCGTGGCGGCGCGTTAATTCAAGAGTTTTGAAATCGAGGAGACTGCGGGAATGCGTAAGAAAGTTACGGTAGTGGGCAGTGGATTTGTGGGCTCGACCACGGCGCAAAGAATTGTGGACGCCGACCTGGCCGATGTGGTGATTACCGACATTCTCGACGGCGTTCCCGCCGGTAAAGCGTTGGACATGATGGAGTCCGGCCCGATCACCCGCACCGACTCCCACGCCACCGGAATTTCGACCAACACCGGCGATTACAGCGGCACGGCCAACAGCGACATCGTGGTGATTACCGCAGGCTTCCCTCGCAAGCCAGGCATGAGCCGCGACGATCTGCTGAAAGCGAATTACGATGTCGTGAAAGCGGTCGTCGAACAGATCGTAAAGCACTCGCCTGATTGCATCATCATCGTTGTGACCAATCCACTGGACGCCATGGCGCAAGCGGCCTTCAAAGTCAGCGGATTCCCGAAAAGTCGCGTGCTGGGCATGGCTGGAGTCCTGGATTCCGCGCGCATGAGCACCTTCGTGGCGATGGAATGCAAGGTCAGCGTTGAGAACGTGCACTCCTTTGTGCTGGGCGGGCACGGCGACGACATGGTGCCACTGCCGCGATATTCGACGGTGGCGGGCATTCCGCTGCCGGATTTGCTGCCTAAAGAACGCATTGACGCGATTGTGGAACGCACACGCAAGGGCGGGGCGGAAATTGTAAACCTGCTGAAGACTGGCTCGGCCTACTATGCGCCTTCCGCAGCAGCGGTGGAAATGGTCGAAGCAATTCTGAAGGACAAGAAGAAAATTCTGCCGTGCGCGGTTTATTTGGAAGGCGAATACGGGATCAAAGGCCTGTTCGTCGGCGTTCCGGTGAAGCTGGGCGCCAAAGGCGTCGAAGAAATCATCCAGATCAAGCTGACCACCGAAGAAAATGCGGCCTTACAGAAATCTTCCGCATCGGTGAAAGAATTGGTCACTGTCTTGGGTTTATAACTGACATCTGGTTCTCTATTCTGACAGTTTGAAATTCAACAAAATCAAAGTCAAAAATCCACCCTTCGCAAATACGGCGAACAAATGGTGCACCCTGCGTCACCTCGAGTAATTCGACCTACCGTGTAGACGGTTTCGCGTGATGCCGCTACTACCAGCCGAGATTTTTTGTGCGCGGATTACGAGTAATGGGTAAAGGCGGCGATGCCTACTCCCTGGCACGACGCTCACGTTATCAGGGAACGCGGTGAATGACGCCGATACGCACGAGTACCCCGGCAAGAAAAGCCGCCAGCACCGCCCAGGTATCCCAGGAAATTCTGGAAGCGGGGGATTTCTTCAGCGTGCTTTCAGGCGTAGCCATTTTTCCACCTCGTGTTTAAACGACCGATTCGATTTGACGGCTTGTATTTTCGGCGCGCACAGCCCACAAAGAGTCGCTGATTTCGGCGATGTTCTGGGAAGCGACACGGCCCACTATAAAAAGCGCCGGGGCCGGCAGGTTTTTAATCGCCGCGAGGCTGCCGACCGTCGCCCGGCGGACTTGTTGTTGTTCCTGCGTGGCGCGTGAGACGATCACGCAGGGCAAATCGCCAGGCAGGCCGCTGTTGCGCAGGCGTTCGGCAACCTCGGCGTAGTCCGAGCCCGGCATGTACAGAACCAGCGTGGTGTCGGCAGTGAGCTGGCTCCATTCCAGGTCGCCTCGTTCAGGACTGCGCGAAAAAGTGGAGAACAACACCTGCGAGGCGACGCGCCGATCGGTCAGTGAAATTCCTGCAGTTGCTGCGGCTCCCATTGCGGCGCTGATTCCCGGAACCATTTCGTACGGGACATTCGCTCGCCGCAGCGCTTCCAGTTCTTCCGCGGCGCGGCCAAAGAGCGCGGGATCTCCACCCTTCAGGCGCACCACCGTCGTGCGCGTCTGCGCATAAGAAACGAGTAGCGAGTTAATTTCATCCTGGGTCAGTAGCTTTCGCCCGGCGCGCTTGCCGACATCGATGATTTCAGCGCGGAGCGAGATCATGGCCAGAATTTCCGCGCTCACCAGCGAGTCGTGCAGCACGACATCCGCGGCGGCCAGCAGTCGTGCGGCTTTGACGGTAAGCAATTCCGGATCTCCGGGCCCGGCTCCAACGAGATAAACTTTGCCGGGCCTTCGGCCAGTCTCGTTTTTCCCACCAACTTGTCGCTTACTGGCTAGCACATAACGAGAGAACATCTCGTGGCCGGCCAGCCGATGTAGAATCTCTTTATTTTTTTCGAAGTTTTCTTTCGGATCGGACGCGGCGCGAAGTTTCTCGCGGGCCTCGCCCAACGAATCGAGCCAGCCGGCATAGTCGTCTGAATATCGCCCTTCCAGTTCTTTGCGTAAACGCTGCGCCAAAGCCGGACTTTTTCCATTCGTGGAAATGGCAATCTGCAAATCGCCGCGCTGCACGATGGAACCGTAATAAAAATGGCAGTTTTCGATGTCGTCCACGGCGTTGCAAAAAACACCGCAAGCTTCCGCAGCCTGAAACACCGCGGCGTTAACGTGCGAGAGCGGCGTCCCGGCAATTACCAGGTGTGCATCCTGCAAATCGGAATTCTCAAATTCCTTCGCAACCCACTCGATTTCTCCAGCGAGCACCCAATCCGCAATCTGAGCATTGACCTGGGGAGCCACGACGCGCACCCGTGCACGCGCCTGGAGAAGACCGGGAATTTTGACGGCGGCGATGCTTCCGCCTCCGACCACCAGGACCTGGCGGCCCTGCAATTTCACGAACATGGGAAAAAGACTCATGGTGTGCGCTTAACCTTCCACTCCATGCGGCACGGGACCTAGCGAGAGATCGCGCTCCACCGCGCCGACGAAGTTGCCAGCCAATAATGCTCGAAGTTCCTCGTTACCGTGGCGGCTGAAAAACTGCCGAAGATTTTCGTTCCCTTCCCGCCGATTATGGAAACCTTGCAGCAACCGCTCGATGGCATCGGGCACTGTCGCCGCGGTGCAGCGGTAGCCGACCGGACGCGCGATGCTCGCGAACTGCCCCACGCTTCCGCCCACGCAAAAGTAATAGGCGTCCACCATACGGCCGTCCTGCTTGATTTTTTTTCCCTCAATGCCGATGTCGGCGATCCAGTGCTGGCCGCAACTGTTGGGGCAGCCAGTGATATGCAATTTGAGCTGCTCTTCGAAAGCGGGCAGCCGCTCTTCCAGTTCCTGGGTGAGCCAGCGCGCGAAGCTTTTCGTTTCGGTCAACGCAAGTTTGCAGAATTCCGACCCAGTGCAGGAAACGGTGCCGCGCGCAAACGCCGAAGCCTGAACGGGCAATCCCGCGGCAGTAAGTTCTGCGGCAACAAGTACAGCGCTCTTCTTGCGCACGTTGACGATCAGCAAATTCTGCATGACGGTGTTGCGCACATGGCCGTCCGCATAACGGTCGGCGAGATCGGCGGCTAGATTTAGCTGTTGCGGGGTGATACGCCCGCGCAGCACCGACGCGCCGACGTAGACCAGGCCAGGCTGTTTTTGGTCGTGCACGCCAACGTGATCGCGATGAATGTCTGCGGGCACTTCCTCTCTCTCGGCGGGCTCAAGCGAAAATCCGATTTGATTTTGCAACTCCGCGAGGAAGGTATCGGCAGTCCACCCGTGCTCGAGAAAAAGAAATTTCAGCCGCGCTTTTTCCCGGCTCTGCCGCAAAACTTCGCTGGCACGAAATATTTCCGCGACTCCCCGAATCACGGCGACAGCTTGCTCAGGCTTGATGAAGGCATCCAGCCGCGCAGCAAGGTGCGGGTTTGTGGAGAGCCCGCCGCCAACGCGCAGGGTGAAGCCAACCTCTAATTTGCCATCGCGCTGGCGCGTCGTGGCGGTCAGGCCGATATCATTGATTTCCGGGTACGAGCACCAATGGCGGCATCCAGTAATGGAAATTTTAAATTTGCGCGGGAGGTTGTAAAACTCGGAATTGCCGCCGAGTTGGCGGTCGATTTCGAGCGCGAGCGGCGAGGCGTCGATAATTTCCTCACCGTCGAGTCCCGCTAACGGGCAGCCGGTAATGTTGCGCGCCACGTCGCCGCAGGCTCCTGTCGTGGTCAGGCGCACATTCCACAGGCTCCGCAAAACATCGGGCAGCGATTCGATGGTGACCCAGTGCAACTGAATATTCTGGCGCACGGTGATGTCGGCGACACCGCGACCGTGTTTTTCCGCCAGCCGCGCGATAGTGCGCACCTGTTCGGTGCGTAAAAGGCCATTGGGAATGCGAATGCGCACCATGAAGAAGGGCATGGCCTTGCCTTCGCCGTTTTTTCCGCCGGTTACGCCGAGTCCGTCGCCCTGGGTGTACACGCCCCAGGAGCGGAAGTACGTGCCCACCCACTCCGGCGGGATGGAGTCAAATCCATCGCGGGCAAACTGCTGAATCTCGTCGAAATGATCCCAGGCGTTCTTGGAACGCTTCAAGCGCTCGACGCGCTGAGCCTTCGTTTCGGGTTTGCTGTCCCCGGTTGTGTTCACAACAACCTCTGCCATGGCCGATTCACCCGTAAATTCGTGTACAAAAACAAAAAGCCCACGTTCACCAGTACTCTGGCAACGTGGGCTTCGGAACTTTTTAGTAGTCGTGCGCTAAGTTCGGAAACTTGTCGGGCCAGAGCTGTCGGTCATACGACACGCAGCGTTGCATGCGCGCGGACAACACAGCATCTGGCAACAAAGGTTCATCGAAACGTAGGGTACGACGGCATTATCAGTGTGTCAAACCTTGATGTTGCTAAAGATTCGATACAAAGCATTTGATTCCTGAATCCACCAACGGTTACCTGTTCCCGCTAAAAAATTCTACCGATTCGGGGCGGCCTTCTTGGCAGGCAGGGTCTTGTGAGTGGCAGCAGCCGGAGCCCCCACGATCATCGCCGTCTTGATGGAGTCCAGCTTGGGCCAGCCCTTGTCGAGATAAGCTTTGCCCTGCTTCTCGATCTGACCCTGGTCGGGTCCGCCGCCGGACGGCGCGCCTTCCCCGTAGTCGGCGTACAACGTGTCCACCACGTTCATGCCATCGGTCACCTGAGCGAATGCCGCAAAACCCATGCCATCGAGTCGCGGATTATCGGCAAGGTTGATGAAAACCTGCGTAGTGCGCGTGTTGGGCCCGGCAGTCGCAAACGTCAGATAATATTTTTTGTTGCTCTGGGTAACTGGATCGTCCGGGATAGTCGCCTTCGACCACGCCGCGTTCACCGGTGGATAAGCGCTAAGACCAAATTGCGCGACGAAACCTTTGAGCACGCGGAAGAAGCTGGCGTTGTCAAAGAAATGATGCTTGGCGAGATTGTAGAAACGGTCGGCGCCGCGCGGAGCCCACGCGCGCGTGACGGAAACCGTGAAATCGCCCTTGGTGGTAGAAAATTTCACCTGGTAAGTCTCAGGCGCTTTATCTTTCAACAGCGCAGGGCGCAGCAAAGCCCGGTCGTAGGATTTCGCGGAGGCTGGCGCTGCACCCGTTTTAGCGGGAACCTTTTGCGCCGTGGAAGGCTTGGGCTTCGCGGGTGCCTTATCGGGAGTTTGCGGAAAAACTGAAGCGTTCATGAGCAACAATGCCAACGTCGGCAAAATTACAAATTTTCTCATTTCCCTTCCCTCTTACGCGTTGCGCGTAATTCTATTTTTAGCTGTTACTAATTCTTTGCGCCGGAGTTGAGTTCACGGCTGACGCGTTCAACTTCCGTCATAACGCGCAGGGTATTCTCGCCCAGAATTTTCCTTACGTCACTCTCGGAATAGCCTTTTTGCAGCAATGCCTCCGTGATGAACGGCAACTTGCTGGCGTCCTCCATGCCGTAGGGCATGTTAGCGCCATCAAAGTCGGAACCGAGGCCCACATGTTCCGCGCCGGCAACTTTTACGGCGTGGTCAATATGCTCAATAATTTTCTCGTAGCTCACGCGCGGTAGCTTGCCCTGTTCCACCGCTGCGCGAGTCAGGCGGTCGCCTTCGAGAAGCTGGCAAGCCTCATTATTGCCGCATTTCTTGTTGACCTGTTCCTCAATGGCGGCGTTGATTTTGGGATCCGCTTTTTCCGCGTTGCGGAATTCCTGGCTTAAAAATCCGACGTGATAATTAATGTGCACCACGCCGCCTTTTGCGGCCAGGGCCTTGATCATCTCGTCGGTCATGTTGCGTGGCGCGTCACAGATGGCCCGGCAGGAAGAGTGCGAAGCGATCACGGGCGCCTTGCTGATGGCTAGTACGTCCGCAAAAGTCTTGTCGCTCACGTGGGAAATGTCCACCATCACGCCCAGGCGATTCATTTCGCGAACCACGTCTTTGCCGAAATCGCTCAAACCGTTGTGCGCCGGCTTGTCGGTGGAGGAATCCGCCCACTCATCGTTGCCGCTGTGCGTCAGCGTCATGTAGCGCACACCCAGCGCCGCGTAGGTGCGCAGCACGGCGAGATCGCTGTTGATCATGTGCCCGCCCTCAACACCTATGAGCGCGGCGATTTGACCTTTTTTATGCGCCTCACGAATTTCTCCAGCCGTTGTGGCCAGAACGATGTCCCGCGGATGCTTGCGCACCTGCTCGCGCACCGCGTCAATCTGGTCCAGCGCGCGGTCCACCGCCTCCGGGCCGGTAACTTTGCTGGGGATCCATACTGAAAAGAAAATCGCGCCGAGGCCGCCTTCTTTCATCCGCGGAATATCAATGCTTCCGTTGGCGGCGCGCTCTCCGATATCGAATTTCGCGTCGAGAAACCGCTGCGTGGTGTCGTCGTGCGTATCCACCACGATGGAAGAAAAATGCAGCTTGCGAGCTTTGCCGGAGACTGAACCTGAAGATAGCGCCACGCTGGCCACAACCAACAAGGATATCGAGCCAAGAGCGAACACCAGTACACGCGTCATTTTTTTCTCCAAAGATTCAGCGACGGCCAGATTGTAAACGGAAATGGAGGTTTCGCGGGGTAAAACTGCGGTCATTGCTGCGTGAAAGGACTGGCGGGCTTCCGGGCACTACCCTGCAAGCCAACCGAAAAGCGATTGTTTCCAGGCTTCGCGATTTATTTCCGCGAGCGATTCTGTCAACGGAATGCCCTTGGGACACGCGGCCACGCAATTTTGTGCGTTGGCGCAATCTTCGATGCCGCCGTTTCCCATGACCGCGGCAAGGCGTTCTTTCGCGTGCATTTTTCCGGTCGGATGCATGTTGAAAAGACGCACTTGACTGAAAATCGCGGCGCCCATGAAGGGATTGTGCTCATTCACCTGCGGACAGACTTCCAGGCAGTTGCCGCAAGTGATACAGCGCGACAGCGGGTAGCCCTTTTCCTGAACCTCCGGCGCCATACGCGGGCCCTCGCCCAGATCGTAAGTGCCATCAATGGGAATCCAGGCCTTGACGCGCTTCAGACTTTCGAACATGAACTGGCGGTCTACGGAAAGGTCGCGCACCACCGGAAATTTAGACATCGGCTCGATGCGGATGGGCTGATCCAGTTGATCCACCAGGGCGGAACAGGCCATGCGGGCCTTGCCGTTGATGAGCATGGCGCAGGAACCGCAAACTTCTTCAAGGCAATTCGAATCGTAAGAAACAGGAGTAGTGGGCCGGCCATCACTGGTTACCGGATTTTCGCTGATGTCGCGCAAACAAATGATCACGTTCATGTACGGGCGCCACAGCAGGCGAAATTCTTCCCAGTGAGGAGCCACTTTGGGAGCAGACTGCCGCTTAACTTTGACGATCACTTCTTTCTTGTTTTTGTCGGCCATGGCAACCTCTGGTTGCACCACGAAACTCTTAACTTTGCGGACCCCATCTATTTCGCGGCGTCGTAGCGCCTCGGGCGCGGCGGAATCTGAGAAATATCCACCGGCTCATATGTCAGACGGATTTCGCCATCGCAATATTTTGCGCGTGTCGTTTTCAGCCAGTTGGCATCGTCGCGCTCCGGAAAATCCGGCTTGTAGTGAGCGCCGCGCGATTCGTTGCGCTGCAGGGCGCCCAGGGTCACCACGCGCGCAAGGATCAGCATGTTTTCCAATTCGCGTGCGAAGTTCAGCGTCTGATTCGACCATTTGGTGCGATCGCTCAAATTAACCCGCTGGTAGCGGCCCTGCAGATCGCGAATCTTGTCATCCGCTAATTCCAGATTCTTGTTGATGCGCGTTACGGTCACGTGCTCGGTCATGACTTCACCGAGCTCGCGCCAGATGGTAATTGGATTTTCCGAACCTTGATTGGAAATCAGCGCCTGGTTTTTCCCCTCTTGACGCTTTTTTTCTTTTTCGAAAACCGTGGAAGCGACCGCATCTGCGCCAGTCCCCGAATTCGCAGCGTATTTCACTGCGGCCGGCCCGGCGAGTCCGCCGCCGAAAATGCACGACACCAAGGAGTTGGCTCCCAGGCGATTTGCGCCATGATATTGGTATTCGCATTCGCCGGCGGCATAAATTCCTGGAACGCTGGTGGACTGGTCCTGCCCGTTTATCCAGATGCCGCCCATGGTGTAGTGCATGGCGGGAAAAACCTGCATGGGTTCTTCACGCGGGTCCACGCCCAGAAACTTTTCGTAAATTTCCAGAATACCTTCGAGCTTGCGATCGAGCGTTTCACGCGGAATGTGCGTGACGTCGAGATAGACAGCCGCCTTGCCAAGCAGCCCCAGCTTTTCCTGGTACACGATGCGATGAATAGCCCGCGTGGCGATATCGCGCGGTACGAGATTTCCATACTTGGGATACCACTCTTCCAAAAAGTAAAAACGTTCACCTTCGGGAATGGTCCGAGGCGGGCGCTGGTCATTGGGATTTTTGGGTACCCATACGCGCCCGCCTTCACCGCGCGCCGATTCGCTCATCAAGCGCAGCTTATCTTCGCCGGGAATAGCGGTGGGATGGACCTGAATGAATTCGCCGTTGGCGTAGTCAACGCCCTGCTGAAAAAGCGCCGACTGCGCAGAGCCGGTGCACACCACCGAATTGGTAGAGCGCCCAAAAATGGCGCCGATTCCGCCGGTTGCGAAAATCACCGCGTCGGCAGCATGCGTTGTAACTTCCATAGTGCGCAAATCCATGGCGCAGATGCCGCGGCAGACTCCTGCTTCATCGATCACCGCGGAAAGAAATGTCGCACCTTCAAATTTCTTAACTCTTCCTTCGGATTCGTGGCGGCGGACTTGCTCGTCGAGCGCGTAAAGAAGTTGTTGGCCGGTGGTGGCTCCCGCGAAAGCAGTGCGGTGATACAAAGTCCCGCCGAAGCGCCGATAGTCGAGCAATCCTTCCGGCGTACGATTGAACATCACACCCATGCGATCGAGAAGATCGATGATTCCCGGAGCGGCTTCGCACATGCGCTTGACCAGCGGCTGATTAGCCAGAAAATCGCCGCCGTAAATCGTGTCGTCGAAGTGCTTCGCGGTGCTGTCGCCTTCGCCTTTCTGATTTTTTGCCGCATTGATGCCGCCTTGCGCGCAAACAGAGTGCGACCGCTTCACCGGAACGATAGAAAACAAATCCACCGGAACACCCGCTTCGGCTACGCGGATGGTGGCCATCAGTCCGGCGAGGCCGCCGCCAACTACGACAATTTTTGGCTGTCTCATTTGGTTAGGTAGGACGCGAACGGATGCCAGTCCCATCGAAAACTGATGATGATCAGCACGCCTACGACGCTGAAGATCACTCCGACGAGAACGCCGAGTTGTCCGGCAGCGCGTTGCGCGCGGGCGGTGGCGGCCAGTCCCCACTTACAAAGAAAATTCCAGATGCCTACGCCCAGATGAAAAGAGGAGGCCAGCACACCCACAACAAAAAAGGCTAGATACCAGGGATTGCGCAAATCGGCGGCTACGGTTGCGTACGTGGAGCGGCCGTGGGTAATCCAGCGCTCGGTGTAAAGATGCCAGCCGATATACGCGAAAGCCACGAGGCCGGTCCAGCGTTGCAAGGTGTAAAGCCAGTTGCGAACCCAGGGATATTGCGAGACGTTCGATTGGCCGCGCAGCCAGATGTACACGCCGTATCCGCCGTGATACAGAAGGGGCAGAAAAATAAACGCCCATTCCACAAAAAGCCGGTAAGGAATGGTCTGCAGATCCTCGGAGGTCTGGTTGTATTTCTGCGCGCTAACCAACGCCGCGCTATTGGACCAAAAATGTTCCGCCAAAAAAGCGCCAACGGGAATAATTCCGGTAAGAGAGTGCAGCTTGCGAAGAAGGTAGCCTGAATCTGCCTGGGTGGCGGTCGCGGACATGCCCTCTCCGTCGCGATAATTCCCCGGTCGCACGCAGAAACAAGGGCGCTATCGAAAATCGCGGCTAATTCAGTATAGGGAGTTAACGGAAGTGTTGCAAGTTGAGGCGTTTCCGTTACGCCACGTATTTAATGCGAAAGTGAGCGATATTTTTTGCGTTTTGCCGCAAAGTCGCCTGTACAATTTGAAGCGAAGGACAAGGGGCGGCGATTGCTCTTGCGCCCGGGGCTGGTAAGCGTGCATCTATGAATACAAGTTTCAGCTTGGTGACCGAATTGGAACGACTGGCCAACGCCTTGGGCGCGGACAAAGGCGAAGCATCGAAAATTTCGCTGCAATCCGTGGCCGAACGCATTGCCAAGGCCGTGGGCGTGAAAAGCGATGAAGTGGCCATTATGGGTTTGTCGACGCGATGGAAACATTTGCACTTCCTGGCTCCCGAAGCGCTGCAGCACGTCGGATATGTGCCGCTATCCAGTAATTCGGCGCTGGCGGCGCGCACGGCGCGGGAAAGCCGGCCGGAGATCAACAACAATTTCGCCACGATGCGCCACGCGAGCGTTTTTGAAAGCGTGAAAGTCGGCGGGGGAACTTCCGAAGCAATTCAAAAAATAATCAGCGCACCGATTTTATCGGATGGAAAAGTGGTGGGCGTCATACAGATCAGCCGAAAAGGAAAAAACGCCGCGACCGCGGGTCAGGATTTTACGGCCAGTGACTTGGGACAGATTTTGGCGCTTTGCAAGCCGCTGGGGAAATTGTTGCGCCACGTTGCCGAAACAAAAGCTTAAGAACACTGCTCGCTTTAATTTTAAAAAACTTTTCCAATGCACGGCGCGAAATCTGGAATTGCGTTGACACTGCCGTACCTTCTTGTTACTTTTTCACAGCGGAAAAAAAATTTTGTTAACTCACTCACGGAGGCACGGCCAACCGGCACATGGCGTTTGTCGCTAGAAAGATTTTCCTCACTAAAGGCGTCGGTAAGCATCGTGAAAGGCTTTCGAGTTTTGAGTTGGCCTTGCGCAACGCGGGAATAGCGGCGTGCAACATCGTGCGAGTTTCTTCCATCTTCCCTCCCAACTGTAAATTGATTTCGCGAAGCGAAGGCCTGAAGCACATCAGGCCCGGACAAGTGGCGTTTACGGTGATCAGCGAAAATTCCACCAAGGAAGCGCATCGCTTGATTGCCGCGAGCATCGGCTTGGCATTGCCCAGCGACAAATCCATGTACGGATATTTGTCGGAGCACCATTCTTTCGGCGAAACGGAAGAAGTCGCTGGAGAATACGCGGAAGAGTTGGCAGCGGAGATGCTGGCTACCACGCTAAACGTGGAATTTGACCCGGATTTATCCTGGGACGAGAAAAAAGAAGTCTATCGCATCTCGAATAAGATCGTGCGCACCATGAACGTGACGCAATCCGCCGTCGGCGACAAGCGCGGGCTGTGGACCACCGTCCTGGGTGCGGCAATTTTAATCGGCGAAGACGACTAAGCCGCTCTATCTGCTTGGCGGTCCTTTGCGGATTCCCGCAGACAAATTTCTTGCGCTGAATTTTGGTTTTGTGAGGGTACGCTCGCTATTTGCGTTTGAAATAGCCTAGCCGATCCAGGACGGCGCCCACGATGAGCGGCAAAGCCACCGTAGCGTCGTCGAAAACTTCCGCGAGCCGGCCGCCTTCCTCCGGAGGAATGAATTTCCCCCACGAAACGGCTTCGCTGTAGGTGCTGCCGCTGAGGCCGCCCCAGTGCACCGGCTCCGGACAGATGCGAACTCCGTAGCTATAACGTTTTAGAGGAATATCCTTATATCCGCGGCGCGCCAACAACTCGGCGTATACGCCGAACTGCTGCGTCCAGTTGCGCGGAACGCCACCACCCACGGTGAAAACGCCCATTTTTTTGGTGGCCAACATGGTGTTCGCAAATTTCTCAAAATCTTCGAACGGATCAAACCGCAGCAGCGGCCGTTTTTCCTTCATGCGAATCATTTTGTGAAGCGCGAAATCGATGCCCAGCTCGGAGTCCGAAAAAGCTGGCACAAACACGGGCACATTCTTCTGGTAAGCGGATTTTAGAATTCCGCGCCCCGGCATGGTCTTGTGAAGATATTCACCGATACACCGATGCAGTTTCCAACTGCATACCACTTCGTCGGCGTCCCAATCATTGAGAATTTCCCCCATCACGCTTTCCACATGATCCAGATTTGTTTCCGGCTCCAGCGAATCGTAAACGCGGTTATAACCCGCCTGAAAAAGCTTCTTGTCGTCCATCTTCTTTTCGTCATAGCGAAAATGCGAGCGGCCCGTCGCTTCCACCAGGCCATGGGCCATCAGCGCGCCGGTGGAAACGATGGCTTTCACGATTCCGGAATCGATCAGGTCACAAAAAATCAGTCCCATCTTTCCGACGGTGAGCGCGCCGGAAAGAGTCATGGCCACGAAGCAGTCTTTATCGCGCGCCATGGCTTCCAAAACATCGGCGGCGTCGCCGATCTGCCGGCCAGTGAATGCCGTGTCGCCCATGGCGCGCACGAGCTCGTCGATAGTGCGGCATTTAGAAAGATCCAGCGGAAAAATCGGCCGCAACTTGTCTTTCACAGGATCGTGAAGGACGCGACCGGTCACGGTTTTCTTGAGCTGCTTCGGCATTGAATCTCCTATGAGTGAAATGGCCCGAATCCGCTGCTACGTTACATGACATTGTGCAACGAACGACGCGTGTTGTTGAACTTAGTTGAGATTGATAGTACAAACGCGGCCAGAAGGAAAGAACAAAACGGCGGCGGAGCGGCGAGCAACGCTCGTGTTAAAATAATTTCATGGCGGACAAATTCACGATTGGCCTGGTGCAGATGAAGTGCACGGCGAACGCCGAAGACAATCTCACGCACGCCGTGGAGAACATTCGCGAGGCGGCGACGCGTGGCGCGCAGATTATCTCGCTGCACGAATTATTTCGTAGCGAATACTTTTGCCGCACGGAAGACGCGGAATTATTCAACCTGGCGGAGCCAGTTCCCGGTCCGGTCACCGAGAAACTGTCGCAAATCGCGAAAGAATTAAGCGTGGCGCTGGTCGTTTCACTTTTTGAGCGGCGCGCCGCGGGAATTTACCACAACACCTGCGCGGTGCTCGACGCAGACGGCAGATTCCTCGGGAAATACCGCAAAATGCATATCCCCGATGACCCGTTGTACTACGAAAAATTTTATTTCACGCCCGGCGACCTGGGATTTCCCAACTTCGACACCAAATATGCGCGTATCGGCGTGCAGATTTGCTGGGATCAGTGGTACCCCGAAGGATCCCGGCTGACCGCGCTGAGCGGCGCGCAGGTAATTTTTTATCCCACCAGCATCGGTTGGCATCCGCACGAGAAATCACAATTCGGCGCCGTGCAACTAGACGCCTGGAAAACGATCCAGCGTAGCCACGCCATTGCCAACGGCGTTTATGCCGCCGTCGTCAACCGCGTAGGATTTGAAGGCGGCCTCGCCCAGGGCGATGACGGTCTGGATTTCTGGGGAAACTCTTTTGTTGCCGATCCCTTCGGCGAAATAATTTCGCAAGCCTCGAGTGATCAAGAAGAGATTCTCGTGGTGGAATGTGATCCCGCGAAAAGTGAAGACACCCGGCGCAACTGGCCCTTCTTGCGCGACCGCCGCATTGATGCGTATCAGCCGATTCTGAATCGTTGGCTCGCGGAATAATGTTCAAGCCTCGCGAGACGGCGAAATCTCAAACTCCTTTTGAACTCGGCTATCACATGCCCGCCGAATGGGAGCCCCATCAAGCCACCTGGCTTGGCTGGCCCCACGAAACGACCGACTGGCCCGGAAAATTTCCGACTATTCCGTGGGCGTTCGCGGAAATCGTGCGCGTGCTGTCCGCAGTCGAGCGCGTGTACCTGCTGGTAGAAAATGGCCACGCTGAATCGCGCGTGCGTGGTATTTTGAAAAAGGCTGGAGCGAATCTCACGGCTGTGGATTTTTTTCACGTGCCCACGGATCGCGGATGGATGCGCGACTCGGGTCCAATCTGCGTAACAAATGGCGATGGCCACGTCGGTCTGAACCATTTCGCCTTCAACGGCTGGGCGAAATATCCTAATCATAAAAAGGATGCACAAGTTGTTGCGAAGGGCAATCGCAAACTGAAACATCAGATTTGGCAGCCAACGCACAACGGCCGGCGGGTGGTACTGGAAGGCGGGAGCATAGACGTCAACGGACGCGGCACGCTGCTGACCACCGAAGAATGCCTGCTCAGCAAGACGCAGGAGCGCAATCCGGGATTCAAACGCGAGGATTATGAAGAAGTGTTTCGTAAATATTTCGGAGTCCGCAAGGTGTTGTGGCTGAATCGCGGAATTGCCGGCGATGATACGCACGGGCATGTGGACGACCTCACCCGCTTCGTGAATCCCACCACCGTGGTCACCATTGTGGAAGAAGATTCGAAAGACGAGAACCACGCACCGCTGCAGGAAAATCTTGCGCGTCTGAAGTCAATGGCCGATCAGGACGGCAACCCATTGCGCATCGAGACTCTACCGATGCCCCAGGCCATCTATTTCGACGGCCAGCGGTTGCCGGCCAGTTACGCGAACTTTTATATTGCCAACGGAATCGTGATGGTGCCGACGTTTAATGATCCCAACGATCGCGTGGCCTTGGATAAACTTGCCGAACTTTTCCCGGGCCGTGTAGTGACGGGAATCGCTTGCCGAGATCTGGTGCTCGGTTTAGGGACGCTGCACTGCATGACCCAACAGCAGCCATCGATTCCGCGCTCTGCAAAAGCATAACGCGCGCGTCGCTGCGCCGGCGCCAGAAAAATGCCAGATTTGATAGACTAACCACGCGAGCGTAAAAGTAGGGAAAGTTTAGGGGGCGCGATGTTTGCGACAGTATTTGCCACTTATTTTGATACTCAGGTCGTAGTGGTGAATGAGCGTGGAATTCTCGGCTGGATTGTTATCGGCTTGATCGCCGGTTGGCTTGCGGGAAAAATCTCACGCGGCGAAGGCTATGGCTGCCTCACGGATATCGTTCTTGGGTTGGTCGGCTCTCTTCTCGGCGGATGGATCTTCACGCGCCTGGGAATTTTTGGCGGCGGCTTTATTTATTCCCTGGCTGCGGCCACACTAGGCGCCGTGATTCTGGTTTCCATCGTCCACCTTATCGCCGGCAAGCGTGCGTGAACTAATTTTCCAAATTGGAACATCCCCACACTTGCAAAACCTGCAAAGGCAGGCCTCCCGAATCAAACGCTACTCAAATTTTGTGCCTCACGCAAAATCGGCGCTGCTGCTCTGTGATACG
>JALYLI010000252.1 GCA_030774335.1 Acidobacteriota bacterium | reverse complement strand
GTGCGCGTGGACGAAACGCTGGCGGGCGAAGTGCCCATTACCACGGAAGATTTGCGCAGCGCGGTAGGCATGGCGCGCCGGATGTTTGTGCCGTCGGAGTCGGGTGACGCGTTTCAGAAAAGATATTTCGATGCGATACAGCGCGATCCCGCGGTGGTAATGGAGCATGCGGAATTGGCGCGATTGTTTAACAGCGAGCCTGCGGAGCCGGGCGCGGCGTGATTTCTTGCGGCGAGAACTTGGCTCGAAGCAGGTGACGCCGGTGGCCAGCGCGACACATTTTCCGACAAAATATAAAATTCGGCGGCTGCGGCGAGCGGAATTGCCCGGCGATACGGTGGCGCTGGCGCGATTTTTGATCGGCAAGGCCGTGGTGCACGAACTGGCGGGCGGGCGCGTCAGCGGGCGCATTGTGGAGACGGAAGCGTATCCGCCGGGCGATCCCGCGGGGCACCATTTTCGAGGGCCTACTCCCAGGATTAAGTCGATGTATAAGGCGCCGGGACACGCGTACGTGTTTTTCAATTACGGCGCGCATTTTATGTTGAATGTGAGTGGCGAGCCGGAAGGCACGGCAGGGGGGATTTTGATCCGGGCGGCGGAGCCGCTCGAAGGCGTCGAATTGATGAAGAAGCATCGCGGATGTACGGAGATGCTGGGTTTGACGCGCGGGCCGGGACGCCTGGCGGCGGCGTTTCAGATTAATCGCGCGCATGATGGAATCGATCTGTGCGGCGCGGGAACTTTATGGCTAGGCGAGATTGTGGCTGGCGGTGGCAGGGAGAAAGCAAAAATTGGAGAGACCGTGCGCATTGGAATTACGCGCGCAGCGGACCATGTGTTGCGATTTTATGAGCCGGGGAATCCTTTTGTAAGCGGGCCGAAGCGGTTGCTGGCGAACACTGCCGCAAGAAATAGTAAAAGAGCGAAGCGGCTGAGCGTGAAAAAACACATCAAGTAAGGAGAACCGTCTCCCACGTGGAACAAAATCCGCACACGCAACAACGGCGTGTGGGGCACCCGAAGTCAAAATCAACGTCAAAATCAAAGTCAGAATAAAGGCAAAATCATAAGCAATGGATTGGACTCGGGCCCCTTTGAGTCCACTTGCTTTCGGGTGCGGCAGCAACTACTCTTCTTTGGCGATGCGCGAGTTATCCCCGGAATTTTTGCTCTATGGATTTATCTGGTACGTAGCGTTTCTATTTTCCACCACGTGCCACGAAGCGGCGCACGCGTTGGTCGCAAAATTGGGCGGGGACGAGACGGCCTCGCAGGGCGGGCAGGTTTCGCTGAATCCCATTCCACACATCCGGCGCGAGCCCTTTGGGATGGTGCTGATTCCCTTGCTGTCTTACTTTATAAACCAGTCCATGATTGGGTGGGCCAGCGCACCGTTCGATCCGTTGTGGGAGCGGCGGCACCCGCGGCGGGCGGGATGGATGGCGCTGGCGGGTCCGGCGGCGAATTTTTCGCTGATGTTTCTGGCGGTGGTCGGGCTGCGCGTAGGGTCACATTTCGGATGGCTGGGAATGGACCCGGCCACCGGGCGTCCAGGAATCGCTTTTCTGACGCTGATTGTTTTCTTCTCGCTGAACCTGCTGCTGGGCACGTTTAATTTGTTGCCGGTTCCGCCATTGGATGGCAGCACCGGCATACTGGTATTGATGAGCGAATCGACGGCGCAAAAATATCTGAACTGGCTGCGCGGGAACAGTTACGCGATGCTGGGGCTGCTGGTGGGTTTGCTGTTCTTCAGCAAGGTATACCGGTATGTGGAAGTTTTTGCGACGAATTTATTGCTGCGTGGACATTTTTAATTCCCGATAAAAAAAGGCTTGCATGGGAAGAAACTTACACTTTGCGGAATTTCGCGGAGAAGTGGTGGTGTGGGCAGGCGGTGGCGCACGTGTCAAAACGGAACGGCGGACCAAAACGGGGAGCGTGGTGGGCTGTTTTGGATGTGCGGAAAGTGCGGGAGGTTAGGCCAGCGGTTGACATTCGAGAAAAGTTCCGTGGCCACGTTGAAAAAGCTCGCTTTAGAGAGGATGGATGGGTGTTTGGAAGCGAGAAGTCAGGGAGGAAGGAATGGAAGTAAGGATGCGAACGATTGGGTGTGGGACATGTGGAGACGAGGAGGGTGGGAGTGGGGGAGGGCGCGCTGGCGCCGACCAGGTCGCTGACGCCCTGCATTCTGGACGACGACCCCGCGCAACTGGATTTGCTGTCGGAGATGATTGCGGGGCTGGGCTACGAGTCGCTGCCCACGTCAGATCCGGAAGAGGCGCTGCGACTGGTGCAGTCCGGCGCCTGCCGGTTGATCCTGGCGGATGTGCATTTACCGGGAGCGGATGCGTACGAGTTTTTGGATCGCGTGCTGCGCGCGGATCCGGGCGTCCACGTAATCATTATCACCAAGGAATACACGCTGGAGTCGGCGCTCGAAGCCATCCGGCGGGGCGCAACGGATTTTTTGCCCAAGCCGCTGGACGAAGCGCGGCTGAAGCGGGTGCTGGACGATGTGGCGGCGCTGTACGACCAGCGGCGGCGGGTGCGCGCGCTGGAAGAACAATTATTGAAGGACCTGGAGTTTCACGGCATTGTGGGCAAGAGCCCGGTGATGCTGGAAGTTTTTGATTTTGCGCGCAAGGTGGCGCGGCACTACACCAACGTGCTGCTGGTGGGGCCGACGGGTAGCGGCAAGGAGTTGGTGGCGCGGGCCATCCACCAGTTGAGCCCGGTGAACGGGCAGCGGCTGGCGGTGTGCAACTGCTCGGCGATGGTGGACACGCTGCTGGAAAGCCAGTTGTTCGGGCACGTCAGAGGGGCTTTCACCGGCGCGACGGAAATGCGGCCGGGATTGTTTGAGTATGCGGATGGCGGGACGGTTTTTCTGGACGAGGTGGGGGAAACTTCGCTGGCCATGCAGGCCAAGCTGCTGCGGGTGATACAGAATCGCGAGGTGCAGCGCGTGGGTTCGCCGGAGGTGCGGCATGTGCAGGTGCGGCTGATCGCCGCGACGAATCGTGACCTGCGCGCGGAAGTGCTGGCCGGGCGCTTTCGCGAAGATTTGTTTTACCGGCTGAGCTCCATCCAGATTCGCATCCCCTCGCTGTCCGAGAGGCTGGAAGATATTCCGCTGCTGGTGCAGTTTTTTGTCAAGAAATACAACGAGGCGTACGGAAAAAGTATATCGGGATTGACGCGGCGGGCGCAAACGGTGCTGCTGCAGCATCCCTGGCCGGGCAACGTGCGTGAACTGGAAAATGTGATTTCCAGCGCGGCGATTACTACCACCGGAGATTTTATCGACCTGTGCGACTTGCCGGAAAACTTTCAATATCCCAACCAGCGCACAGACGGAGGAGTGGAGTGGCGTCCACTTTCTCTCGAGGAAGTAAGCAAGGTGCATATCCGGCGGGTGCTGCAAATGTGCCTGGGCAACCGCTTGCGCGCGGCGCAGGTGCTGGGTATCGGGCGCACCAGTTTGTATCGTTACCTGAAGCGCGATCACGCGGAATCGCTTTCTCGCGGGAAGCCGCGCGCGGCAAGCGCCGGATAAGCTTCGAGGGCCCGGTAGTAGATTTTTGAATTGCTTTCCGAGGTGCAACAACTTCACTCAGCTTTCCGAACTTTCCCACGGTGTCCAGAAGATGCGAAAGAATTTCGCGTGAGCAGGGAGAAATTCCAGCCGGGCTTCCAGGGGGAATTACCAGAGCACGCCGTGGCCGCCGGAGGATGGGGCGGCGCGGCGTGCTCTTTATTTTGATTTAGGCCGGCGAGGTTGCTGGCGCCGCCGTTGCGATCAGGCTACTGGTCAGACGAATCCGGGACGGCGTCAGCCGTCGCAGGTTGCCTGGGGACCGAGGCCGGAGCCACCGTTGGTGCTGCGGCCATCGGCGCGACCGTGCCTGGCAGGGTGACGCCATTGTCCACGCGAACAAGCATGCCGGTCTGCGACGGCAGGTCCACTTCCTTGCCTTTACGGGCCACGATGTAGACGGCGCTGCCAGCCAGTCCGAAACCGAATCCGCGCGCTACGTTGCTGAAGATCAATCCCAGCATGGCGCCACCACCGGTACCGATGGAGCCACCCATGATGTCGCCTCGGTAGTCGTGCTTTTGCTCGACGATCTGGCCCTCATCAATTTTTACGTCTTTGCGGCGGCGGCCGTCGCGGTCGCTGCTGGGTTGCTCAATGGCGAGGATACTCATGTGCACGGGAATGAGGCGGCTGTCTATTTCGAAACTGCGGAAGGTGAGGTCCATGTAGGCCTGACCGCGGAAGATGGAAAAGTGGCGGGCGCGTTCCACGTTGTTGATGACGCCGTTCACGCGCGTGCCCGCGGGAATCAGCAGAGTGTTACCGACGAAGACGGGTTCGGAAACTACCGCGACGAAGGGATCGCCGGATCTGGATGTGGCGGTACCGATGTCGCTGACGATATGCACGCGGACCTGTGTACCTGGAACGACCTGACGAGGTTCGGAATAAGAAGCGGGCGCGGCGCCGAGAAACAGGGCCACGGCCAGAACTGCGGACAACCATGCTTTCATGAATTTCCTCCTGCCCACACGGGATGTGCGAGCTGACCCCGTAACGTGGGGCGATCCCGGCTTTGCCGGAACGTTTCCGCTGGCGCCGCGGACCCGGCGTCTTTGCGAAAGAACGCGGGCGGATGAGGAGGAACTCCATCCGTGGGTAGTGTACTGCGCGGTGAAAGGATGGCGAACACCTGGTTTCACTAAAGTGTTGTATGACACGACACAATTTTGGGGTGCAAGGCCTCGCTGCCGGATAAGCCGCCGGATGGAAATTTGCGGGTTTCCGCAGTAGCATTGCGGGCACGCCATGGTCCGCAAACGAAAAATTATTGTGCTCATCGCCGTGAGCGCCGACGGCTTCATTGCCAGGCGCGACGGTTCGTTCGACTGGCTGGACCGCCCTAGTCCCAAGGGCAATTACGGCTTGAACGCGTTCTATAAATCCATCGATACAATTCTGTGGGGCCGGAAGACCTACGACGTGGCGCTGGCGATGCAAAAAAAAGGCGTGGAGGGAACGGGTTTTGACACCAGCGTCAAGAACTACGTTTTCACCCGGAGCCAGCCTCCATCGCCGGCGCCGGCGGGCGTGGAGTTCGTGAAGAAGCCAATCAAAGAGTTCGCCGCCGGTTTGCGGAACAGAAAAGGTAAAGACATCTGGATGATGGGTGGCGGAGGCCTTATCGGTTCGTTTCTCGACGAAGGAGAGATCGACGAGTTTGTGATCAGCGTGATTCCCACATTTATCGGCGCAGGCATTCCGTTGATGGCACCTGGCCGCCGCACTGTGCCGTTGAAACTAATCTCCTGCAAGCGCTTCAAAGATGGCGTGGTCAAACTGCACTACGCGGTGACCAAGTAATCTTCATCGCCGGCTGGTCGTTTACCGGGGATGGCGAGTGTGGTATGTTGCCTAGAATTTTCCAAGGAGGATGCGATGCATAAGAATAAATTTCATGCCGTGAAATATTTTGGAGTGGCAGTTATTTGTGCGGGTTTGTGTGTCGCACGGGCACAGGGGCAGGAAACCGATAAGAAAGCGGCGCCGAAGAAATCCTCTGCGGCGACGGCTAAGATGGCGGAACCGTTTATCGGGACGCCGGATAAAATCAAGTGGGTGCAATATTCGCCGGGGGTGGAATTTGGTCCGGTGCATGGAAATTGCGACCAGGCGGGAGCGCCATGCGTTTTCCAATTGCGCTTCGCGGATGGCGGAAAATTTCCGCCGCATTGGCATCCTGTGGATGAGCACGTAACGGTGCTTTCGGGAACGTTCATGGCGGGCATGGGCGACTCGTACGACGAATCGAAAATGGTGACGCTGCCGGCGGGCTCTTACGTAATGATGCCGAAGCGCATGCATCACTTCGCGGGAGCGAAGGGCGGCACGGCGCTGGTGCAGGTCAGCGGGGTGGGGCCGTTCAAAATAAATTACGTGAATGCGGCGGACGATCCCAAGAAAGCCGCCAAAGCGGGCGATTAATTTTTAATTGAGAGAAAAAAATCGTGACTGCGGCGGTATTCTGGCTGCGCTCACGATGCTGTGCTAGACTTTTGTGCAGCAGACGTTTTGAAGCAGGCGCGACTGCTGAAACGTGGAACTTCGGGCTCTGTGCAACGAGGTCCCGCGAACCCCGCCAGGCCCGGAAGGGAGCAACGGTACCGGGAACGCCTTGGGTGCCGCAGATCACCCGAAGTTCCTCTTTTTATTTTAAGTACGTGTGCTGTTCCCGCAATCCGGAGTCATTCCCGCAAATGAGCTACCAGGTCATAGCCCGCACGTGGCGCCCGCAGACATTTAACGATTTAGTCGGGCAGCAACACGTTACCAGCACACTGAAGAACGCCATCGCGAACGACCGCGTGGCGCACGCGTACATTTTTTCGGGGGCGCGCGGCGTGGGAAAAACCACCGCGGCGCGCATTCTGGCGAAGGCGCTGAATTGCGTGAAGGGGCGGACGCCGGAGCCCTGCGGAGTGTGCGACTCCTGCAGGGAAATTGCCGCGGGGACTTCGCTGGACGTGATTGAGATTGACGCGGCGTCGAATCGCGGCATCGACCAGATTCGCGAGTTGCGGCAGATGGTGCGCTACGCGCCGGCAACTTCGCGCAGCAAGGTAGTGATTCTGGACGAAGCGCACATGCTGACAGGTGAGGCTTCGAACGCGCTACTGAAAACGCTGGAAGAACCTCCGGAGCGCGTGACTTTTGTGATGGCCACCACCGAGCCAGAGAATCTGGTCGACACCATTCGCTCGCGGTCGCAGCATTTTCATTTTCGGGCGCTGACGTTCGGCGAAATTACCGCGCGACTCGAAGAAATTGCGCAAAAAGAGAATTTGAAGATTGACGCGGGAGCGCTGGCGGTCATTGCGCGCATGGCGGAAGGAAGCATGCGCGATGCGTTGTCGCTGCTGGAGCAGGCACGGGCGTATTGCGGCGAAACCATCGGCAACGACGCGGTGCGCGAACTGCTTGGCGTGGTGCCGGATGATGCGCTGGCGCAGATGGTGGCGGCGATTGCGGAAGGCTCCGCGGATCGCGCGCTGGGACTGATTCATGCATTTCAAAAAGAAGGGCGCAACCTGCAGCATTTTTGCCGTGAAGCGATACGGCACATGAGGAATCTGCTCATTGCGAAGGTGTGCGGCGCGGATTCGGATCTGATTGCGGCGACGGCGGATCAGCGTCCGGCACTGGCGGAGGCCGCTGCTCTTTTCAGCGAAGAAGATCTCACGCGATTTTTTCAGATACTGCTGCAGACCGATGAAGACTTGCGGCGTAAGCCGGATGCGCGTGTGCATCTGGAGATGGGGTTGCTGCGATTGATCAATGCGGCGCGGCTGGCTCCGCTGGAAGAATTGTTGACGGAAATAAAGACCGGAGCGGGTGGAGGAACGACGGGCGGGTCTTCGACCGCTACCCCGGCGCGCCGGGCAGTGAGTGCCGGAATCGCATTCAGCGCCGTGGCGGCGCCCAGGGTTGCGCCGGCTGCAACATCGATGTCCGCAAGTGCGGCCAACGGTGCCGCGATTCCAGCGCAAGTGGCTACTTTGACGAGTTCGGCGCCCGTAAGCAACGGCGGGGATGGAAACTTCGAAGCGGCCGAGGTCAGCAAACTTCGCCTGGAAGGAATTACCAGGCAGCAAGTTTCCGAAATAAAATCGGCGGTTCAAGGCCAGCAGAGATTTTTGGGAGAATTACTGGAACACGCCACGGGTTGGGAGCTGAGCGGAGCGGAACTAAAACTTTATTTTCCGATGGAGAAAAAATCGTTCGCGGAGATGCTGGAGGGCCGCGACTCGCTCGAAAAGCTGCGTGGCATTTCGAGCAAGGCGCTCAGCCGAGCGATACGGGTGTGTGCTAAACTCGAAGCTGGTTGGAATCCGGCGGCAACGTCGCGCGCGGGTTCGGACGCGCAGGAATTGCGGGCCAAGTTCGAAGGCGATCCGATGGTGCGGTCGCTGATGCAGCGCTTCGGGGGAAAAATATCCGAAGTGCGGCGGGCCCAAGAGGAATAACTGATGGAAGTCAACGCTCTCCAACAGATGCTGTCAAAATTCCGGCAATTGCAGGACGACCTGCAGCGCCAGGTGAATTCCGTAAACGTGGAAGCCTCGGCGGGCGGCGGCATGGTTAACGTGAAAATGAACGGGCAAAAGCAAGTCGTGGAGATTCGCATCGAGCCGGAGATTTTCGCGGGTAAAGATCAGGAAATGCTGCAGGACCTGGTGCGCGCGGCGGTGAATGAAGCTTCACGGCGCGTGGATGATGAACTGGCCAGCCAGATGAAGAACCTGGCGGGCAATGTTCCGGGGATGTCCGGACTAAAAATTCCCGGCTTGTTTTAATTTTCCGTAGTTGCCTTCCGCGGTAAATAATTCGGAAATAAAAATTGCAAGTGACCGGGGAGCGCTGGTTTGCGCCGCGGGGCGCGCTGTGCTACACATCATGAATGCCAGATTTTGCCGCGCCCGTAGAACGCCTGATCGATCAACTGAAACATCTTCCTGGAATTGGCCAGAAAACAGCTCAAAGATTAGCGTTTTACCTGTTGCGCAGCTCATCGGAAAACGCGCTGGCGCTGGCGGATGCGATTCGCGACGCCAAGGAAAAAATCCGCGAATGCTCCACGTGCCACAACATCACGGACACGGATCCCTGCCTGTATTGCGCGGGGCCGACGAGGAATCACCGGACCATTTGCGTGGTGGAAGAAGCACACAACATCATGGCGATTGAAAAGACGCGGATGTATTCGGGAATGTACCACGTGTTGGGCGGGTCGCTCTCGCCATTGTCGGGGCGTGGGCCAGAGCAATTGAAGATCAAGTCGCTCATCGAGCGGTTAAAAGGTGGCGGGATAGAAGAGATTATTGTGGCCACGAACCCGACGGCGGAGGGCGAGGCTACCGCGGTCTATATGTCCAAATTATTGAAACCATTGGGAGTGCGCGTGACCAGGATTGGCGTCGGGATACCGGTGGGGGCCGACCTGGAGTACGCAGATGAAGTAACGATGTTGAAAGCGATGGAGGGTCGACGGGAACTTTAACTCGCGAGTTTTACAAAACTATTAGTACTGGTAGGACTCTATAGCCAAGAAATGCGATTGAGTATAAAGTTCGAGATCTGCGAAGTCCCCCGGCAAGGAGGTGCGCTATGCCCACCCAGGCGCACTACACCGTTTTAATCCGGCGTGTAAGTTTGTGCAAAGCAGGTGTCGACGGACCGGCACGCGCGGCCTTTCTTGTCGGCACGGGCGCCATCCGCGGCAAGAGTGTTTTGTTTTGATGCCTTGTGCGCTGGACGCGAATCCAAAGATTGATCGGCTTCCTGCGGCGCGGGTCGTCACCACACGATTCACGGCCTTCCGCAGAAACCGGCTTGAAATTGAAAAGAAAAGAACCGCAAGCACTTGGGAGCTTAAAACGAGCAATGGATGAAATTAGTAACAATTTATCCGAAGGAACGACGGAGATGCCTCCCGGAGCCGTGGTCAGCGGCAGTCCGGAGCTGCGGAAACGGCGCAGCACGCGCATCGTGCAGGCCGTGCCGCTGGCGGTGACCGGCGTGGACGCCATTGGGCGACCGTTTACGGAGCACACTTCGACGCTGATTATTAATTGCCATGGGTGCCGCTACCAGTCGAAGCACTACGTGTTGAAAAATATGTGGGTGAAGCTGGAGATACCGCACCCGGAGTCGGGGCAGGCGACGCGCATTGTTCGCGGAAGAGTGGCGTGGATCCAGCGGCCGCGCACGGTGCGGCAACTTTTTCAAGTGGCGCTGGAGCTGGAGACGCCGGGTAATGTCTGGGGGATTGCATTTCCTCCCGAGGATTGGTTCGCGTTTCCGGAAGTTGAGCAGCAACACCAGAATCTGGGGGTACCGTTGGAAAGTCAGCCAAATGAAATGGAACATGAACTAGGCGCGGGCCACGAAGGCGAAAGTGCCGCGATGGTGGTCGGCGATAATCTAAGGACCTTCCCTTCCCCAACGAGCACGACGGATGCGTCATTGCAACTGGCGCGGCAACTGGCAAGGCTGGTGGCGGACGCCAAGCAACAAATTCAAGCGGCGGCGCGAGACGCGGCGAGCCAGGCGGTGGCGGCGGAACATCATGCGGCGTTCGAGCAGTGGGAGCAGAAATTCGCGGCGGCGCGGCAGGAAGTGGCCGCTGAAACTTCGCGACTAATTGAAAAAATTCACCAGGAAGCCGACAAACATGCACAAGCCGCGAACGCTGCGGCGGCGGAAGCTTTGCGAAATGAATTGCCGCGATACCTGGCGCCACAACTGGAACATATTACGCAAGAGCTAACGGCACAGCTTTCGCGTGAAGGACGGACACAGCGGGACCAGCACCTGGAACAACTGAAGGCGAGCGGCGAAAGCCTGGTGAGCTTATATAAGGAAGCAGAAGAGGTGGCTACTCGACTGAAGGCCAAGGCGGATAAGGTGGAAGCGCGGCTGGCGGCAGAAAACGAAACTCTGGAACGAACGCAGGCCGAGGCTGCAAGACTGCGCGAGGAAACCAGCGCGAACCTGGCGATGCAAGCGGAAGAGACGGAAGCGCGTATCGCGGATCGCGCGGACGCGGCGGCGCGCACCATGGAGGAAGCTGCCCGGGTGCGCGAAGAAGCGGTGGTGCGGCTGAAGGCGCAAGCGGCACAGACCGAATCACAAATCGCGGACGCGGCGGCGCGCGCGGTGCAAGAGGCGGGGCGCCTCCGAAATGAAGAGCTGGATGCGAACTGGCAGGCGTTGCGCTCGGCGGCTGACAATGTGAGGAATGAAGTGACCTCGGCGCTCTCAACTGTGCATCAGGAATGGGAGCAGCACCTGGCGCGAGAGATTGAAGTGGCGCAAGCACGATGGGCAGCAACGATGGAAGCGGCGCTACCAGAGGCGCAGAATCGGGTCATCGGTGAAGTGGAGGAGCGCGCCAGTAAATTGTTTTCGCGCTTGCACGAGGAAGCCGCAGGCGCGAGCGCGAGACTTAAGGAACAAGCTGCCGATGCTACCGCGGAGCTGGAGCAACGGTGGATGGGCCTGCGCGAATCGGTGCGGGAGGCTTCGGAGCGGCTGGAGTTTGAGCTGGCCAGAGCCGGCGCGTCGACAACTACCCTGGAGCATTTTTCGACGCGGCTGGGAGTCTTGCACGAGCAGGCGCTGGTGGGATTTCATGAGCAACTTGATGACGTGCTGAGTTTGCATAGAAATGAAGTGCATCGGCGTTCCGAAGCGATTTTTGAAGACATCACTTCGCGGATAAAGACGGCGTTCGAAGAAGAGAGCCGGCGGGCCGCGGGAGAGTTTGAAGAGCGCATTACCGGAATCGTCGCGCCACATATCCAGCGCACGGAAGAGTCGGTGCACCGCATGGCCGGTGGTCGCGCGTTACTGGATGCGGCCATTGCGATGCAGCAAGACCGGATACGCACGGCGGCGGATGACGCGTTCGCGGAATCGTTGTCGAGGTTCAGGGAAAATCTGGGCAGTGCAGAGCAATTGCTGGATGAGTCTTCCCGGTCGGTCACTGGACGCAACCTGGCGGAGATGGACGAGAAATTAAGCGACATGAAACACCAGGCGATTCAGGATGTGTTCAAGTCGGCGGAATGGTATGAGAAGAAAGCGCAGACGCACATTCAAAACGTTACGGAAAAAGCGGTGGAGCAGGCGGGATCGCAACTGCGCGAGAAAGCCGGGGATATTTCCAGCACCTTCGCGAGCGAGCTGGATAACTCCAGCCGGAATTTCGTGGGACACACGCAATCGCAGATGGAAGACACGGTGCGGGAAGCGTTCGAACGCGCGCGAGCGTTATTTTTAGAGGCGTCGGAGACCACCACGGCGGCTTTTACGGACGAAATTCAGCGGACCGGACGGCAGGAACTGGAAGGATTCGGAGAAGAGCTGCAGAAATCGGTGGAGCAAGCGCGTGGGGACCTGGACGGCGCCCGCCGGGAGCACACCGAAAAGGTTACCGCGGAGCAGGAAGAATTTTTGCGGCGCTTCCAGGCGGCCATGAACAAGTCGCTGGAGTCGGGCATCGGCGACGCGCATGCCAGGGTGGAGGCCAGTTTCTCGCCGCTGCTGGAGGCCTGGAAAGTGATGACCGACCGGCAACAGGGCGAGTTGCGCAACGTGTATGGGAAAATGAGCGAACAAGCAACGGAGCAGCACCGCACACGGCTCGAGAATGTTTCGAATCAATGGATGCTGGCGACGGTGACTTCTCTGGATCACCAGTCGCGCGAGGTGGTGGCGAGCATTTCGGCGAGCGCGGAAGAAAAACTGCGCGAGACGTGCACGCAGGTTTTCGCGGGGATTGGTGAAACGTTGCAGGAACGGTTGCAACAGATCGCACGGAGTTTGACGGCTACACCGCCGGATCCGAATACGCAATCGAGGGCGGCGACGCCTGGGAGTTGATGTTTTTTGCGCGCCAGATGGGGCCCACGACCTCCTTCACGGATTAATCCCGGGGTGTTCCCACCTTAGGGACCGCACCCTCCGCGTGTAAGTAAGACAATCCAAGGACCCACCGTACAAATCGAGGGTGGGGCACCCTCCGTGTTTTTGTGGTATTTAGAGTGGACAGTACTTTGCAGTGCGTTCGCTTGCGATACGACTCCCCGGTATAATGCTGAGGTTTCTTCCCATATGGCTAATCGTGCATACCTGCGCGTGTGGACGCGCGATTTCACTGAAGAAACCATGATTGCTGAGTTCGCGCGATTCCTGACGAGCGCGCCGCTCTCGGCGTCGGTGAATACTTTCACGGAATTGACCGTCCAACCAGTGGACGCCACGGAAACGCCGGTGGCGTCGTGGGATCTGCGGGCGCAAGGATACGGAGCGGCGGAAGTGGCGGCGCTGGCTTTACAACATTTGAATGCGGACAGCGCGTACATGGCCTCAGCGAAATGGGATCTCTGGGGACTGGATGTGCAGAGCCTGAAGTGGCAGCACGCGCCGCAGCCGCTGGTGCTGACGTGTAACGGAGCGGAGTACGACAATCATATAGCGGTATCGGAAGGGCACTTCGTCGCGGACCTGGGGTTCGAGCATTTCTTTACCGGGCATGCGGGTTTGCTGGCGTCGGGGAAGGCTACGAATCCGTTCGACTCGTCAAATCACCCGGTGGAGCACACGTTTCGGCGGTGGATGTCGGCGGGCGGGAACCTCAAGGAATATCACGCCAAAACACGCGAGAACATCCAACAGTTGTTCCGATGGGTGGAGGCGGTGCAGGCCGCGCTGCCGGTGGAGCGGAGTGAGTTATGGTCGGAAGGCGAAGAAAATTTTGAGGCGCGGCTGGACGCGATTTTGGCACAACGGTGACGACGGATTTTCTGAAAGCGAGCGGTGGAGAGTTTTCGAGACAGCAGCTAGAATTGAGCGGAAATTGTTTGGCATTCAGAGGACAGCACGAGAAGCATGCAGGCGCCGCAACGGGCGGGGGAGGCCGCTACTTTGACGAAACATTCTGTATCGAGCAACGGATGGTGGGCCCGAGGCGGAAAAATGTTGACGACTAATTTTTGTGCCGCGGTTTTGGCGGCGCTACTTATTGCAGTGGGCGGTGCCGGATGCGGCACGGAACCGCCGAAACCAAAAGCGGAGCCCACAGCGGAGGCCAAGCCGGCGGCGCCAGCGATTCCGGAGGACGTTCAGGACGCCGCGAAAACACTGCTTGGCAGCGATGCGACGGTGCTGCTGGTCGGCGACCTGGCAAAGAATGGGAAGCGGCAGTTTCTCGCGGCGAACGTGGTGCCCAAAACCCCCAAGAATAATGTGCCGGGTACGGTGGTAACACGGGCGGTAGTCGCTCAGGACGACGACGGCAAATGGACGGAATTGTTGCACTGCGACGAGCATCTGAAGAACTCCAAAGGATTTTTAGGTTTAACGCCGCTGGATTCGATAACCGGCTGGCGGCTGCAGTATGAGCAAAACCCAGAAAAAGGTTTGCAGCTATATTTCACGCCCTTGAAAGTGCATGGGGATACGCACGTGCTGCCGGTGGGCGTGCGCTGGAATCCGGCGACGAAGCGGTATCAATCGCTGGACGCCGCGTACGAACATTTCTTGAAGGAATCGGCGACGCTTGAAAATGTGAGGTCCACGCTGCGATGAGCGCGGCGGCCACAACCAGTGCTGCGCTGGGCGCGCAGGCTGCTCCCAAAAAACCGGAGAAAGTTTCCGCGTGGAAAAATCTGCGCGGACTGTTTCCCTATTTGCGGCGCTACACCGGGGGACTGACGCTGGGGCTGTTCGCACTGGCGCTGATGGGCATTGTGGGCAACGTGGTGCCGCTAGCGACCGGAATCATCATTGATGTGCTGGCGGGAAGCCCACGGCCATTCTCGCACGGCGTGCCGGGAGGCGGGGCGCTGCCAGCCACGTGGTTAAGCCGGATGGTTCCTTTCTATGCGCCGTCGAGCCGGCATACGCTGGCGATTTACTGCCTGTTGCTGGTGGGATGCATCGCGCTGAAAGGGATTCTGTCTTTTTCGACGCGGTGGATACTAATCGGCGTTTCGCGCGACATCGAGTTTGATATCCGCAATGATCTGCTGGACAAGCTGCTGGTGCTGGAGCCGGAGTTTTATGTGCGCAACCGGACGGGCGAGCTGATGTCGCGGGCGACGAATGATTTAAATGCGGTGCGCATGGTGCTGGGACCCGGGATCATGTACAGCGCGACGACACTGGTCACCATGCTGATGGCGATCGTGCTGATGTTCAAGCTGTCGCCGTCGCTGAGCATGTGGGTTTTGCTGCCGGTTCCGGTGGTGGCGGTGGTGGTGCGCCACTTCGGAAAAGTGATTCACGAATTATACGAAAAGATACAGGCGTCGCTGGCGGCGCTTTCGGTGAAGGTGCAGGAAAACCTTTCGGGCGTGCGCGTGATTCGTGCTTACGCGCAGGAAGATGCGCAGATTCGCGCCTTTGACGAGCCTAATCGTGAGTACGTGGCGCGCAACGTGAAGCTGATTCGCACCTGGAGCATGTTCATGCCGTCGCTGCAGGCGCTGATCGGGACCACTTTCCTGATTGTCTTGTGGAAGGGCGGATTTTTATTTTTGCGTAACCAGCTTTCCCTGGGGGGACTGGTTTCGTTTTCGAATTTCTTGACGCTGCTGGTGTGGCCGATGATTGCGCTGGGCTGGGTAACAAATATCTTCCAGCGTGGGGCGGCTTCGATGGGGCGGTTGACGTATATCCTGAATGCGCAGCCGAGGATTGACGATCGGGATGCGAAAGTTCCGGCGGGCCAGGAAGTTCAGGGCGAGATTGAATTCCGCGATTTGACGTTTACGTATCCGACGATGTTGTCGGGCGATGGAAATGCAGGGGGAGCTACGGCAAACGGGACATCGTCCGCGTCGATCGCGATTAACAAGGGCGCTCCTTCGAACGGAACTGGCGCTGGGACCAGTGGCAGTCAGCCAATACTGAGGAACATAAATTTGCGGATACCGGCGGGCTCGACGCTGGCGATCATCGGGCCGACGGGCAGCGGTAAAACTACGCTGGCGGCGCTAGTGGCAAGATTGTGGGACGCGCCGAATGGTGAATTGCTGGTCGACGGACGGCCGATACGGGAGTGGCCGCTGGAAACGCTGCGGCGGGCGATAGGCTACGTGCCACAAGACACGTATTTGTTCGGCGACACGCTGGGGGAGAATATCGCGTTTGGTTTGCCGAAATTCGACGCTGAACGCGTTCGCGAAGCGGCCGAGGTGGCAAACCTCGAAGGGGATATTGAAGATTTCGTGGAAAAGTACGAAACCGTAGTAGGAGAGCGCGGCATCACGCTGTCGGGCGGACAGAAGCAGAGGACCGCGATTGCGCGCGCGCTGGTGAGAGACCCGAGAATTCTGATTCTGGACGATTCCCTTTCGGCGGTGGATACGCAGACGGAGGAGCGGATACTTGCGCGGCTGCGCGGAATCATGGCGGGACGGACCACCATCCTGATTTCGCACCGGACCTCGACGGTGCAGGAAGCCGACCAGATTGTGGTGCTGCGCGACGGGCAGATTGTTGAGCGCGGAAGGCATGAAGATCTGGTGGCGCGGGACGGGTACTACGCGGACCTATATCAGAAGCAATTACTGGAAGAAGAACTCGAACGCGCATGAGCAACGCACACGAAGAAGAAGCGCTAGGAAAAGCTTACGACTCGCGACTGATGCGGCGTTTGCTGGCGTACATGCGCCCCTACAAGTGGCGGGTGATTCTGGCGCTGGCGTTGACGCTGGCGGTTACGCCGCTGGAGCTGGCTCCGCCAAAATTATTTCAGGTGGCAATTGACCGCTACCTGACTCCCGCGGTTTCCCAGACCATCAACCTGGCTGCGGCGCGGCGCGGGCTGGTGCTGATCAGTCTGATCTACCTGCTGGTTTTGTTTTTTGATTTTCTGGCGCAGTACGTACAGATCCGCATCATGCAACGCGTCGGGCAGCAAACCATGTACGACATGCGGCAGGAGATTTTTGGACATATCCAGCGGCTGTCCATGAGCTATTTCGACAAGAACCCAGTGGGCCGGCTGGTCACGCGCGTGACCACGGACGTGGATGCGCTAAACGATTTGTTTGCCGCCGGCGTGGTCACCATGATCAACGATTTTTTCCTGCTGGCGGTTATGGTGGGCGTGCTGCTGTATTTGAACTGGCGGCTGGCGCTGGCGGCATTGGCGGTGCTCCCGCTGATCCTGGCGGTGACCTTTGTGTTTCGCAAATTCGTGCGCGAAGCCAACCGGCGAATCCGCACAGCCATAGCGCGCATCAACGCGTTTCTGCAGGAATACATTTCGGGCATGAGCATCGTGCAGGTGTTCAATCGCGAGCGGCGCGCGCGGGTGGAATTCATCAAGCGCAATCGCGACCATATGCTGGCGTACAAGGATGCGATTCTGGCGTTCGCGCTGTTTTACCCCACGGTGGAATTTCTGGGCGTGGCGGCTATCGCGCTGATTCTGTGGGTCGGTGGAATCAGCATTTTTGCGAACACGCTGACGCTGGGAGTGCTGGTAGCATTTATGCAATATGCGCAGCGATTTTTCCGGCCAATTCAGGATTTGAGCGAGAAGTTTAATATTTTGCAATCGGCGATGGCCGCGTCGGAAAGAATTTTCAGGCTACTGGACGAGCCAGTGACTATCGCGAGCGATCCCAAGGCGGTTCCGCTGCGCGAACCGCGTGGCGAAATCGAGTTCCGCAATGTGTGGTTTTCTTACCGGCACACGGGAGAGCCGCACGAAGAAGACTGGGTGCTGCGCGACGTTTCGTTCAAGGTAGAACCCGGCCAGACAATGGCTATTGTGGGCCACACCGGCGCGGGGAAGACGACGCTCATTTCCCTGCTGTTGCGGTTCTACGATGTTCAGCGCGGGCAGATTCTGCTGGACGGAATCGATATTCGAACGATTCAGCTGCAGGATTTGCGGCGGCAATTCGGGATTGTGCTGCAAGATCCATTTTTGTTTTCGGGCACGATTGACTCGAACGTGCGGCTGGGTACCGCGGGCATCGATCGCGTGAGCGTGGAACACGCCGTAGACGAAGTTGGGCTGGGCGATTTTATACGCGCGCTGCCGGGCGGCGTGGACACGGCGGTCAATGAACGCGGCTCGACACTGTCCGTCGGCCAGCGGCAACTGATCAATTTCGCGCGCGCGCTGGCACACAATCCAAGATTCCTGATTCTGGACGAAGCGACTTCGAGCGTGGACACCAAGACCGAGTTGCTCATTCGCGAGGCCCTGGACCGCTTGCTTTCCGGGCGCACGGCGCTAGTGATTGCCCACCGGCTCAGCACGATTCAACACGCGGATTGCATCCTGGTGTTCCACAAGGGCAGGCTCAGGGAGCAGGGCGCGCACCAGGAGTTGTTATCGCAGCGTGGAATTTACTACCGTTTGTACCAGTTGCAATATAAAGAGCAGGAACTGCATTTGCCGGTGGCGGCTGTTGAATCTTCCCCATTACAGGCAAATGATTGAGTCAGGCTTACTTCATGCCGCTAATTACAAATTGATTGATTTTCTCGCACTGTCAAGTTCAACCTCGTCCACAGAATCATGACCGCTATTCCTATTCTGCTGTCCGCGGGCGAAGCCTCCGGGGATATGTACGCAGCCCGACTGGCCACGGCCCTGAAGGGGCGGGCAGATGTGGCGCTATTTGGAATGGGCGGACCGGAGATGCGCGCGGCAGGCGTAGAGACGATCATCGACTATTCGGAAGTCGCAGTAGTAGGAATCACCGAGGTGCTGAAGCAACTTCCTTCGCTACGAAGGGCGATGGGGCGGCTGGTGGAGGAAGCGCAGCGGCGACGACCGCCCCTGGCAATTCTCACGGATTTTCCGGGGTTCCACCTGCGTCTGGCGCGGAAATTAACACCACTAGCGATAAGAAACATCTATTACATCTGCCCGCAATTCTGGGCGTGGCGACCGTGGAGGGCAAACCTGGTGCGGCGCAGGTTTAGCCAAGCGCTCTGCATTTTCCCGTTCGAGGAAAAATTTTATCGCGACGCGGGAGTGACCGTGGAATTTATCGGGCATCCGCTGGTTGGCAATGTAGGGGTGAGCAAGACGCGTGAGGAATTCTGCGCCGAACATGGCCTGAATGCGGAGAAACCGATTCTAACGATTCTTCCGGGGAGCCGTCGAGGAGAGATTGCCCATCACGGCGCGATTCTGGGAGAAGCTTTCAGGCAGCTGAGGGGTTCGATACCGGAGGTGCAGGCAGTTGTCGCGGTGGCGCCGGGGATCCGGCGAATGGATTTAGAGGCGTTCTTTCCTGAGGACCATTCGGTGCGGTTGGTGTCGGGCTCCACGTATGACGCGCTGGGGGCCGCGGATGTGGCCGTCGTGTCGAGCGGCACGGCCACGGTGGAGGCGGCGCTGCTTGGTAAGCCGATGATCGTAATTTACCGGCTGTCGCCGATGACGGCGCGGCTGGCCAAGCCGCTGGTGCGCATGAAATTCTTCAGCATGGTGAACCTGATTGCCGGCCGCGCGGTCGTGCCGGAGCTGATTCAGGACGATTTCACCGCGGAGAGGGTGGTCGCCGAAGCCAAGTCGCTGCTTTCCGCATCCAATGAAGGGGTTGAAAAATTGGCGGAAATGCGGCGCGGGCTGGCGGAGGTAACACGGCTGTTAGGGCCTCCCGGAGCGGTCGAGCGAGCGGCTGAGGCGGTTGTGGCCCAACTGCGATCGGCGCAAAGCAACGCGAAGTGAGAGGTTTGGTATCCTATAAGCAGGTGATAGCTGCGGCGCGCTAAGCGGTGCTGCGATTCCAACTGGAAAACGTGAAAGGGGTCCGATGGCCCTTCGTGAAAAAATTCTGAAGCCGATGGTGCGCTTGGGGGCCATGCCCCTGTTACTGCTGGCGGCCGGTTCGTTGAGCGCGCAGGCGCCGCGCCCGGTGGCTTTTGTGGCGGAAAATTATGATGTTTCCGCCACGCTGGATACCATTCGGCAGTCGATTTCGGCAACCGCGAAAGTGGATTTCAAAGCATTGGAAGTTTCCGGGAATGTCCGTGTGGAGTTGCACCCTAATCTTGAGGTCAAAGAGGTTAAGTCCGCGGACGGCAAGACGCTGACGTTTGAGCGGGATCACCAAAATGCGTTGTTTGTGGTGGTGACGGTACCTACGCCGGTGGCTGTAGGCGGGCATCTGTCGCTGACGTTTACTTATGCCGGCCTGTTGGCAAATGAGGAGAACAGTCCGGTACCGGGCGTGCGCGCGGCGGTGATTAACCACGACAACGCCTACCTGCTGCTGCCCTCGCGGTGGTTTCCGCTGACGGATTACCCCTCGAATCGTTATACCGCGACGTTTCACTTGAATGTGCCGGATACGTTTGCGGTGGCGGGAACGGGCAAAGCTCTGGCGCCGAGTTCGGTGGCCGGGAAAAATCCCGTTGATGGCGCGCGAATTGTGTACACCTTCGAATGCAAGAATGCCGCGCCAAACGGAACGTTTGTGGCGGGAAATTTACAACTCAATCCCCAGCAAGCCGAAGGCGTGGGCGTGGCGGTTTACGCGCCGAAAACGGCTTCGGGAAACGCGGCGGACTTTGCGGCGTCGGTGGCCCGGTCCATGACGGCATTTTCAGATATGTTCGGGCCGCTGCCGGACCCATCCATGACGCTGGTACAGATTCCTGACGGAACATTGCGGGATTTCGCCGGGCCGGGACTTTTGCTGCTGAGTCAGCGCGCCTGGGACCCCAAAGCGAACGACCGCACGATTGCGAGATTGGTGGCTTCGCAATGGTGGGGCAACCAGATCTTGCCGGCGTCGCCATCGGACGTGTGGATCAGCGATGGGTTGGCGCGCTACTCGGAAGCCCTGTACGCGGAACAAAACGCCGGGAAAGAAGCGGGGCTGAAGGCGGTGGATGAGTTTGCCGTGGGCGCGCTTATGTTTGAAGACGCTGCGCCCATCGCACAGTCGGCGCGGCTGGCACCGTACTCGGCCGACTACCGGTCGGTGGTGATGAACAAGGGCGCGATGATATTTCACATGGTGCGCGCGCAAATGGGCGATGTGGCATTTAAGTCTTTGCTGCACGATTTTTACGCCAAGTACCAGGGGAAGAGCGCGAGTATAGAAGATTTTGCGGTGCTGGCGCAACAACACGCGCAGACGTCGGCAAAGAAAGGTGAGGCGCCGCCGGACCTGCGCGGATTTTTTACGCAGTGGCTGAATTCGACGGGCATACCGGAATTTACGGTGGAGTACGTGGTTTACCGCACGCCCAAGGGATTTCGGATTGCGGGGAAAATCAAGCAGCCGCTGGATACTTTCCGCATGCCGGTGGAGTTGCGCATCGATACGGAGGGAAATCCGGAGACGAAGACCATCGATGTCATCGGATCGGAATCAGATTTTACGGAGGAAACCTTTGGCCGGCCGAAACCCGGCGGAATTCGCGTCGATCCGAACAACCTGATTCTGAAGGCGAGCACGACGTTGCGTGGCAGGGCCGCGGTGGCGCGCGGAGAAGAGCTGGCGGAGCAAGGGCGATACTACGATGCGGTGACGCAATATCAGCGCGCGCTGGCGATTCAGCCAAACCGGCCGCTGGCGAATTTCAGGATGGGCGAGGCGTTTTTCTATCAGAAAAATTACCAGGCGTCGGCCAACGCATTTCGCGAGGCGTTGCAGGCAGTTCCAGAGCCGTCGGAGAAGTGGACCGAAGTATGGAGCCACATTTATCTGGGGAAGATTTTTGATTTGCTGGCGCAGCGGGAACGCGCGGTGAATGAGTACAGCAAAGCCAAAAGGACGAATGACAACACCGGTGGCGCACAGCAGGTGGCGGAAGGATTTTTAAAGAAGGCGTACACCGAAGGCGCGACAACCGCTGCGGCTCCTGGAGCCGGCGGCACGGCTACGCCGATTCCGCCCGCGGCGATTCCGGCGCCTTCCGAGGGGAACCGTCCGGTGCTGAAGAAGCGCACCGATCCGTCCTAGTTTTCTTAATGGGCCAGGGCTAAGCGGGAGAAGCCTTCGCGAAATCTTTTTTCATTTCCGTCTGCAGGCGCTTCCAGGCGCGTTCGAATATTCCACACGCTTCTTCATCAAATAAGACGAAATATATTTTCTCGATGGATGTTTCGGCCTGGAGGTGCTGGGCGGCCTCGTGCAGCATGATGGTGGCGCATTCTTTCATGGGGAATCTGGCGATACCGGTGCCCAACGCCGGAAACGCGATGGATTTGAGATTGCGCTCCGCGGCAATGCGCAACGCGTGGGCAGTCGAGCCTTTTAGATTTTGCGCGGTGGTAATTCCTCCGAGCTCCATGCTGGCGGCGTGAATCACAAAAGGCGCTTTCAGCTTGCCGCCGCCGGTAATAGCCGCGTAGCCGAGCGGGATAGTGCCGATGGCGTCGCATTCACGCTGGATTTCGTCGCCGCCCTTGCGGCGAATCGCGCCAGCGACGCCGGCGCCGAGGATTAAATCATTGTTGGCGGCGTTCACGATGGCGTCAGTGTCCATATCCGTGAGATCGCCCTTTTGGATTACGATTCTGTCTTTAAGAGAATTCATCGCTATGTCGTTCCCAGTTTCACCGCCGGCTAATCACCAGGCGGGACGCTTTCTTTGCTTTCGGGCTCCGCGTAATCGTAAACGCCGCGGCCGGTCTTGCGGCCCAGGCGGCCCTCTTGTACATACTGCTTGAGAAGAGGGCTGGGGCGGTACTTTTCTCCGAGGGTGTGGTGCAGATACTCGAGAATGCTGAGGCGCACGTCGAGGCCGACGAGATCGACGAGTTCGAAGGGGCCCATGGGGTGATTGAGGCCGAGCTTGAGGGCCTTGTCTATGTCGCGCGCGGAAGCAATGCCGGCCTCGAGCATCACGAAGGCTTCATTGCCGATGAGGGCGTTGACGCGGGTGGTGATGAAGCCGGGAGACTCCTTCACGAGCACGACTTCCTTGCCCATGCGCTGGCCAACGTTGGTGCAGACTTCGACGGTGTCGTCAGAGGTGAGCGGAGTCCTTACCAGTTCGATCAATTTCATTTTAGGGACGGGATTGAAGAAGTGCATGCCAATGCAGCGTTCGCGCGCAACGGTTAGCTCGCTCATATCGCTGATGGAGAGCGAGGAGGTGTTGCTGGCAAAAATGGCGGCGGGTTTGGAAAATTTGTCGAAGATGGTGAACAACTCCATCTTCATTTCCATTTCTTCGGGGACGGCTTCGATGATGAGATCGGCATCGCGGATGGCGTCCTGAACGGAGGTGGCGGTGGAAATCAGAGGAAGGGCACGGTCGCGAATTCCGGCTTCTACTTTTCCGCGCGAGACGCCTTGGGTGAAGGCCTGCGTAATCCAGCCGACAGCCTCCTGGAGCCGGGGGGCGGACACGTCTTCGAGGACGGTGGTGTAACCGCCGAGGGCCGCGGCATAAGCAATGCCTCTGCCCATAGTGCCGGCGCCGATGACCGCGATGGTTTTCACCTCTGGTTTCATGGTTTGTTGTTCGAACGGTTATTTGACGATTTCTTTGTAGGCATGCTCGTCGTAGCCGATCACCAGGCGGTGGCCGCGCATCACCAGCGGGCGGCGAATCAGGTTAGGATTTTCGGACATCAAGGCGATGGCTTGGGTGCGCGACGGCGGATGATCTTTCATATTTTTTGCGCGATAGAGTTCGTTGCGGGCGCTCAAGAACTGTTTGTAGTCGCGATCGCCGATGATTTCTTCCAGCTCAGTTTTGCTCAGTTTTTGTTTATCGAGGCTGCGCGATTCGATTTCGGCGCCGAGTCTTTCAAGATAGGCTTTGGCTTTCCTGCAGGTAGTGCAAGCCGGCTTCTGGAGGAATTTTATTTTTGCTTTGGCCATGAAGTAGAACTCCGAAATTGAAATGCGCTGCTGATGGTACTAATTTTAGTGCAGAACCGGGTACTTCGCGCTCTTCAGTAGCGAGGCACGTGAGGATCGACATCGGTGGACCAGCGCTCGATGCCACCCGACAAAGATTTAGCTTTTTCGATGCCCTGGAATCGCAACCATGCGGCAGCATCGAGGCTGCGCATCCCGTGGTGGCAATAACAAATCACTTCGTCGACGCCCAGAAGGCCGCCGACATTTGCTGCGAGGGAGCCGAGCGGAACGAGCCTGGCGCCTTCAATCCTGCACAACTCGTATTCCCAGGGCTCGCGTACGTCAACGAAAACGAGTTTTTCGCCGCGGTCCATGCGGGCTTTCACGTCAGCGGGAGATATCTGTAGCTCGTCCAAGGATGTAGCCATTCCTTCCCAAGAATTATTGTCTAAAATGTGCGGCGTTAATTTCACGCGATCACTTGCCGTGAAATTTTGGAGGCCGTTTTTCGAGAAATGCGTTAATACCCTCGCGACAGTCAGGCGATCTAAAACATTTCATCTGCTGGTCCACTTCGTCATCCAGAGCTTTTTCCAGCTGCAGCTTATGACTGCCGAAGAGGGCATTCTTCATGGCCCGAATGGACAGGGAAGGAGCGGCGGCAATTTTAGTGGCCATTTGCATGGTTTGCGATTCGAGATCGGCGGCGGCGGCCACGTGATTGACAATGCCCAGGCGCAGGGCTTCTTTCGCGTCAATCATGTCGCCGGTGTAGAACATTTCGGCGGCTTTTGCAGGGCCGACCAATTGAGGAAGAAAATAGGTGCCACCATAGTCGGGAAACAGCCCGACCTTCACGAAGTTCTGACCAAAACTGGCGTTTTCGGAAGCGATGCGAATGTCGGCGGCCAGGGCGATGTTCATGCCCGCGCCAGCGGCGGGGCCATTCACAGCGGCGATGACGGGCTGGGCCATGCTGCGGATTTTCAAAACGGCGTGCATGCCAGCCCGCAAGAGCGGCTCCAGCTCGGTGGTGTCGTTATTCTTGCGGCCTTCGCCGATTACGCCGAGATCGCCGCCAGCACAAAAAGCGCGGCCGGCTCCAGTGATGATTACAACAAAGATGGATTTGTCAGTGGTGATGCGGCCAAGACTTTCGTTTAGCGCCACGGCAAGATCTTTGTTAAGGGCGTTCATCTTCTCAGGACGGTTTAAGGTCAGAGTCGCGATGCCGTCCTGTTTCGATTCCAGAATCAGGGCATCGCACTGCGCAGGCTGGGTGGTTTCATTCATATTTCGGTGTCTTAGTTAGCCTGGTTCCCTTTCGCGCCGGCGGCGCGTTCCGTGGCGGTGCGCGAGACCAACTGCGCGAGCTTGCGGAAATGGCGAACGCGCTCGGGGTTTCCGCGCTCGTCTTGAGTATTTGTTTCTGGCAAGACGTACACGTGCGCCCCGTAAAGGGGTTCTTTCTGGAACCCGTACTTGCATTTGCGCTGCGCGAATTGTTCGAAGGCAAGTTTTCCGTTGAAGGCGATTACATGCGGAGTGAATTCTCCGAGACGCTGGGAGAGCACGATGCGGCCTTCGGCAAAATCTTCGCGAGTGAGTTCGGCGGTCGTTTTTGTGGGGCGTTTCACCAGATCAGTGAGGCCGATTCCAAATTCAATGACGCGCTTGTCATCGTGATAATCGAACGGCTCGGGAACAACTCCACCCTTGTAAAGGACCGGCCAGAACTGATTTGCGCGGCCCGCGTAATAGTGGCCAACGCGCACGGACGATTCGCTGGGATTGCAGCCTACGATCACCAGCTTCATACCTTTTCTTAGATAATCCGGGAGTGTTCGCATGTCGTCTAGCGTTGTGCGTCCAGTTCGCGCGTGACCGGGAAACCAGTTTACTGCAGCACCGGGGTTGCGGCGCGTTGATTTCCTGCGAGCGCGGTTTCCAGTGTGTTCCTAGCGGTTTCGCACTGTCAATGTTGGGCGCATGAATTTCGCATGCCGGCGGCTTTTTCGCAACTCAGGTAGATCGTGTATCGGTCCACAGAGGCAGTTTTCGACCGAGACCCTTTTCGCGCGCGAGCGCCAGAACTTTGACGGCTACAGCCAGATCCCAGGAGGCGATGCCGTTGGATTTGAAAAGCGTAACCTGGGTGTCGTCTGATCTGCCGGGTTCTTTGCCTTCGACCACGTCGGCCAGTCTTTTTACGGCGGACCATCGAGCAACGTCGCCGTCAAAGGCCATGATTAGATCACCGGCTTCCTGCTTGGACTGCTCGATAGAGTCGGCGACGATGATATTCGCGCGGCTTACCGCTTCGCCGTCGAGTTCGCGCTTGTTGGCGTGATTCACGCCGATGGCGTTGAGATGCATGCCTGGAGCAATGTCCGCTCCAGTAATTACGGGCTGCGAGGCGGTGGTGGCGGTGCACACGATGTCCGCGCCCTTCGCGGCTTCGGGCGCGGAGCTCGCGGCGTAAACGGGGATGCCGAGGCATTGGGCCATTTCCGAGCAAAATTTTTCGCGACGGGCTACGTCACGCCCATAGGCCCGGGCAGATTCAAGCTTTCGAACACCGGCGACGGCTTCGAGCTGCGTGCGGGCCTGTCCACCGGTTCCGATGACGGCGGCGACGCGCGCGCCCGCGCGAGAAAGAAATTTGGTGGCCACGCCGGAAGCGGCGCCGGTGCGCAACTGGCCCATGTAGTCGGCTTCGATCTGGGCCAGTAAATCGCCGGTGGCGATTTCGTACAGCAGCACGAGAAAGCGAATCTTGCCGCTCACGTAGGTGTACTGCTTTTCGGCGACGTAGCCGCCAGCGTAGTCCGCTGCCGCCATGTAATGGAAAAAACCGTGCGGCAATTCGAAGCGGCGGCGTGGCTGGACCAGCACTTCGCCCCGGCCTTGCTTTCGCAGGCTATCTTCCACGGCTTCCAGCGCCATGGGCATGGTGAGCAGGGAGCGAACTTCCGTTTCGTTAATGTGCAGGGTCATGGATTTTTCTTCAGGGCTTTTTCTTGCCTTTATTTCTTGCCGGCGGCTTAGCTTTCGTTTTATTGGCGACGGGCCTTTTTTTGTCCGAGCTGGGCGTGCCGCCTTCACGAATGCGCCGCACCACGGTTTGTATCAAGCGATATACGCGCTCTTCATCGTCGGCGCCTTTGCTCCGAAAGCGAAATTCCGGTTCGGACTTGGGACTCTTGCCGACGCGTATGGGCATCTGGCCGCATAGATTATTTTCGATGAAGGCCGTTTCGTAACGTGTTTTTTTGACGTTCCAGGTGTACACGCGGATGTTGGTGAAATCGCACGGCTGCCAGTCGGGGCCGCGAGCGCCCGCGACAAGATACTGAGGCCTGGAGCCGGAAGCCTCCGAACTTTTGTTAAGTTCGAACCAGGCGACAGCGCGAACGTTGGCCGACGATGTTCCTTCCTTGACGGCATCCGGCATGGCCAGTTCAACGAAGCGGCCGATAATCCAGCCGGCGATGGGGATGGTTTGATCGCCGGGACGCGTTGTGTTGGTGGCATCAGGAAGGCGGGGAATGGATTCCCCGGGCGGACGCGTGGCCAATCCGCGGATGAACAACCATTCTTCTTTTTTTGCTTCCGCAGGTTCATTCGAAGATTCCTTTTCATCGGAGACCGGAGCCACATCTGCGACGGCGCGCCCGACAACTTCAACAGGGATGCCGCGGCCGAATTGATAAAGACGCGGCTGGGTACGGCCTGGCTGCACGCGCAGATTCGTGGATACCTTCGTGCGGCCCCGCGCCTGCACGGGCAAAGCTTGCGCCTGAGTCAACAACTTGGCGCTGCGTTGCCACAAGGCCGGCTCCATCAGTAACCGGGCATCAATCCAGCCGACGGCGCCAGTAGCTGTTTTTATTTTGATGCTGTCGTTGTGGCGGGAAATAATTTCGACGCGATCGCCGAAATGGAGAGTATCCAGCGGCTCACGGACCTGGGCGACGCCGCTCCACAGCGTTACGCTGCGTTCGCTGATGTAGCCCTCGCCGAGAGTTTCGTGTTTGGGGCGGAAAAACCACGCGAGCAGGGCGACCACGCACAAAAGAGGTACGGCGACGAGCAGTTTGCGCTTCACGGACGAGCCATCAAATTCATCTGGAGGGGCGTCATCGAGATGCGGCGCTGAAAGATTCCCGTTACCCGCTGAAATTTGCTTTTGTTTCGTGAAGTCTCGGTCTGACTACCGCGCATTATCCGTTAATCATCTCTGCAAATATTGTACCTGAATGTGGCGCGGCAACGAGTTTGGATCGGATCGGAGTTTTCTTTCTGCTAGAATGCCGAGTCGATCTGAGAATCAGGTCGCAGTGGGGAAATTTTTATGACACGTTTGAACGCCTTGCAGCCCTTGGGCTTGTTGCTTCTGCGACTGGCGTTGGGGATCATTTTTATCTCGCACGGTTACCCCAAGCTGACGCATCCAGGCGGAATGCACGGCATGTTTACGCAACACGGCTTGCCGGGTTATTTCGTGGCGGTTTCCGGAATGCTGGAGGTTTTTGGCGGGGGATTAATGATTCTGGGACTATTTACGCGGGTAGCCGCTTTGCTGCTGGCGATTGAAATGGCGGTGGCGATCTGGAAGGTGCATAGCGGCGGCGGACTGATAGCCATTCACAATTATGAATTCCCGCTCGCGCTGCTTGCCGGATGTTTTGCGCTGGCAACGGTAGGAGCCGGGCAAGCTTCCATCGATCACGCGTTGTATGAAGGCGGCGGGCGATCACGCGGACCGAAATCAAGACCAAAATAGCGCTTTGCGAATTGTTGAAAGATACGAGGCCGTCGCTCACAAAAATCCCTGCACACAAATTCGGCGTGTGGGGATTTTTGGAAACAAAAGGCCGGCTGCTACGAAGTGGCGGTTACCGAGGTGGCGGCGAGGCGCGGGGGAGCCACAGGGAGCGCGATCCACAGGATGAAGTAAACGAGGAAGCCGGTGCCCGCGCAGAAAAGCAGCACCAGCCACAAAATGCGGACCAGCGTGAGATCAAGGTCGAAGTATTCCGCGAGGCCGCCGCAAACTCCCGCGATTTTCTTGTCGGTACTGGAACGCGTCAAACGCTTCACCGCGTGTGCCGGGGGTATACCGCCCGGGGAGGCCGTTGCGCCAAGGCGGGCGCCGCAGTTGTAGCAGAAATTCGAATGATCGGCGATTTCCTTTTGACAATTTGGACAGGTCATTGAGACACCTCCAGAGGTGACGCTTCTCAAGGTATATTACGTGAAAGACGGGCTAAAAGTTTCATTTCATACCAGCTCGGACGAGGAGCCTTAATTTAGCTGCGACTTAGTATTCGAGGATTTGCTTGACGGCGTTGATGATATGGGAAGTCTGCGGCAGAATCACGTCTTCCAGGTTGGGTTGGTAAGCGCAAAAGGTGTCCATGGCGGCGACGCGCTTTACCGGGGCGTCGAGTTCCTCAAAAAGTTCATCGGCGATGCGCGCGGCGATTTCCGCGCCGTAGCCCCAGCTAAGCATGTCTTCGTAGGCGACAATCACGCGGTGATTTTTGCGCACGGTCGCGGCAATGGCTTCCCAGTCATAAGGCGAAAGTGAGCGAAGGTCGATGATTTCGACCGAGGTGCCTTCGCGGCCGAGCTGCGCGGCGGCGACCTCGGCGCGGTGAACCAGCGCGCCGTAAGTGATGATGCTGACGTCGGTGCCTTCGGTGACCACGCGCGCTTTGCCGAACGGCACGGTGTACTCGGGACCGGGATACTCAGAGCGATTGTAGGGTTGGCGGTAGAGATGTTTGTGCTCGAGGAACATCACCGGATCGTCGCAACGGATGGCAGTGCGCAACAGACCGGCAACATCGAGAGCCGTGGAAGGCATGACCACGCGCAGGCCGGGGCAATGGGTGAAAATCGATTCACCGCTCTGGCTGTGATATACGGCGCCTCCGGTAAGGTAGCCGCCGATGGCCACGCGAATTACCGCCGGGCATTTGAAAGTGCCGTTCGAACGCCAGCGCATCACGCAAAGCTCATCGCGAATCTGCATCATCGCGGGCCAGATGTAATCGAAGAACTGAATTTCCGCGACAGGCTTGAGTCCCCGCGTAGCCATGCCGATGGCGCGGCCAACAATGCTGGCTTCCGCGAGGGGTGAATTGAAAACGCGATCGGGGCCGAATTTGCGCTGCAAGCCGGCGGTGGCTTTGAAAACGCCGCCCTTCCCTTTTACCTGCTTGAGATTTTCTTCACGGCTGGCGTCGGCCACGTCCTCGCCAAACACGGTGATGCGCTCGTCGCGCAACATTTCGTCGGAAAGCGTGGCGGCGACCATTTCGACCATTGTTTTTGGCGCGCCCTGATATTGCGGTTGCGATTCAAATGCTGAGGAGGTGGGATCCACGTCCGGCGAATAAACATTTACCTGGATGGAATCGATGGAGGGCGGGACGGCAGCCAAAGCCTGGTCCGCCGCGTCGCGAACTTCGTTATCCACTTCGGCTTCCAGGTCCTCGATTTGTTTCTGGTCCACAAGGCCTTCGCGAACGAGAAAAAGGGAGAATTTAGAGATGGGATCGCGGTGCGCTTCCCTTTCGCGTTCTTCGGAAGATTTGTAAAGCTTCTCGTCGTCCGAAAGCGAATGCGAATACGGCCGCGTCACCTGCGCATGAACCAGCGAGGGGCCGCGGCGGTCACGGCAATATTGAATGGCATCGCGGCACGCGGCATAACTTTCCAGAGGATCGGTGCCGTCACATTCGGCGACTTGCAGGCCGGGGAAGCTGCGCACCAATTTGGAGATGCTGCCGCCGGCGGTCTGGACCTCCACAGGAACGGAGATGGCGTAGCCGTTATCCTCGATGAGATAAAACATGGGAAGCTTTTTGACGCATGCGGTATTGAGCGATTCCCAGAATTCGCCTTCGCTAGTGGCGCCGTCGCCGGAAGAGACGTAGACGATTTCGTTGTCTTCGTAGCTGACGTATTGGCCTAACGGGGCTTTTTTGGCTTTGGCAAGAGCTTTGGAGCGGTGCTGGAAATACATGGTGGCTTCCGCCGCGCCTACAGCCTGGACGAACTGCGTGCCCGTACAGGAGGAGCGGTTCACGATATTCCATTCGGGATGGCCCCAGTGGGAAGGCATCTGGCGGCCGCCGGAACTGGGATCATCTTTCGCGCCAACGGCCTGAAGCAAAGTTTCGAGCGGCGTGACGCCCAGCATCAGGCACAACGCGCGATCGCGGTAATACGGGTAAATCCAGTCCACGCCGGGACGAAGAAGCAAACCCGCGGCAGCGGTGACGGCTTCATGGCCGGCGCTGGAAATTTGAAAATAAATTTTATTCTGGCGCTTAAGCTGGATTTCGCGGTCGTCCAATTTCCGCGAAAGATACATGGTGCGATAAAGACGAACGAGGGTGTCGCGATCGAGGCCGTGCATTTTGGGAGCGTCAGGCTTGGCAACTTTGACGCGCGTCTGTAATGCCATTCGTGCCGACCTCGCATGAAGATGGAAGCTGGTTCCGGCTGCAGAAGCCGTATTATATCGGAAAATTCAGCATTCCATCCTGTTTGAACTGCGGGCTCATTGCCGAATGACTACACCAAAGTGGCGTGGTTCGGCAGCACTAATCGAGATCGGCGAATTGCTTTACGGCGTCGTCGAAGCCGGGCTGGCCCTGACGAATGACCTTGGGTGACGCGCCTTTGAAGGGCTCTTCCGTGGGAATGCGATCGAGCCAGCGCTGCTGGGACAATTTTTCGTGGCTGGAGAAATAGAGGCGTACAAGCAGGCTGATACTTTCGTTGCGGTTTGCTGCGGAGCCAGAGTCACTTTCGTTTTTCTTGTTGGCCTTGGCTCTCGATTTTGAATTGGCGCTCGGTGTCGAGTCACCGCCAGCGGCGGCTTCCTCCTCATCAGCCCCTTCCGGGCGGTCCAGCTTGTATTGAAGTTTCTTGTCGAGACGAAATGCCTGCTTCCAGACGTCGAGTTTGTGGCGGGCTTCCTGCGCCTTATCTTCATTCGCGCCAAAATCAAAATGCATATAGATGTGGGCCATAGGAACCAAAGTTTGCGGTGCGCTCGCCGGCAAGTCAAGGTACAGCGGTGCGGCGACGAGCCAGGGAGTGTGAGTTCCGTATTTTGTGTTATTATGGACTACCGGTGGTGAGAACCAATTCGACAAAACGGGAGCGGGTTATTTCGGCATGGTGCTGCCTGGTGGCGGCGCTGTTGCTTTTTGCCCCGTACGCCGAAGCGGCCTGGAGTGCTCATGCGGCGGCGTGCTGCACCGGCGATCATTGCCCAATTCCCGCACATCATCATTCCCGGAATGATTCGAAGGCTCCGGCGCACGCGCAGGATTGCGAACATCAGGCTGGTGATGTGATGTCAGACTGCAGCATGAGTTGCTGCGAGAAGACCGAGCGGATGCTGCTCGCGGCGACAACTTTTGTGCTGCCGGCAGGTCTGTCGATAATCGCGTCTGATGAATTTGTTACCGCTGCGCCGGCCCTGAAATTGAAGGATTTTGTGCGTTGCATCGAAGTGCTTTCCCCTCCTCCGCGTTCCTGAACACCCGGCAAACCGCCATTTCTTTCCCTGACTGGAAACAGAGAACTGACTGCGGTCTGTGTCGACCGCGCGATTAATGCGCCTGGTGCGCTTAGAAATAGGAGGATGTGTTGCGAAGGCATATTTTGCTGTGGGTTATGGCGCTGCTGTGTGGCGCGAGCGTTTTTAGCACGGTGTTTGGCACGGTGCGAGGGATTGTGCACGATCCCCAGCATCGCCCTGTGGCGGATATCAAAATTATTTTGGCGGCCAGGGATTCGGACTACACCGTTGCGGTGATGACGGACGCTGAGGGCCAATTTCATTTTGATGCCGTGCCCCTGGGGGAATACTCGGTGACGGTTGCGGACCCCACGTTCGCGCCCGAAAAGCGGCGGGTAGCGGTACTTTCAGGCAGCGCGCCCATTTTGCATTTCGAATTGCACATGGGCAGCCACAATGAGTCCGTAACGGTGTTGGCCAACTCCGCTACGGAACAGACGGAGTCGGCGACACCTACGAATTTGATCAACCGTGAAGAGATTCGCGATACGCCGGGCGCTTCACGCTCAAACAGCCTGGCAATGATTACGAATTATGTGCCCGGGGCTTACGTGACGCACGACCAGTTGCACGTGCGCGGCGGGCACCAAGTGAGCTGGGTGATCGACGGGGTTCCGATACCGAATACGAATATTGCCAGCAACCTGGGGCCACAGATCGATCCGAAGGACATCGATACGGTGGAGACCCAGCGGGGCAGCTATTCAGCTGATTTTGGGGACCGCACTTACGGTGTGTTCAACATTGCTCCCCGAACCGGCTTTGAATGGAATAACGATGCGGAGCTGGTAACCAGCTTCGGAAATTTTTATCAGACCGACGACCAGATTAATTTTGGCGGGCATACCAACCGCTTTGCCTATTACGCCAGCGTGAACGGCAACCGGACGGACCTGGGTCTGGAAACGCCGACATCGGCGGTGATTCACGATCGCGCGAATGGATACGGTGGATTTACTTCGTTGATGCTCAATGTGGATTCTCAGAATCAACTGCGATTCGTTACGTCCCTGCGCCGAGATCACTACCAGATTCCTTATGCGCCCGACGATCCGACGAGCAATGGTTTGCGCGACGCTAACAAGGAAAGCGATGCATTCATGGCGTTCTCGTGGGTGCGGACCTTTGGAACCGGTGTCGTGCTCACAATTTCTCCGTTTTACCATTCCAATACCGCCGACTATGAGAGCAACGCCGGCGATTTTCCGAGTGCCACGACGGACCGGCGAAACTCGAAGTATGAGGGCGGTCAAGCGACGCTGTCCTACGTCCAGGGCCGCAATAACGGCCGCGCGGGTATTTATGGGTTTGCGCAGCAAAACGATGAATTATTCGGCGTTATCTTTAACGATCCGGCCGATCCTGATTTCGCGCAGGACTTCCGGCATGCGGAGAGCCTGAGCGGCTCGATGGCCGCGCTTTTTGCGGAAGATGAGTTCCGCGTAGCGTCCTGGCTGACGCTGAATGCCGGGGTTCGACAGACGCACTTTTCCGGAAACATCGTCGAAAATGCAACCAGCCCGCGATTCGGCGCCGCCGTGCGGGTGCCCAGGGTCAATTGGGTGTTTCGCGGATTCTACGGACATTTTTACCAGCTACCCCCTTTGTTAACCGCGTCGGGGCCATTGCTGCAATTCGTAAACTCGCAAAACCTGGGGTTTATTCCGCTGCACGGTGAACGCGACGAGGAATCGCAATTGGGGGTGGCCATTCCCTACAAAGGTTGGAACCTGGACGCGGACACTTTTCGCACGCGTGCGAAAAATTATTTCGACCACAGCAACGTCGGAAATTCCGATATTTTCTTTCCGCTGACCATTGATGGAGCGCTAATCCGAGGCTGGGAATTGACCCTGCGGTCGCCGCGGATCGCTAACCACGGGCAAGTCTATGTGACGTACTCGAACCAGATTGTCCAAGGGACTGGGGCTATCAGTGGCGGGCTAACGGATTTCGCTCCTCCAGGCGGTGAGGGCCACTTCCTGCTGGATCATGATCAACGCAATACCTTGCATGTTGGCGGCAACCTTACTTTGCCGTGGAGCACCTACGCTTCGACAGATATTTATTACGGGTCCGGATTCACAAACGGCGATGCGCCGCCCGGGCCCGCACATCTTCCGGGACACACCACTTTTGACGTTACGTTAGGCAAGAATTTCGGGGAGCGGCTTTCGCTGGCGCTGAGCGGCATCAACGTAGCGAATCGCAGAGTGCTGCTGGACAACAGTTTGACGTTCGGAGGGACACATTATTTGAACCCGCGAGAGATATTTGTACAGGTACGATATCGCTTCCACTACTGAGCACCCGCGACGCAGGAAACCTTCCGAGGGTGTTCGCGAAAGTGCTAAACTAGCTTAAATCTTACGGCGATGGAGTTCGCCATAACCGTTCCGGAGAATTTGACGGAACTGATGACTCCTGGCTGCCTAGCGGCACCAGGAGTTTTTTGTTTTTTGGCGTCATTTTTGTACGCGCAGAAACCAGCAGTGCTGCCGCAGACGGGAGCCAATTTGAGAATCTTATTAATCGCATTATTCGGGGCCGCCGGCACACTTGCCCGCTACGGCTTGCAGGGATTGGTGCAAGTACGTACTGGCGGAACATTTCCGTACGGTACTCTGCTGGTGAACCTGACGGGCTGCTTTTTTCTTAGCTTGATCGCACAATTCACGTTAAACCGTATGGTGATTTCGCCTGACTGGCGCGTGGCGATTGCAGTGGGCTTCTTTGGCGGGTACACGACTTTTTCGAGTTTTGGATGGGAAACGGCGAAGATGATGGAAGAAGGCGGGTGGGCGCGTGCTTCCGTTTATGTGGGGGCCAGCGTGATCGCCGGGCTGTTCTTGTCCGTGGCGGGCATACGCCTGGCCAACAAATTCTAAAATCAGTTTGAGGTGTGGCCATGACACATGAAAAGTTTGAAGGCGAGCGGGTATTGATGCGCATACACATCGGTGAATCGGACAAGTGGCACGGAAAATCACTGCACGAAGCGATCGTCGAAATGCTTCGCAAGAAGGGATTTTCCGGAGCAACCGTGCTGCGGGGCGTGGGCGGCTTTGGAGGGTCCAGCGTTTATCACACCGATAAACTCCTCAGAATGTCGCAGGATTTGCCAATCATCCTGGAAGTGATCGAAGCGTCCGAGCGCATTGAAGAAATCCTGCCGCGATTGGATGAAATGGTGGACGGGGGCTTGATTACACTCGAAAAGGTGCGGGTAATTTTATATCGCGCTGCGAAACGATGAATTTCGGAAAACCAGCTTCTGTTGCTGCCCCCGTTTAATAGCCCCATCTTGATTTTTCGTCCGCACAACTCCTGATTTGGTATTGCAGGCTGCCGCGCGCCATGCTAGCTTTGGCGAACAAAAGGCGAATCAACGGGGGGCCTTGCTATGCCGGAATCTTTGGCCGTTCGCACGGCGGCGGAACGCTCGTCGATCACTCGCGTGCGCGAAGTGCTGGACGGATTTGCTTTGCGCGACCGCGATGGCGAAACGCTTACGGCGGTGCGGCACTTCCCTGCCTGCGCGGCGCAGTGGGCGGACTTCCCAGGCTGGATTCATGCCGATTTGCGCGCCGCATACCAAGCCAAGAGTATCGAGCGGCTGTACATCCACCAGGCGGCGGCTGCGGAAGCGGCGCATGATGGGAAAAACATCGTGGTGGTGACGCCAACGGCGTCTGGAAAGACGTTGTGCTACAACCTGCCGGTTATTAACTCCATTTTGGAAAATGCCGATACCCGGGCGATCTATCTTTTTCCGACCAAGGCGCTCGCGCAGGATCAGCTGGCGGAAATCCACGATCTGAATCAGAAGCTGGACAACAAATTCGGGGTGTTTACCTATGACGGCGACACTCCCAGCGACGCGCGCAAGGCGATTCGGGAAAAAGGCCATATCGTACTGACCAATCCGGACATGCTGCACACGGGGATTTTGCCTCATCACACGCGATGGACAAGGCTGTTTGAGAATTTGCGCTACATCGTGCTGGACGAACTGCATACCTATCGCGGAGTATTCGGGAGTCATCTTTGCAATGTGCTGCGGCGCTTGCGACGCATTGCCAATTTTTACGGCTGCGATCCGCAATTTATTTGCTGCTCGGCGACGATAGCCAATCCCGGGGATCTGGCCGGCAAGCTGCTCGAAAAGGATGTGGAAGTTTTGAATGCCAACGGCGCCCCAGCGGCCGAGAAAACTTTTGTGTTTTACAACCCGCCGGTGGTGAACCGCGCTTTGGGAATTCGACGCAGCTATATCAACGAAGCGTGCCGCGTGAGCCAGGAATTCCTGAAGCGCGATCTGCAGACGATGGTGTTCGCGAACTCGCGTTTACATACGGAGCTGATGCTGACCTATCTGCAGCAGGCGAATCCGCAGCCGCCGGGAAGAGCGACGAACATTCGCGGCTATCGCGGCGGTTATTTGCCGAATGAACGCCGGGATATTGAGCGCGGATTGCGTGATGGACAGATTCGCGGGGTGGTGTCCACGAGCGCGCTGGAGCTGGGAATTGATGTGGGTTCGCTGGACACGGTGGTGATGGCGGGTTATCCGGGGACCATTGCCGCCACGTGGCAGCGCGCCGGGCGCGCGGGACGGCGCAGCGGCAGTTCTTGCGCGGTGCTGGTGGCTTCGTCATCTCCGCTGGATCAATTTATCGTGCGGAATCCGGATTATTTTTTTGGAAATACGCCGGAGCATGCTTTCATCCAGCCGGACAACCTGGAAATCCTGATTAACCATTTGAAATGCGCGGCATTCGAGCTGCCCATCGGGCCGCAGGAACGCTTTGGCGGCGTGGACGTGCAGGATATTTGCGCCCGGCTGGCGGAGGCGGGACTTCTGCACCGCGCGGGAGAAAATTATCACTGGACGCAGGAAGCGTATCCCGCGGATACGGTGAGCTTGCGCTCGGTGACCAGCGACAACTTCATCATCATTGACATCACCGGCGCGCCTGCTGTGATCGGCGAAGTGGATTTTTCGAGTGCGCTCACCACCGTGCATGAAAAAGCGATCTATATTCACGGCGGGCAGCAATATCACGTGGAGCGCCTGGATTTCAAAGAACGCAAGGCGTACGTGAAGCGCGTGGATGTGGACTATTACACCGACGCCATTCGCTATACGCAGGTGCGCATTCTGGAGTGCGCCGAAAAGTCGCGCGTGAGCCAGGTGCGGCCGGACATTCCCGCGATGCGGTCGTGCGGCGACGTGCTGGTGCGTTCGCAAGTAATTGGATTCAAGAAGTTGAAATTTTTTACCAACGAAAATATCGGCGCGGGCAACCTGGAATTGCCCGAGAACGAAATGCACACCACGTCGTACTGGATCACGCTGGAGCGCGCTTTCTTGGGGTCGCTGCCGTTTTCCATAAGCGACAGGCAGAGCGGGATGTTCGGGCTGCTGCACGCGCTGGCATCCGTGGCGTCGCTGCTGTTGATGTGCGACCGGCGCGACCTGGGCACGGCCATCGGGGAGAAGCCGCCTTACCCCAACAGTGACGACAGTATGACGGAATCGGTGCAGCTGCGTGATCGCGTTGCGCACGACGCTAAAGAGTTTTTTGAGCCGAATTTGTATTTGTACGATGCGTATCCCGGAGGCATTGGTTTTTCCGAGCCGTTATACCGGGCGCACGACGTTCTAATGGGCAGAACGCGCGAACTGATTGCCGCCTGCGAGTGCGCGCAGGGATGCCCGTCGTGCGTGGGTCCCGCGGGAGATTTGGCGCCGCGGACAAAAGATGCCGCCGTGGCGATACTGGACCGCCTGTGCGATTCGTATGGCGGAACCCAATAATGGCGACGGCCGAACAAAGGTTTTCGCGGCTTGCGGCACTGAAGCCCGCGCGCGGGCAGGTGGTGCGGCCGTCGACGTTGCGCGAGCCGTGCGAAGAAGACACGCTGGCGCGCCTGCTGGGCGCGGGAGTTTCGACCAACCGGTTTGGCGAGCACCTGGCGGTGCGCAATTGGTATTCGTCACCGGAATTCGTCGCCCCCGAAGCGGCGTGCTTGAAATTACTTTCGCAGCATCGCGAAGAAACCATTTCGCAGCCTACCCGCGCGGCACTTGAGAATCCCGAGAAATGGCTGTTCCTGGACACGGAAACGACCGGATTGGCCGGCGGCACCGGAACATACGCCTTTCTGATTGGCTTGGCGTGGTGGGATGCCGGAGGGTTGCAGGTCGAGCAGCTATTCATGCGCGATTTTGCCGAGGAACATTCGGTGCTGTGCGAACTGGCGGCGCGGTTGAGCGAGCGGCCGGTGCTGGTCACTTTCAACGGCAAGACCTTTGATTGGCCGCTGCTGGAAAATCGCTTTCGCATGACGCGTTCCATCGAGGCGCCGAAACTGGCGGCACATCTGGATTTACTGCACCCGGCGAGAGCGCTTTGGAAATTTCGGCTTGGCACGGTGCGCTTGATTGACCTGGAACGTGAGGTGTTGAATCCAACGTTGCTGGGATGGCGCCGGGAAGATGACGTGTCCTCGAAATTCATACCGCAATTTTATTTCGACTATTTGCGCGGCGGCCCGCCGGAACCGCTGTTGGGAGTGGCGCGGCACAATCAAATGGATCTTCGCGGGCTGGCGGCGCTGTTCGGGAAGATAAATTCCGTGCTGGCCCAGGAGGGTTGCGCTGACAACGAGGTACACGGGCTCGATCTGTTTGGCCTTTCCAAATTTTTGCACCGGCGGGGAGACCGGGGACGCGCGCAAATTGCCTGCGCGCAGGCGGTAGACTTGGGGCTGCCCGGGGAATTTCATGTGCGAGCGCAATGCGACCTGGCGCAAATGGCGAAACGCAAGGGCGAACACGGGCGAGCCGCGGAAATTTGGCAGGAACTTGCCGTGGATTCACCGGACGGCACACACGCGTGTGAGCAACTGGCGATTTACTACGAGCGACGCCTGCAGGATTACGGAAAGGCCATGGAGTATGCCATCCAGGTCCGCACGCTGCTGCGGAGGCAGGCCCATCATGCAGGTTTATTTTCGCGAGGACAGTTTGCGCGGCGGGAAGACGCCGCGATGAAGCGTATCAGGCGATTGGAGGGACGGCTGATGAAACAAAATGGAGGACTGCTGGAATCAGCGATGGGCGGCGAGGAGTAAATCAATTGGAGGAATGGCGGTGGTGGTTCTTTTGACGGGCTGATCCGGATTGAGCGGCGGTTCCGGAGCAGCCGACCAGCCGACGGCTTTGTTTACACCGTTGAAAAATGCGCGATTGGGGCCTTCCACGCTGAGGCATTCCGCATTCACGCAACGCAGGTATACGTTGCCGTCAGATGAGTCAAAAGAAAAGAAATTCGGGCGCCGGAAAAGATTGGTTCGCTGCTGGTATTTTTTCTCCAGGGCCTCGGAATATTGGCCGAAGTAACGGGCGGCTTGCGCCACACTCGCGAGACGCAGGCGGCTGACCAGCACCAGCCGTTTGGTGCGCTTTTGTTCATACACCATGTAACGATCGCTATCCCAGGCGGCCGCGAGTGACTTGGCGCGGTCTTCGTCGAGAAACTGTTTCAGCACTTCCTTCCAGCCGAACTCGCCCAGGACGTTTTCTTCTAGTTTGGTCCACTCCGGCCCCAAGAGGCTACTCACGTCAGGAAGAGTGATCTCCGATGGCAGCTTGCCGGAATGATACAGAGCGGGGTGCATGACTTGTTGCGTGGAAACCGGAGGTTTGTTGAACACGCCGGGAAGTCCGGTCCATCCCCCGTTTTTCAAGAGATCGGCGGAAAAGGTGAGGCCCGCGAAATAAGGGAAGACCAGGGAGTCCTTCAAAAACGGAGGTGCTTTTTTCAGGGCCGGGGTGGCGCCCATATCGCCAACCAACATGGACGGATCGATATCGGGGAGATCCTTCAAAGACCGTCCGGTTTCACCGAGCAAATAATCGATCATCGCGGCCATGGCGCTGCCTTCCAGAACCGCCTCTCTGGCGAGCTCACCATCGTCGTTAGGGCGCGCGGCTTTTATCCAGGCTTCGATGTGAAAGTGCTGGTCTTCCAGCGCGTGGGTGAGTTCGTGAGCCATGACCATGCGTTGATCCGCAACAGGAATCCAGTCCGCGATGTAGAACTCGTGAGATTTGGGATCGTACAGGCCGGCAATTTGCTCAGTGAGCAGATCGACCATAAAGGAATCGAAATCGAATCCCTTGGGGAGCAATCCAAAGGCTTCGGCGCTGCGCGCGGATGCATAACGCTCCGCAGGATTTTTATCATCGTTCATTTCGTGGATTACATAGGCGCGAATTTCTTCGCGCGAGCGCAGCGTTTTCTTGAGCGGCGTGCGCAATTTCAGACCGGTGATCTGGCTCATCTGCGTCAGAACTTCGTCGGCGGCCGCGACGAAGTCGGAATTCGAGCCGGCCTTCGCAGCTTCCGCAGGCGCGCCGACGGGGGATTTCTGGGCGAGAGAGGGCCGGGCTATTAGGAAAAGCGCGGCGGACAGCAGCAGAAACTGGTGCCGAGAAGGGTAAATGCGCATGCTCCTGGAGAATACCAGAATTAGACCGCGGCGCTTTGAAAGTTGACCTCATTTCAAGCTGTAATGATGCGCGTTCCGAATCCTTAACAAACTGGTAATTATAGTGTAGGCTGCGTTGTTCGTATTGGAATACGCGTCGAAGGTGAAAATGCTACCGGGTCTAAGTTTGCGGCAAGCACGCGAGCACCTGGGATTGACGTACCGAGATGTGGAGCGTTGCAGCTATGAGATCGCTGCCAAGCGCGGGCGCCCCGAATTTATTCTGCATATCAGCCGGCTGGCGGACATAGAAAATCGAAATGTCGTGCCTGGACTGCATAAACTGTACACCCTGGCGGTGGTGTATCACTTAAATCCGCTGCAGGTATTCCGGTGGTACGGGGTGCCGGTGGACGAATTTTTCACGGACGGCGCCATGTTTCCCGCGCCTCAAACGCACCTGGCGGCGGCGCCGGCGTCGCTGCGGCTGCCGCTGCGATTCGATCCGGCCTTCGATCCCAAACGGACGGCGTACCTTTCGCGCATGGTGGAACAATGGGGTAACTTCGAAGGTACCCTGCTGATGAACGGCAGCGAGAGGCACCGCTATGGGTATATCGGGTTGAACGACCGGCGGATGGTGCCGCTGCTGCGGCCCGGAAGCATAGTGATGGTGGATGTTTCGGTGCGGCGGATTGAAGACCTGGACTGGTCCACGGAATATGACCGGCCAATGTACTTCGTGGAAGTGCGCGGGGGTTATCGCTGCGGTTGGTTCCACAAAGACGGTTCGCGATTGATGATGCAGCCGCATCCGCTGTCGCGTTGCCTGCCGGAATGGTGGCAAATCCCAGACGAAGCGGAAATCGTTGGCCGCGTGATTGGAGTGGTTACAAGGCTGAACGAGCCGTGGAATACTCGGTCTGAAATATTTCCAGCATCACGCGCAGATTCGAGCAAAAAAGATTTTTGAGATAATCCGGGGCATGTTCAGGTAAAAGCACCCGGTAGGCCTCCATGCGCAGCCAATGCCCCACGGTGGCCTCGCGTCCCGCATGCATAACGTCGAGGCAAGCGCGCAAATCGATTTCCTGTGCGGAAAGCGAACTTTCAAGAATTTTCTCGAAAATTTGCTCGTGGCAAAGCTCCAGCGCCTGCTGAATGGCAGGCTCCGAATAAATCGCTGCCAGACCGGCGTGCTCGTATCTGCCACTCGATAAATCGCGCAAGGAAGCGACATAGGTCAAGCGAGAAAACAAACCGTTAATTCCGGCCAGCGTGACGGCGGTGAAATCCTGAACGATGCGGCGATTTTGTTGGAGCTGCGTGAGCATTTTCATAACGAAGCGGGGCTGTTCCGAAGACAGAACTTTTTAGCCCACAAATTTCCGTGCCGGTTGTTTGTCCGCAAGTTGGAGCGTAGGAGGCTCCAACTTGAAGAACAACAGAACGTATCTCACTGGAATCTTGGCATTAGCCAGCCTGATAGTAGCTCCAGCATTATCATCCGTCAATCATTCGCAGGATTCAAATGTAGCCGAGGGATCTCCGCTACCGGTTCCGCACAAGCTGCTGACGACGGTTGACACCGTAGTGATCGCCGAGGGATCGCCGCTACCGGTTCCGCACAAGCTGCTGACGACGGTTGACACCGTAGTGATCGCCGAAGGATCGCCGCTACCGGTTCCGCACAAGACCGCCGCGATAGCTGACTCGGTACTGATCGCGTAAAAATTGCGATCGCCGGCGGCGAGGTTGCCGGCGTTTTGTCTTAGCCTGAATGGGCCACGGATGGTGTATATCCGCGGCCCATTTGCTTTTTTTGGGAAATAAGGTCGCAAATTCTGGCGGTTCCGCATGCCGGAGAGAAACAGACCCTCCCCCGCCATAAGGCAGGCGGATTCGGAATGACCATATTCCGACGCCGCGTTGAGAACCCACGGCATACGACGGGAAGCAGTTTCGAACTGCAACGCATACGTTGGGGCAAAGTTCCGGGCACGGCTAATTCGAGTTAGTTATCAGCTTTAGTATTTACTCTAGTGTTATAAAAGTGGTAGCATCCCGGTTTGACTACCGACCTGCCGACGATAGTAAACCGCTTGTGGGCCGCGAGTGTTTTGCTGCAGCTGTGGGTGTGCGCCATTCTGGTGATAAGAAAACATTTCCGTCGATTACCTTTGCTTACCGCTTATATCGCGCTCAATATCTGTCAGGCTGTGCTGCTTTTCTTCGTTTACCGTTATTTCGGGGAGCCGTCGGAGGTTGGCTATGTCGCGGGATGGTGGTCTGAAGCGGTCACGGTGGTGGCGCGGGTCTTTGCGACGGCCGAAGTCCTGCGGCTGGCGCTGCTGTCGTACCGGGGTATCTGGGGTTTGGCCTGGAGGGTGCTCGCTGGAACGTCGTTGGCGATGTCAATCCTGGCTGTTGTGGCATCTCGGGGAGATACAGACCGGGCGCTTTTAAACGTGGATCGCGGCTACCACTTGATTTTCGCCACGGGAATTGTAGCTTGCCTGCTGGTGATTCGTTATTACCAAATATCAGTGGGGCGAATTTATAAAACTTTGCTGGTCACGCTGTGCTTTTACTCCTGCATTAAAATTCTAATCAACACCGTGCTTCAGAACTTCCTTTCCGTTCATTACATGGAATTTGGCGTCATCTGGCAGGTGGTATCGCTGTTTTCTTATATCGCCGTCCTGGCGATTTGGGCTGGTGCCCTGGCGCACCCACTGCCGGCGATAGAGCCGCAGCGGGCGGTTCTGGCGTCATCCGTTTATCAGCGAGTTTCTCCGGAGATAAATTCTCAACTGCGAGCAATCAATGGGCGGCTAATGAGTTTCTTTAAAATAGAGGAACGCCAGCCATGAATCACTCGCTGATGGTGTTTTCGGGAATCGGCGTGTTGTTGTTGTTTTTGCTGGCCTGGCTCTCGTTCAGCAAACGACGCATCAAGCCCGAAATGACATTCGATGCGCAACAAGAGCGCGAATGGCGGCATATTTCGTATTTGGGGTACATCACCCAAGCATTGGCGAGCACGGATATCGAATTTATCAAGGCGCGGGGCTTCGCAGCGCTTGCCAAGCGTGTTGAAAAGGAACGCCGGCTGATCGCACTTGAGTATCTACAGGCGCTGCGACGTGATTTCGAAAATCTGGTGGATTTCGCGCGAGTAGTGGCAGTCATGTCACCGAACGTGGAACTGACTCAGGAATTGCAAGGACTACGCCTGCAATTAGCCTTTTCTTGCCGCTACTATCTGATTCATGCGCGACTTTCATTGGGGATCGCGCCCCGCAACGCGTTCGGCAATTTGAGCCACATATTGAGCGCCTTAACTGTTCGAATGGAAGCGGCGATCAGCGAGCTTGGCGAGCGCGCCGCGCTAGGCGCGGAGCTTTCCTCTCACAACAACGGTGGCGCCAGTTGACCTTCGGTTTGCCGTCGTTCGGTGTCCTGCGTGGTGGAGATTCCTAAAGGCAATTCGATGGTGAAAGACGCACCGCGTTGTGGCAGATTCCGCACGCGAATGGTTCCGCCATGCTCGGTCACGATTCCGTAGCAGATGCTGAGGCCCAACCCCGTGCCTTTGCCGACCGGCTTGGTGGTGTAGAAGGGATCGAATACGCGTGAGGCTTCCTGCACACCAGGGCCACTGTCGGTGAACTCTACGTAAATCCTGTCACTGTCGGCGTGAGTACTGACCCACAAGTCTCCGTCCTTGGAGCTTTCGAGGATAGCATCCACGGCATTGTTGACCATGTTGAGAAAGACTTGCTGCAACTGATGCGGGTCGGCAAATATCTCGGGCAAATCCTCCGCCAGCGTCAAATGAATGTGAATGTTGCTCATGCGCAAATCGTAGTCGCGGAGCGCCAAGGTATCTTCGAGAATGTGATTGACCCTGGTGGGCAGGCGCTCTGGTTTGTGCTGACGCGCGAAGCTCAACAGATTCTGCACGATGCGATGCGTGCGTTGCGCCTGTTTATAAAGCTTTTCGGAATATTCCAGGCCCAGCGCGCCCATCTCACCGCTGCCGCTTAACAACTGGCTGTAGCCGAGAATGGCGGTGAGCGGATTATTTAATTCGTGGGCCACGCCGGAGATTAGTTGGCCGACCGCGGCCATTTTTTCACTGTTTAAGAGCTGTTCCTGGGTGCGTCGAAGATTCTCATAGGCTTGACGGGACTCCTCATATAGCAAGGCACGTTCGGTGGCATTGGAAATCTGACTGCCCACGGCGATGAGTAGATTGACGTCGGCGGGAGAAAATTCCCGCGCCGTGCGGCTGCCCACGACCAATCCGCCCAAGGGGCGACTTTTGGACCACAGCACCACAATGTAAGCAGAAACTATTTCTTCTTTTTTCAGAACATCGAGAAAGATTGACGGAAGAGCGAGCCCGTGAACCGGCAAAAATGTCGCGTGTACGGTTTGGATATGCTCACGGAGCTCCGGCTGCAAGGTAATTGGAGGAAGGTGGCGAGCGTATTCCGAGCGTTGACCCACCGCGGCTACGCGTCGCAGCGTGCTTCCGGTATCGTTGAAAAGATACAGGGAGGTCGCATCCAGGTCAAAGAGTTCAGTGAGTTGCGTTAAAGTGCGACGGAGCGAATCGGTGAGGTCCATCGATTCGCTAAGGGTCTGACCAATGGAATTCAGCACCAGCAATTCGCGATTTCTGCGGCGGATTTCGTGCTCGGCCCGTTTTCGCTCGGTGATATCGAGGACGAAGCCCTGGTAAGCGGTGACATTGCCGGCGGTATCGCGGATGGCGATGGAGGATTCCAATACCGTGCGCAGCTCACCGTCTTTGCGCTTGATTTCAAACTCGAAGTCGGCCACCGTGCCGTGTTCATGCAATAGCTTTTTTAGTCTTTCGCGATCCGGACCACTCACGTAGATGGAGCTGGCGATATCGAGGGCGAGCAACTCTTCGCGCGAATCGTAGCCGGTCATTCGAAGGAGCGCATCGTTGAAGTCCAGAAAGCGGCCCTGCGGCGTGGAGATAAATACGCCTTCCTGCACGTTCGAAACGAGGGTGCGGTATTTTTCTTCGGCGCGCTTGCGGTCGGTGATGTCCTTTAGCACGTGGACAATTCCCAGCGGATTTCCTACAGAATCGGAGAAGGTCGAATTCGAAGCCAGAAAATATCCCTGCAACCAAGGATCCGGGTCGTCGCCCTCGCCTGCCAATCCCTCGCAGTAGGGGCAAATTTCATAAGCGGCGCCACTGCGCGGGAGCAAATGCGTGACGCCGCGGCCAACGATGGCGCTGAAATCCTTGCCCAGCAGGTGACTGAGCCGCTGATTCGCTCGCAGGACCCGACCTTGATTGTCGTGAACAAATATAGGATCGCCGATGGAGTCGAAGGTGTAGGCCCACTGCTTTTGGACGGTGGCGAGCTGCTCGAAAAGGCGAACGTTCTGCAGGGTTAAGCCGAGTAAATTGCTGATGTTCACCAGGTAGGCGATTTCGTCTGGTTGGAAGCGTTCCAAGCGAGTGCAACCGACTCCAATGATGCCCAGTGGTCCGGTCTTACCGGGAAGGATCATCGCAACCAATTCGGTTACGCCCGGTTCAGCGATACGGGTCCACATCTCTGGATTGGTCTCCGGATACAAACACAAAAAGTCGCTGGCGCCTTCCTGAAATAATTTTGCCGCCCAAGGCTCCGTGAGCGGCAAAGCCGGATGCTGTGCAAGGAAAGGCTCGCCAAATCCAACGGCCGCACGAACAACCAATTGCGCGGCGGCTCCCTCCCCTTCAATCAGGCGAACGAGGCCATGCGTGGCGTTCAAGCTTTCGACCACCTGAAGTAACACGCTGTACAGGACTTCCTGCACGGAAAGACTCTGGGTGCTCGCGGTGGTGAGAAGAGTCAGCCGGCGCATCTTGTCGTTCAACTCGTCTGTGCGTGAACGGGCAGTTTCAAGAACCACCACAACCATGGCGACGCCGAGTGCTACGCCAAGTAGATCGTCAAAGGCCAAGCGCAAGAGAAAAACTGGAGATTCCGTCCACAAAGGCCGGTCGAGCCCATGCAGACCGTTAGCGAAAAGCACGCCAGCCAACAACTCTGCGCCATACCCCTCTCGCTTTGCGCGCGAGCGCCACAGCATCCAGCCGGCGGCCAACAGAATCGCACTTTCGGACAGCGCTGTTAGCCAATGTGGCGACGCCAAGCTGCTCGGACCTCTGGATTCAACGTAATAAACGGCTAAGACCAGCACTGCCAGGAAGGAAAAGACTGGCCAGTGCAAGCGCTCTGGTCCTTTTCTGTATTGTTTGACGGAAACGAGAAATAACAGAGAGGCGGCGACGTGCCCAAGGATCGACAACATGGCAATGGCGGGGATCGGCGTGATGGCGGTAATGGCACTGCAAATGGCAGTGACGGTGAAAACCAGCCAACCGGCAAGCCAGGCGCGGAAATAATCGGAACGATGGTCTTTACGGAAAAGAAAAAACAGGACCAGCAGCACAATAGAGCCCGTCGCTTTGAAGAAAGCGAGGCCCAGCAGGTCCTGGTTTTGCAACACGCGCGTTCCTCCCAGCGGCAACGCAAATCGCGCGCCGGTGCGTTTAAGGCTTATGAGTAAACAGCAGAAGCTATAAGAGAGAAGCTTTAGCGACGCTAACACGCTATTTTCAGACTAGGCAAGGCTCGGCGCATCGGACTGTGCCGTCCCATATAATGACTACAGGGAGCCAACCGACGTGGAGATGGAAAATATCCTGGTAGTGGATGACGAAGAAGCAATTCGTGAAGTGGTGTCGACCATGCTGGAGTCGAAGGGCTATCACTGCACCACCGTGCCGAACGGTCGCGCCGCGCAAGAGCAGGTGAAGAGGTCTACACCGGATCTGGTTTTGAGTGACATGATCATGCCGGAAATGGACGGGATCAAGTTGCTCGAATGGATGCGGCAGTACGATCCGGAAGTTCCGGTGATCATGGTTACCGCCATTCATGATATTTCCACAGCGCTCGAATCGATTCGACGGGGCGCGTACGATTACATCTTGAAGCCGTTCGAAAAGGACCAGCTGTTTCTCGGCGTTGGCCGGGCGCTGGAACATCGCAGGTTGATCACCGAAAATCGCAGCTACCAACGAAATCTCGAGCAATTGGTGGAAGAGCGCACGGCGCAGCTCACTGGGGCCTTCGCGCAACTCGAGCAGTCGTACGACGATACGCTGGAAGCGCTGGGCAGCGCGCTGGATTTGAAAGATGCCGAGACCGAAGGCCATTGCCAGCGTGTGACGGCGTTTTGTATTGCGATCGCCAAGGCAATGCCGGTGCCAGAAGCGTATTTGTCGGTGTTGGCGCGCGCCGCGTTCCTGCACGACATTGGGAAAATTGCCATACCGGACGGCATCCTCCGCAAACCGGGGCCGCTGGATGCCGATGAGAGAACAATCATGCGCACGCATTGCGACATCGGCTACAACATGCTGATTCGCATTCCCTTTCTGCGTGATGCCGCGGAAATCGTGCTGGCGCACCAGGAATTTTTTGACGGCAGCGGCTATCCGCGAAATTTGAGAGGCGAGCAGATTCCTCTGGGCGCCCGCATATTTACGATCGCCGATTCCCTGGATGCGATGATCAGTGACCGGCCTTATCGCAAAGCTTTATCGATGTCCCATGCGCGGGGGGAAATTCTCCGTTGTTCAGGGACGCAGTTCGATCCGAAGGTTGTGGAAGTGTTTATGGCCATTCCGGAAGAGCATTGGATGGACTTGCGCGAAAATCTGGGATCGCCATTCCGGCTTACGCATTTGAAGAACCTGGGATAAGTCCGCCGGATTTGTCCCTAAGCATTTCCAGTAGGGCACCGATGCCGGATGCGAATTCGGATTCCGGCGCGATCAGGCTTACGACCAGATAACCGTTCCCCGGGAAATCGTAGAAGTGGCCGGGATGCAGGTAAACTCCGCAGTCATGCAATAGCTCGAAAGCCAATTCGTCGTCGGTTGCGATCGGCGGCATTGTCAGCACGGCGTACCAGCCGCCTTCTACTCTTAGCCTGGCACACAATTTTTGTGAAGAGAGCATCTCGTCCAAATGGGCCAGATTATTTTGCACGCGCTGCACACATTGTTTTTGGAATGTATGGCGCTGTCCCATCAGGACGCCCAGGGCTAACTGCATGGGCGTGTTCATCGACAGGTAGGTGTCGGCAATCATTTCCAGGCGGGCCATGGCTTGTTGTGTTAGTTGTTGCGGGCCGGTGACAACCAACCAGGCCAGTTTCATTTGCGGCAGGCCCGAAATTTTGGACAGGCCGCTCATCGTAAATGTCAGCGCTTCGGTGCTGGAGACGAAACTCCGCGGGGCCGCGGCCGCACCCAGACCAAAATCAAGAAACACTTCGTCCGCAATCAACGCGAGCTGATGCTCGGAGCAAAGCTGGTGCAGTTGCTCCATTTCGTGCGCTTTGCAGAAATGGCCGGTGGGATTATTGGGATGCACGATGACGATAGCGCGCGCCCGGGGAGTAATGGCCTGTCGAAGTGAATGAAAATCGATTTGCCAGCCGTAGTCGTAGACCAGCGCATAACGCACCAGTGTGACGTCGTGAAGGTCGGCGAGAAAATTGAGCAGCGGGTAGCCGGGCTGAGGGATTAGAACTTCATCGCCTGGGTTGCAGAGTGTGCGGAGTAGGAAGGAATATGCTTCGCTGGTGCCGGTGGTGAGGAAAATATCGTCAACGCTAACGTGGCTGCCGCGCGCTGAGTAATATCCGGCGACTGCGGCTCTAGCTTGCGGCAGACCCTGAGCGATTGGTTCGTAATTCATACTGCCAGGATTGTTCAGCGCTTGTAGGATTACGTCTGAGTCGTAGTGAAAACCACATTCCGTGGGATTGGATCGGGTGAGATCGATGAGCGGCTTGCCGCAACGCCGATACTCGGTCAGCGCCTGGCTTAATTTGCTGTGCTCCAGATTCCAGCCGGTGCGATTCGAAAACATTCCCGCCGGGTCAGCACGCGCCGCAAGCAAACATCAGCGGCCAAAGTAGAGCAGAACTGCCAGAAATACCCACAGGCCGTCGAGGAAATGCCAGAAGTAGGAAGTTACACCGACGGCGGTGGCTCGAGAAACTTTAGCGTGATCAAAATTGCGAAAAGCGACAAAGAGTAGGGCGCCGACGGCGCCTAGGATGTGCAGCGCGTGAGCGCCGGTAAAGACGTAAAAGAAACTACTGGCCGGATTGCTAGCCACGAACACCCCTTGCGCGAAGAGTTCCCGCCAGACCACCAGTTGTCCAACGAGGAAAACCAAGCCCAAACCTGTGGTTACTGCCCACCATCTGCGGAAGGTAGACAAATGTGTTTGATGCCGCCGGGCGACCTCAACAGTCAGACTGCTGAGTAGAAGAACCGCGGTGTTGAACCACACCAGCACAGGAAAGCGAAAGGAGACCCAGTCGCTGCTGGCGCCTTTGCGAACTACATAGGCGCTCACCAGCGCCATGAAAAACATCAAAACGGAAATGATCGCTACAGTGATGGCGGTGTAGTAGCGCGCTGGGGAGGCGTGTCTGAAGGGTCGAGGGTTCTTGCCGCTGCCATCGTCGCCGCCACCGTGATCAGCGGCGGGAGGCTCCCTTCCGCCGTTGCCGCCGCGCTCTTCAATGGTCAGCTCGATGTCGTCTAGAACTTTTGTGGCGGGCATTGGTTTTCCTGGTACGCGGAATCGCGAGAAACGTTATAGCGACTGGCGGGATGGAAAGGCAACAAAAAAGCGACGGAATGCCTGGATTCCATCAGCCGCACGGAAACAGCAGATCCCTCCCCGTCGCGTCGGGATGACATGGCCAGGCGCGGTGATTGTTTTTATTGCTGGAGGGGTAGATGTTATCAGTTCTTTTGCTCAAAACTTCTGCGCAGAATCACTTTTGCCGATTCGAAAGATGGTGCGGTCGAGAGGACTCGAACCTCCACGCCTTGCGGCGCTAGCACCTCAAGCTAGTGCGTCTGCCAGTTCCGCCACGACCGCATCGAGATAATCCTAGAGTGCCACGAGAGTGCTGTCAAATGATGCTGGCGCAATTCGAGCGTTAAGGCTTTTTTGGTGCTGGCGCAGGCGCGGGCTGATTGGCCGGCGGCACCTGCGGAGGAGGCTGCGAGATTGGAGACTGGCCTCCGGTTGCTGGAGTGGAGCTGGGCGTAGGCGTGGGCGCTGGAGATTTGGGCGCTGGCGTGGGCTTGGCGGGTTGCGAAACTTTTTGCAGCACGGAGCCGCCCTGGACGACGCTGCGATCCGTGCGTAGGACGAGCGCCATGGCGCAGAGCATGAACATTACGGCGCACCAGGTGGTGGCCTTGGACAAAACGTTGGCGGCGCCGCGGGGACCGAAGGCCGTCTGGCTGCCAGCGCCACCGAAGGCGCCGGCGAGATCGGCGGCCTTGCCGCTCTGCAGCAGGACCACGATGATTAACACCATGCAGTTGATAACAAAAAATCCGCTGAGCAGCCAGCCGGCATATTTAAAGCCGAGGACGATGATTCCCAGGCCTACAAGCAGAGCTACGGTCCACTTCATCCAACCAGGCATGCGATTTTCCTTGGTGCGCGCGGCGTTAAGTAAGTTTGTGCGGCGCAGCGAATATCCGGATTACGGAGAATACTGAGCATCTGAAGCCGTCTTCTGACAAAGTACACGAATTACTGAGTCTTGGATCCGCTAACAATAGCAGCAAATGATTTGGAATCCAGGCTGGCGCCCCCGACCAGCGCGCCGTCCAACTCTTCCTGAGCCATCAGGCCCTGTATGTTGTCGGGCTTGACGCTGCCGCCGTAAAGAATGCGAAGTGCCGCGGCGTGCTGCTGCGAAAATCGCTGCGCGACGCACTGGCGCAGGTAACGGTGCGATGCCGCCGCGATTTCAGGGGTAGCCGTGCGGCCGGTACCGATAGCCCACACGGGCTCGTAT
>JALYLI010000251.1 GCA_030774335.1 Acidobacteriota bacterium | reverse complement strand
TCGCTCGAAGCTCATCGGGCACTTCGCGAAGTTCTTTCTGTTCCTTTTCGGAAAAATATCGCTCTGCGATGTCCTCACCGCCAAAGTCCGGCCGAATTTTCTCCGCATCGATTCCTAGCTCACGCTCCATGCCAAACCCGTATACCGCCAGTCCATGCGAATGTGTCAAGTTGAAACGAAGATTGTTTTGATCCGCCAAGCTCGGTTTTCCGAACTTCTCTGTTTGGAATTTAAGGCTTTGCGGCGCACGCTGCAAATACATTCCAAGGAATTCTCGCAGCCTGCCGCGCGCAACGATAAAGTGATCCCGATCACGCGGAAAAACGAAACGGTTCGCACGTGATATTTCTTCTTCAGACAAGAATTCGCGCAAGCGCGAAAGTTCGCCGGGGCCGGCATCAAGCCACACGCGCCAGATATGAACTTCATTTTCCGGGAGTGTTAAAGTTCCTGTGGGTTGCGACCAGCTCACTGTTTCCATCAGTGGCATCATGTCACGCGTGAACGGACTTCCGGTCACCGATACGCAGTCCGGGCCCTTAAGTTACAGAATATCAACAGAGTACAGGCTCCGGCGCGATCTCCGGCAGCGCTTTGTCGACAGCGGGCTTAAGCCGCTTGCTAAGCTCCTCGGCAAGGCGCGAGACGCGTGCTTCGGTAAGAATATTCTGTTGATGCCCGGGTAATTCACAAATCTCCAGCTTGCCTTTGACCACCGGCTTCCATCCCAGGGACTCATCGGCCCGCATGCCCGGCAATTGTTTGCTGGCGCGAAATAGCAACACGTCGCCATGATAGGCAAGAGGCGCGTAGTTATCAAATGCCCGGTCATGCTCCATGCCAAGGATTTCGAGATTGTACGCCACGGAATTTTCCGACCTCTGGCCGTTACCATTGGACGACAGCTTGTCCGTGGCGATTTGCCTACGGGCGCTCAGAACCTCCCACGCACGCCGGAGTCTGTCTCCGAAATATCCGGGACCTCGATGCAGAAGATTTTCTCTCTCCAGATCGAACCTCTTGGCCGCGCGGCTCAGCCATTGCTGCGCTGCTCCACTGTCCGGCGGAAACGCTTGTGCAGCCGGGTGGGCAGTCTGAATCATCACCACTGACGCCACTTTTTGTCCCGCGGATTGCAATTGCTGCGCGGCCTCCATCGCCACCAACCCGCCAAAGCAAAACCCCCCCAGAATGTAAGGACCTTCTGGCTGCAGGCTCCTTATTTCTTTCAGGTACGCTGTCGCGATTTCCTGCAAGGATTCGTTCTTTACGATATTTCCATCGAGCCCGCGTGCTTGCAGAGCATATACAGGTTGATCTTTTCCCAGCGCATTTGCCAACGGATAGTATTCCAGTACGTTTCCGCCGTGGCTGTGAATCAGAAAGATGGGCGGCTTGGAACCCCCGGGCTGCAAAGGCACCAGGGAAGACCATGATGGCTTCCAGTTTTCTTTCCGCAACACGTCGGCCAGCGCGCCTATGGTCGGCGCTTGCAGCAGCGTAGCCAGCGGCAACCGGCGCTGATAGATTTTCTCGATTTCAACAATGATTCTTACCGCCAGGAGGGAATGCCCACCCAGTTCGAAGAAATTGTCATTCAGGCCGACACGTTTTACTTTCAGGATTTTCGCCCAAAGTTGCGAGAGCACTTGTTCAACTGAATCCCGGGGCGCGACGAAAGTTCCCTTTATCTCTATGCTCCGTTCGTCGGAAGTCGGCAAGACCTTCAGGTCGATTTTTCCGTTGGGCGTCATCGGCAGTTTATCCATGCGCACAAACGCAGAAGGCACCATGTAATCTGGAATTTCTTTTTTCAGGTGGGCGCGCAGTTCGCTGACATCGGGAGCCACGCCGGCCAGCGCTTCAAAGTAAGCGACCAGAATTTTTTCGCCCGGGGTATCCTCACGAGCAATGACCACGCACTGCTGCACGCCCGGATGCTTGCCCAGCACCGCTTCAATCTCCCCCAGTTCGATACGGAAACCGCGGATTTTTACCTGGTGGTCGATACGTCCCAAATACTCGATGTCGTGGCTTGGGAAATAACGTGCCAGATCGCCAGTGCGGTAAATTGTCGCACCCGATTTATTTCTGAGAGTGTCAGGTAGAAATTTCTGTTTGGTCAGCTCCTCGCGCTTCAGGTAACCGGCTGCAACCCCCGCGCCGCCGACATAAATTTCTCCAATCACCCCGATGGGTACCGGTTGCTGGTATCGGTCCAGGATGTACACCTGCAAGTCCGGGATCGGAACGCCGATAACACTCCCCGATTTCAAATCCGCGGACGAAAGGGGCCGGTACGTTACGTGCACGGTCGTCTCGGTAATCCCATACATATTTACCAGCTTGGGCTGCTGATCCCCGTGGCGCTCGAACCAGGGAGCGAGGCTCTGCATCTCCAACGCTTCCCCGCCGAATATTACATAGCGCAACGCGTTTTTCGGTCGTTTGCCAAGTCGCGCCTCGGCTTGGATCAGTTGTTTGAAAGCCGACGGCGTCTGGTTCAGCACGGTCACGCCCTCGCTGATCATCAACTCATAAAATTCTTCGGGAGAGCGGCTCGTCAGGTAGGGAACCATCACCACGCGGCCGCCGTACAGCAGCGCGCCCCACATTTCCCATACGCTGAAGTCGAAAGCGTGCGAGTGAAAGAACGTCCAAACATCTTTTTCGTTAAATCCGTACGACTTCTCCGTGGCCTGCATCAATCGTGCCACGTTGTAATGCGTGACCCGCGTACCTTTGGGTTTGCCGGTGGAACCGCTGGTGTAAATCACGTACGCCAGATCGTCAGGCGTTGCGGTGCTTGGTGGATTCGTTGTCGGCAGACGATCCAGTTCCGCGCGGTCTTTATCGAAGTAAACCACTTTCATCCGGTGTTCGGGCAATTCCGCAGCCAGCGAAGACTGCGTCAGCAGCACTGGCGCATCCGCGTCTGCCAGCATGAAGGAGAGCCGGTCCTTGGGGTAAACCGGATCGATAGGCAGGTACGCGCCGCCGGCTTTAAGTATCCCGAGAATTCCGACCACCATCTCGAACGAGCGCTCCACAAAAAGTCCTACCAGCGTCCCGGGTTTCACTCCCAGGCTTCGCAAATGATGCGCAACCTGGTTAGCGCGGCCATTCAATTCGGCGTAGGTGAGATGCTTACCTTCAAAGCTGATGGCTTTCGCTGTCGGCGATTTTGCCGCCTGCTGTTCGAACCAGCCATGCAGCGTACGTTCTTTGGGAAACTCAACGCCTGCATTCCATCCAGTGGTGATCTCCGTTTGTTCTGCATCCGTCAGAATCGGAAGCTTGCCAAAAGCTTCCGCCGGGTTAACCGCAATTCCCACCAGCAGCGTTTGGTAGTGTTTCAGCCAGCGTTCGAGCGTCGCGCGGTCAAAAAGGTCGGTGTTGTAATCGCATTCCACATACAACCCGCGCGGCCCATCCACAAAATTAAAAAACAGATCGAAGTGCAGCGCGCGCTTGGGGTTTCGGTCGCAGGAAAATTCCGCACCTTCGAATTGTGCCGTGGCTACGTCACGATCCACGTTGAAGATCACTTCCACTAGCGGCGGCCGCCCGGGATTGCGAGGCAGCGTGATATTTTGAAGAATCCCGCCCAGCGTGGATTGGTAATGATCGTAAGCGTCCAGCACGCCCTTTTTCACCGCAGCAAGATTTTCCTGAAAAGGTGCGTCTGGCTGAATCTTTGTGCGGATCGGCAACAGATTGACGCAATGGCCCACCAGGCAGGACTTTCCGGTCATGGCCTGGCCCGCCACTCCAAGCCCAATAACTAAGTCGGTTTGGCCCGTCAGGCGATGCAGCAGCGCATCAAGTCCTGCCATCAATAGAACTACCAGCGTTGTGCGTTGTTGGCCGGCCACGCGCTTCAGAGATTGTTGCAACTTCGGATCGAATGTTCTCTTTAGCGTGGCTGCTTTGGCGCTGCGCACCCGCGGTCGCGGATGATCCGTGGGCAGATCCAGCGGCGCCGGCACATCCGCAAACTGCCGCCGCCAATAAGCCATCGCTTTGTCTGTAGCGGCAGTCCCGGGTTGCGTAGCTACGGCGTATTCGCGGAACGGCGCCGGTGTGTCAAGCGCCGGATCAACGCCATTTTTCAGCGCCGAGTAAATCGCGGAAAGTTCGTGCACCACCAACCCGCCCGACCAGCCGTCACAAATTATGTGATGGGCCGTCCAGATGGCCACATGATGATCTTTCGAAAGCTGCACGATGTGCGCTCGCACCAGCGGCCCTTCAACAAAATCAAAAGAGTCGGTGACTTCGCGTTCCATCACGCGATCGAGTTCGAGCTCCGCTTCAACCGCTTTTTTGCCGGTCAAGTCGATCAACGGAACATCCAGCTTCGCACCCGGATTTAACCGCTGCCACTGCCCGTCCGGGCTGAAGCTTGCCAGCAATATCGGATGTCTCTGAATGACGCGCTGAATCGCCTCGCGAAATAAGCCGGCATCGAAATCTCCCCGAAACTCCAACTTCAGAGACTCGTTGTAGCCCACCGCCGCTTCTCCGCCCATCTGTGCAGCCAACCAGATTTCCTTTTGCGCTTCCGTCAAAGGAAATTGGTCGGCCGCCGCGGTGGCCGCCAGCACTGGCGCAATCTTGGTTTCCTTATTGGGCGATTTTGCCGCCCCTTCGTCCCCAGGCCCGCTCGCTTTCGAACCGGATCCTGATGGCGGCGGCAAAAATCCCGCATCCACCATGGCCTGCAAACTTTCACGGAATGCTGTCACCAGCTTGCCGAAATCGTCTTCACTATGTGCCGTGGTGATGACAAATGCGCGGTTTTCCCAGATGTGTATCCCTCGCTCGCGCAGCAGGTAAAATAACAGGCCGGCGAATTTTTGGTCTGATGGGAATCCGAGTTGCATCAGCGACATGAACTGCGTCAATTGATAGGGCGCTTCGAATTCCTCAATGATCGCTCGGATCTGATCGGCAAGTTCCGCCGTTCGCGCCGTAAGATTCTTTTGCAGTTCCGGCCCTTGTTCCTTCAAATGCAGGAGTACGGCCTTCGCCGCAGCCAACGCGAGCGGATGCCGCACAAAGGTTCCCGCGAAAAACGTAACGCCCACTTCCGGGAACGAGGTATCGCCGTAATTCCATTGGCCGCCGTCCAGCGCGTCCATGTATTTCGCATCGCCGGTCACTACGCCGATCGAAATTCCTCCGCCGACTACTTTGCCGTAGGTCGCCAGGTCCGCGCGCACACCGAAATACGCTTGCGCTCCTCCCGGATGCACACGGAAGCCGGTCACGACTTCATCGAAAATCAACGCCGAGCCTGTTTCTCTCGTCACTTTGCGCAACTCATGCATGAACTCGCGCGGCTGCAAATCCAGTCGCCGGCTTTGCACCGGTTCGACCAGCACTGCCGCGATTTCCGAACCACGCGCGCGCAAAATATCCAGCGATTGCGGGTTGCCGTAGTCGAGGATCATCACTTGGGCCAGGGCGCTGGCAGGAATTCCAGGAGCACTGGCCGCTGTTCGAGTCTCGCCGTTGATTGTTAAAGGCCGGAACAGCACCTCGTCAAAAATTCCGTGGTATGACCCGGCAAACACCGCGATCAGATCGCGCCCGCTCACGGTTCTCGCCACGCGGGTCGCGGCCAGAACCGCTTCCGAGCCGGTATTGGTGAACGCCACGCGCTCCATCCCGGTGAATTCGCGGACCAGTTCCGCAACCTCGCCGGCAATCGGCTGAATCGGCCCGATTTCAAAGCCAAGGTCGAGTTGTTCTTTAACCGCCTTCACCACAAATGGCGGCCGGTGCCCAAACATGCTGGCGCCAAATCCCATCACGAAATCTACGTACTCGTTTCCGTCCACATCCCACACCCGCGATCCATCGGAACGCGTGGTGAAGAACGGATACACCATCTCTTTCCAAAGCTGCTTGAACCCTCCGACGGAACGCGGATCCGCCAGAATTTTCCGATTTGCGATCGCCAGTTTTTTAGATTCCGAAGTGCGTTTCGTGTAGCGCGCGATCAACGCTTCCAGCGCCGCAGTTTGCTCCGGCGTAGTGGCCATGCTGGCGGCGCGATCGATGGCCTTGAACGGTCCGTGAGATTTCGCCTCGGACCTGAACACCATCGGAACCGACTGCACCACGGACGCCGGAGCAGCGGCCGGTGCACTAGCCCTAGGAGCAATCGCCACGGAAGCGGGCGGACGCCCCATCAGCTGCAGCACCTGCTGAGTTAATGCCTGTTGTTGCTGCAAAATTTGTTCCAGCACGGAATTAGGCACGTCCCCAGTGCCAGAACTTCCAACCGGCGCAAAACTTTGTTGTGTCACGGGTACCGTGACAGGTTTCGCCGCTGCAGCCGCAAACGCTTCCGGTGCCAGCGTCGCGTCGAGATGTTCCGCGATGGCCTGCAGCGAACTCAGTTCCTCCATCAATTGGCGGAACGAAATCGACACACCGAATTTTTTGTGAAAAACTTGCGCCGCCTGCGTCAACAAAAGCGAATCCAGCCCCAATTCCAGCAAACTCGCTGCCGGATCGATTTCGGATAGGTCGTAGCCGGAGAGTTCTTCCATCAATGTGCGCGAAGCAGCCAGCAGCCGGTCTTTGCGCGGAACTTCAGGTTGCACTTCAGTGGATGCTTGAGGGGATTTGAGCCTGTTTTGCATGGGTTGAGAATCGGGCTGTGCCGTTATTTCAAGATTGTTGCCCGTGACGGGCGCATCGAGCTGTTCTACGGCGATCGCGTGACGAACGGTAATCGCCGAATCCGGCCAATGGCGCTTGCGTTCAAACGGGTAAGTTGGCAGCACCACGCGCAGGCGACGTTCATCGGCATAAAACTGTCGCCAATCAATGGTCGCCCCTGTGATCCACAGCCGCCCTAAAGCATCGAGCAGACCATGGGGCTCTTGATCGCCCGTCAAAGGTAAAGATGGCAGCACAATTTGTTCGCTGGACTTCGCCGGATGCTGGCGCGCCAGCGTGCTCAAAGTCTGGCCGGGTCCAACTTCCAGCAAAACGTACTTTGGATCTTTCATCAATTCCGCTACGCCCTCGGCAAATCGCACCGTTTGACGCACGTGCCCGGCCCAATAGTCGGGATTCTTCGCTTCCGCCGCGGTAATCCAGTGCGCCGTTACGTTCGATACATAGGGAATTTGGGGTTCGCCGAATTTCACTTTGCGCAGCAGTTCCGTAAACGGCGCCAGCACCGGGTCCATCATCGGGGAATGAAACGCATGCGAAGTATGCAGTCGCCGAGCGGCAATTTTTTTGGCTGCGAGTACTTTTTCAAGTTCAGCAACAGCTTCGAGTGGCCCCGACACCACGCACAAATTGGGCGAATTGATGGCCGCTATGGCCAGTTGCAAATTCAGCAGCGGCAAAACTTCCGGTTCCGGCAGGCGAATCGCCAGCATCGCTCCGCCAGGTTGGGCTTGCACCAGTTCCGCGCGCTGTGCGATCAGATTCAGTGCATCTTCTACGGTAAAAACTCCAGCCAGGCATCCCGCTACATACTCGCCAACGCTGTGGCCAATCATCGCCGCGGGCTTCACGCCCCATGCCATCCACAATTTTGCCAGCGCGTATTCGAGAACAAACAGCGCCGGCTGCGTGAAGCGCGTCTGCAGCAGCAATTCTTCCGCTGCTTTTTCCGCGCCCTCTGCAGGAAACATTACCTTGCGGATGTCTGTTTGCAGGACCGGTTTCAGCAGCTCGGCGCAGCGGTCCACTTCCGCCCTGAAAGTCTTCTCGGTGCGATACAGCTCGGCGCCCATGCCGGCGTACTGCGCGCCCTGGCCCGGGAACATGAAAACTACAGGGGGGTCATTCAGTTTCTGGTGATGCGTAAAAACACGCTTGGGATCTTTGGCTTCCAGTGCCGCCGCGCCTTCAAGGGCATCGTTGCAAGCAACCACGCGCCGATGCACAAATTCGCTTCGTCCGGTTTGCAGCGTAAACGCCGCGTCAGCCAATTCCCGCAACGCTTCCGCACCGGTCGCGCGCTCAGCGATCTTTTTTAAATGCGCCGACAGATTTAAAGTCGCACGTTCTAAAGCCTCAGGTGTTTTCGTGGACAGCGTTAGCAACTGCCACGGTCGCGATGGCCCTGAGGGCGCAAGCTCAGGCGCCTCTTCAAGAATCAGGTGAGCATTGGTTCCGCCCGTGCCGAACGAGCTAACGCCTGCGCGGCGCGGCACGTTCGATCTAGTCTTCCACTCCTGCAGCGAGGCGTTCACGTAGAACGGGCTGTTCTCGATATCCAGTTTCGGATTCGGCTTCGTGAAATGTAAATTCGCCGGAATAATTCTGTTTTGCAGCGCGAGCGCGGTTTTGATCAGTCCGGTAACACCGGCAGCCACATCCAGGTGGCCTACATTCGTCTTCACTGAACCAATCGCACAGAATTGTTTGGCTTGCGTGCCCATGCGAAACGCTTTGGTTAGCCCCGCAACCTCGATAGGATCACCCAAAGGCGTCGCCGTCCCGTGCGCTTCGACGTAAGAGATCGTGTCTGGCTCAACTCCCGCCAGTGCGTGCGCCATCGCCACTGCTTCCGACTGGCCCTCAACGCCCGGCGCCCCAAAGCTGACGCGTTGTGAACCATCGTTATTCAGTCCGACGCCTTTAATGACCGCATAAATCTGATCGCCATCTTGGACGGCATCTTCCAGGCGCTTCAGCACCACCACGCCGACGCCATTGCTGAAAACCGTGCCTTCCCCCCGCGCGTCAAACGTCCGCGTGTGCCCGTCCGGCGAACCGATGTTGCCTTCGTCGTAGTAGTAGCCGCGCTGTTGCGGTACGCGGACCGAAACGCCGCCCGCCAGGGCCACATCACATTGATAGGTGAGCAGCGATTGGCAAGCCTGTCCAACAGCCACTAGCGAGGTCGAGCACGCCGTGCTCACGTTCAGCGCTGGCCCTTTCAGCCCCAGCTTGTACGCCACTCGCGGCGTCAAATAATCTTTATCGTTTCCGTAGGTAATCAGGTCGGCGCCAACTAGCTCTATCAACTCAGGCCGTGGCTCCAACGCATGCTGCACATAGGTGTTTGTGCTGGCTCCCGCGAACAGGCTCACCGAGCCATTCATTTTGTTTGGCGCATAGCCCGCGCGTTCCAGCGCATCCCAGCATGCTTCCAGGAATACGCGATGCTGCGGGTCCATCACTTCCGCTTCTTTGGGATTCACTCCGAAAAATGCCGCGTCGAAGCAGTCCGCATCCTTCAGCACTCCGCGCGCCGGAACGTATTGCCCGCGACGCTTCAGCTCCGCCGCGTCAAGACCAGAAGCAGCCAGTTCCGCGTCGTTGAAGAAAGAAATACTCTCGCGCCCGGCGACAAGATTCGCCCACAACTCCTCGACGTTTTCCGCTCCAGGAAAGCGTCCGGTCAAACCAATAATCGCGATACCTTCGTATTGCTGTTCGTCGCTCATTCCCAAGTGTTCCTGCGCAAACTTCCAGCTGTGCGGCCACGGATGAGGAGCCTACGGCCCTCGTTCAACTTTCGGGCCATTTTGGCCAGCCTTACTCCATGATATCGCAGCACTTAGGCCACGTTTTGGCTAAATTTGTGGGTGGTTCCAGGCCCGAGGTACATTTTCTTCCATAAATTGTCATCCCTCACCGCCTCAAAGATAATTTGGGAACCAGCCTGGCCTACTTCTTGACCGGCACCCGCATCTGCGCCAAAGCCCGCTTCTGCCTTAGGGCCCGATCGCGCATCTGGTCGGCTTTGTGTGTTCCTGAATCGGCCGCTTGGCCCAAATGCCTCGCGAGGGCCCTTACCGTTGGATGCTCGAAGAGAGCAATAATGGAAAATTCAGAGTTCAGCTTCTCTCGCAGCAAACTGTGCATTTGCACCAAGAGTAGGGAATGACCGCCCAGGTCGAAGAAGTTTGCCTCTACGTTCACCTGTTCCAGCCCAAACATTTTCTGCCACACGGACGCGATGCTCTGCTCCATCTCCGTCTGCGGAGGCATGAAATTCTGTAACTGCGCCGCCTGTATCTGGTCCGGTTGGGCGGTCTGTGCCGGGCGCGCCGACAGCAGATTCTGCAGTTCGCCAACGCGCTGGTCGAAAAACACCGGCGCCAGTTCCAGCAGAATTTCCAGGTCGCGGCCCCAGCGTTCCATGGTGCTGCGCGCCACAGTTTTGCGGTTGTATACCAGCGTCAAGCGCAGCCCGGTACCGGGTTCGCCAAGCAGCAGCACCGGATAATTCGTGTGTATCGGTCCTGCGAAGTCCGCTATCTCCACTGCGCCCCCGAGGCGTCGCGCCGAATCATCCACCAGGTAATTCTGAAAAACGATCAAGCTGTCAAATAGCCGGTACCGCCACGGCACTTCGCTGCCGCGCTGGATTTCCATCAGTGGCATAAATTGATACGTGCTCAGCTGCAAGAGCCGGCTGTGAACTTTGCGAAAAAACTCCCCCGCGTATTCTTCGGCATTCACCTCGACGCGCACCGGCAAGTTATTCGTGAACGGCCCTACGATGGATTCGACTCCGGGCAAGTCCGTCGGTCGACCCGAAAATGCCGCGCCGAAAACCACATCCGTGTCACCGCTCTGGCGGCTCAGCAAAAGCGACCAGGCTCCCTGTACCAGCGTATTGAGCGTGACCTGCAGCCTCCGGCCCGCTGCCTGCAACGCATTCGTCGCGTCACTCGATAGCTGTACTACATGCTGCAGGTAGTGCTCGTCGCCCGGTTCATGTCCCGGCGCGTCACCCAGCAATGCGGTTGGCTTGCGGAATCCTGCCAACTGTTCCTGCCAGAACTTTGTCGCGTCCCCGGTCGCCTGTTGGCCGAGCCACTCCAGGTAGTCGCGGTAAGGACGCGCCGCCTCCATCTGCGGCGTCGCATTCTTCGCATACGCTTCATAAAGTCTGCTGGCATCGCGGAACACCAGGGGCCAGGACCAGCCATCCAGCAGCAACGCCGGAACGCTCCACAAAAATTTCCATGTTTCATCCGCCAAACGAACGAGCTTGAACCGCATCGCTGGTGCGTCTGTCAGTGAGAGGGGTTGCGCACCATCGTCTTTCAACGTCGCGATCCAGCGCTCGGTTTGTTTTTCTGGCGGAGCGCCGCGCCAATCCTCTGTAATCCATGGCAGGCGCACCTCACGATGCACAACTTGCAGCGGTTCGCGCAAACCCGCGCTCACGATCGTTGAACGTAGAATGGTGTGGCGGTTTACGGTTTCATGCCACGCGCGTTCGAATGCTGCAATATTCAGCGCGCCCCGCAACGTGCACTGCCATTGATCAAATGCTGTTTGCGCCGCGCCGTGATTCGCTGAAAAGAACAGCGTTTGAATCGGTGACAGCGCATAGGCATCTTCCGCGTCGCGTTGTCCTTTCAGCAATTGATCGAGCGACGACTGATCCAGCTTCGCCAGCGGGAAATCAGATGGCGTACGCCCGCCGGACGAGGGCAATTGGCAATGCACAATTATTTCTTTCAACGCGTTCAGGAACTCGTTGGCGAATCGCTGGATGGCATTCTCAACATGCAGCGCGGGATTGTAGCCGCATTCGAACTCCAGACGCCCGCCTGTCACCAGGCTGTTTATCTCCAGGGCATGCCTGCGCTTCTGAGTCGGAGCGTGCCATGGTCCGCTGGATTCGTCGGCGAAGCGAAAGAGCTTCGATCCCGCCACCGCTTGATCGAATTGCCCAAAATAGTTGAAGACCATCGCGGGTTCCGAACGCTTGGCAAGTTCGCTATCGCCGCTGAGGTACCGTAGGATTCCGTAGCCCACGCCGCGCTGGGGAATGCCCCGCAACTGTTCCTTGACCGATTTCAGTGTTTCGCCAGGCTCCCAATCTTTTGCCGCGTCTTTTAACTCCAGACGCACCGGGAAAATCGAAGTGAACCACCCGGCCGTCCGTGAAATATCCACGTCCGCAAACAAATGCTCGCGCCCGTGGCCTTCCAGATTTGTATACAGCACATTACTGCCGCTCCACTTGGTCCACGCGCGCGCTAGCGCCGTCAACAGCACATCATTAATCTGCGTGTTATAAACGGCGGGAATGGTTTGCAGCAATGCCTGAGTGGCATCGCGATCCAGCGCAACTTTGACTTTTCTGGCATTACCTTCGATGTTCGCGGCTGACGCTTTGGCGTCCATGGCCAAAGGTTTCAGAGCGTACTCCACTGCCACGGGATCCGTCGTCGCCATCCAGAACGGCAACTCTTTTCGCAACGATTCGGATGAGGAAAAAGTTTGTAAGTGCTCGGCCCAGACTTTGTAAGACGCCGTCTTGGCCGGCAGTTCCACCTTTTGCGCTGATTTCAGCTGCTGATACGCAGTCTCTAAATCCTCCAGCAATGGCCGCCAAGAAATTCCATCCACAGCCAGGTGATGCACCACGAATAGCAACCGGCCCGGTTCCTTGGCGCCCAGATCGAAATACACTACTCGCCATAGCGGCCCGCTCTGAAGATTGAGGCTCCCTTGTTCCGCCGCCGCGATGGATTCGATTTCCGTCTTCCGCGAACTCTCCGCAATCCCAGACAGGTCTTTCCACACCAGTGGCGCGGTTTCAGCATCTGTTGAATAGCGCTGCCGCCAGCTGTTACCGTCGCGCTCGCACCGCAGCCGTAGCGTATCGTGATGGCGGCTCAACTCACGGAGCGCGCCCTCCAGCATCGCGCGATCCAGTTTTTCTGTGACCGCAAAAAGAAATGCCTGATTAAAATGGTGTGCATCCGCAAGGTTTTGCTCGAAAAACCAATGCTCGATCGGTGTTAGCGGCACATCTCCCGCAATAGTTTCTCCCGCACCCGGCCCTCCAGCAGCTTGCTCTACTTCCATCGTGCCCGCGGCGGCGGCCAGCGTCGCAATCGTCTGGTTCGCAAATAACAATTTCGGCGTAAGCCTTAGCCCCTCACGCCGCGCCGCTGAAATGATCTGAATGCTCAGAATCGAGTCGCCGCCCAATTCGAAAAAGTTATCGTTGATTCCGACTTGCTCCACGCGCAAGGCCCTCGACCAGATAGCCGCGAGCTTTTTCTCCGCCTCCGTTCGTGGAGCAGCATACAAATCGCCCAGTTCCGGTCTCTGCTGCTCGGGAGCTGGCAACGCCTTGCGATCGATCTTTCCGCTGATGGTCAGTGGCATCTTTTCGAGGAACACAAAAATTGACGGCACCATGTACTCAGGCAGCGTGTGTTTCAGGCGATCGCGTAACGCGCTGATTTCCGGTGCCGGCGAAGAGGCCACCAGATACGCGACCAGTCGCTTAGCCCCTGGCGCATCCTCGCTTGCCACCACCGCCACGTCGCGCACTCCCGGATGCTCGGACAACGCCGATTCGATTTCGCCCAGTTCGATACGGAAGCCACGTATTTTTACTTGGTGATCTATGCGGCCGAGGTATTCCACTTCACCGCTGGTCAGGAACCGCGCCAGGTCACCGGTCTTGTACAGGTGCGCGTTCGCCTCATCCCTGAACGGATCAGCAACGAACCGTTCCGCCGTCAGTTCCGGCCGGTTCAGATATCCACGCGCCAAGCCAATGCCGCCAATATGCAGCTCGCCCGGAATCCCGATGGGCACGTGCTTCAATTTCTTATCCAGGATGTGGATCTGAATATTCGTGATTGGATATCCGATGGGAACGAAGCTGCGCGGATCGTTGCGGCGGCAAGTCCAGTGCGTCACGTCCACCGCCGCTTCCGTGGGCCCGTACAAGTTAAATAACTCCGCGTCGCACGCTGCAAAAAACATGCTTTGCAGATCAGCGGTCAACGCTTCGCCGCTGGCAAACACCTGGCGCAACTTGGCATGCTTCGGTAACTTCACCGCTTCCAGAAATACGCGCAACATGGACGGCACGAAATGCAACGTGGTGATGCCCGCTTCCACAATTATTTCTCCGATATACGCGGGATCGCGGTGCCCATCGGGCCGCGCTACCACCAGGTGCGCTCCCGTCATCAGCGGCCAGAAAAATTCCCACACCGAAACGTCGAAACTGTACGGAGTCTTCTGCAGCACCCGATCTGCGGCCGTAAGTTGATAGGCGTCCTGCATCCACAGCAGCCGGTTTACGATGCCTTCGTGAACGTTCACCACGCCCTTCGGTATTCCCGTGGAGCCTGACGTGTAAATTACGTAAGCGGCGTCCTTAGGCTTGAGCGCTACACCAGGATTGGTCGCCGGTTCTGAAGCGATCTTCGACCATTCCGTGTCCAGGCTGATAGTCGGAATTCCATGCTGCGGCAAAACATTGCGGAGCGCGTTTTGTGTGAGTACCGCCTTGGGTTTGGCGTCTTGCAGCATCAGCCCCAGCCGGTCCGAGGGATATTCCGGATCGAGCGGCATATATGCGCCGCCGGCTTTGATGGTTCCCAGCAACGCGATGACCATTTCGACGGAACGTTCCGCGCAAACTCCCACCAATTCGTTTGCGCCCACGCCGAGCTTGATAAGGTGATGCGCCAGTTGGTTGGCTCGCTGGTTCAGTTCATCGTACGTCAGCGTTTTATTCTCAAATGAAAGCGCTGGAGCGTTTGGTGTCGCCGCCACTTGCCGCTCAATAATTTTGTGCAGCAACCCGGCGGTCGCGAACTCTACGGATTCTTTGCCCTTGGTGAGCGAGACTGTATGCCGCAGCTCTTTCTCGTCCATCATCGGCAAAAGCGCCAGCGACGTTTCGGGTGACGCGCAAGCCCGTTCAAGTAGGTGCGTGAAATGTCCCAGCATGCGTTCGGCGGTTTCTGAAACAAAAAGGCTTTTGTTGAATTCCAGCATCAGCGAATATTCGTCGCCCGCCGGCGTTACCTCCAGCAGCACATCGAATTTCGCGCCACCGTTGTGCACATCAATGGACCGCACCGTTGTGCCGCTCGGAACAAACGCGCTGTCAATGTCGCTTTGCAGCACCAGCATGGCCTGAAATACCGGCGCGTGGCTCAAATCACGCGCCAATCCCAGTTCATTCACCAGGTAATCGAACGGCAAATCCTGATGGGCCAATGCTTCCAAAAGTTTCCCGCGCGTTGCTTGCAGGTGCCGTGTGAAAGGCGCTTCGCCGTCCACACCAGAACGGATCGCCAGCGTGTTCACGAAACAACCGATGATTTCTTCCAACGAGCCGTGCGTCCGCCCGGCCGCTGGCACGCCCACAACAATGTCTTCCTGCTGGCTGTAACGGTGCAGCAGCGTTTGAAACACCGCCAGCAACACCGCGAAGGGTGTGCAATGCTCACGCTCCGCCAATTTTTCAAGCGCTCCACGCGTGGCCGCGGAAATCCGCTTACGAATGTTGCCGCCAGCGTAAGTCATCACCGATGGTCGCGGCATGTCGGAAGGCATTTCAAGAAGCGCTGGCGCGCCCCGCAGTTCGTTTTTCCAATAATCCAGGTCGCTTTGGAAATCTCCCGCGCTCAATCGACCGCGCTGCCACTCCGCATAATCGGCGTAGGACACAGGCAAAGCTTTCCACGATGGCTCATGTCCGGCGCTCGCGGCTGCGTAGGCCTCCGCCAAATCCTTGAGCAACACACCCATGGACCAGCCGTCCGACACGATGTGGTGCACATTCAAAACCAGAATCTGGTCATCGGGACCCACGGAAATCGCTAGCGCGCGCAATAATGGTTCGTCCGACAAATGGAACGGTTTACCCGCTTCTTCAGCGGCCAACTTGAGTGCTTCGCCTTCCGTCGAAGCGCTAACTTGTTGGAAGAAAAACTTCGCGGCACTTGACTGCTGGACCGCTGCCGCTCCATCCTGTGCGCCGAACGAAGATCGCAGCGTGGCGTGACGCTCGGTCACTTCACCCAAAGCTTTTTCGAGTGCGTTTACATCGAGCGGTCCGTTAATCCGCCGCGCCAACGGAATGTTATACGCCGAGCGATAGGGAATGAATTGATCCAGGAACCACAGGCGTTGTTGCGCAGCCGACAGGGTTAGTACTTTTGCTTTTGGCAGTGACACGGGCGCGCCCGATTGTGTCGCCCGGCCGATCAATTCATTTAATTCCACAATCGTGGGGTGCGCTAATACAGCGTTTAGCGGAATGTGAACTCCAAACTCCCCCGCAATCCGCGACGCGATGCTGGCCGCTTGCAGTGACTGGCCGCCTAGGCTCAGGAAGGAGTCGGTCACGCCCACGTGGTCGATGCGCAACACCTCTTCCCAGATTTTTGCAATGAGGCCTTCAGGCGCGTTACGCGGCAGAATCATTTCATTCGCAAGTGCCGGCCGTGCGTGGCGCAAATGGCCGGCCACTGCGGACAAGATTGCGCCCACGGAATTCAGTTCCATCGCAACTTCAAAAAAATTAATCTGCGATGACTTGCGGGGCCCGGATCGCTCTCCTTCTTCGATGATTTCTTCCGGTGCCTTGGTGGCTGGGTTGAACTCCACCGCGGCGGCCCGTGCGGCGCCCATTTGAAATGAGCCGTCAGCAAGCTGTTGCATTTCCAGGGATTTCAGAAAGTTCTCAGCCGGCTGATTGCGCTCCGTTCGAACGAACGGAACCACCACCGTCACGGCGCCCATGCGTTCCGCTTCACGCCCGATTCCTGCCATCAGGCGATGTTCCACGCCTTTACCAAGTACTCGGCAGCTCATTAGAATATTTTCGACGACGAGTTTCTTTCCATCAGCGATTAAAACCGCGAGGCCCACCTGCCCGTAATCGCCAAAGCGGTCTCGGGCGCTCACCATCAGCATGCGACGTTCGCCTGATTCCAGCAGCGAACCGAGTTCACTCGAAAGCCTGCGAATGCCGGTGGTATTGAATTGGTTGGTCCGCTGTGTCAGTTGCGCGGCGCGTTCGTAGTCCGCGGGCGTCGGCGGCTCGATCGAAACCTGCAAATTCAGTCCATCAATGAATTCGCGGAAAGAGGTGGCTGCTGTCTTGAAGCGATTACGTTCGCCTTGTTCTCGATACAGTTCAGTGCGCTTTTCATCCGTCGCTGTCGCGCCGTTGCGATCGAACACCCAACTGTGTCGCAGGAAGCTCGTAACGCGTCCGCCGCCGGCCGCGGGCAGTTGCAGCGCGGTGACCGCCGGACAGTTAGCCTGCACATCCGCGCATTCCACCGGGTTGTCGTCCAAAAATATGAAGCTGTCCAATCCCAGCTCCAGCTCTTTTGCGAGCTCCGTGATATTTTGCGATTTGGGCGCCCAGTTGATTTTCCAGGCCACGAAATCCTCGCGGCGCAAAATCATTTCGCTGCGCTGGAAAACCTCCGCCACATCCGCTTCTTCGTTTTTGCTGGCCAGCGCCAACAGTACTCCGCTGCTCTTCTGCTTTTTTAATAGGCGTTGAAGCTCCAGGTATTCGCTGCTTATCTCCACCTGTCCGGCGCCGATTTCGCCGACGACCCCACCCCACAAGGTATTGTCGGCATCCACTGCGATCACTTTGTAAGGAGGGCTGAGCAGCGCTCGCGCTTTGCGCGCGAATATCGTTCCGATCGCGGTCCAGTAAGCTGGAGTAAATGGAATGTGCGCCTGGCCATCGTTCTCCGGGTCGTCCACCACCTCTACGGGGTACCACTCCGCCACATCTTGCGCGTTAATCAGGTGAACGCCACCAAGCGAACTCACCGAAGAACCTATCTCCGCGTGCAGCCCCCGTATCACCGCGCTCAACTTTTTTGAATTTTCTGAAGCCTGTCGCGACGGCGGACAAACCAGCAACACCGTCGGTCGCCGCGCTCGTTGTGCAAAGGCCTTAAGCGTCTCAATGAACTCGCGGGTGGCCGTCGAAATAGCGTTAACTTGTTGTCCTGGTTTTTGCTCGCGCGCCCAGTCCTCCAGGCGTATCAGCAGAAAATTAACTCCCGGCTCGCTGGAAGCCAGCAAGCTGTCGGGAGCCATCAATTCCTGAAATACCTGGTTGTATCCCGAAAATTCCAGCCGCGCCGGCTGCAGTTCCAGCCGGTCCATCCAGAATCGCAAGGTGTCGCCAAGAGGCTCCGCCGTAAAGTTGGCGGTAACCGTCATCAATAGCGTGCGAATTTTCTTCGAATTGAGCAGCGTCTCAGCTTTGTCGGCCATGGGGACGAACCAGTCTTATGAAACCACGATTCCACGGTACTAAAGTTTTTGCCTCAGGAGGCCAGCACCCGCTTTCGCCAGCGGCGATCTCGCCACGACCGTTTCGCGCCCGCGCCAGTCAGGTACACGCGGCTCGCAAAAGAAATCAACGGGTTGCGCCGGCGCATAGAAACGAAGGTTACCAGTTCGTGCCAATTCGATTGATTCACCACGTTTGCCGAAATCGAAATGCTCGGCGTCAACATCTTCGTGGTGTGCCACCAATGGCTGGGAATAAACAGCATCTCGCCGGGCTCCAAAATAAACACTGTCGGCTCCGCCTGTGCGAAAAGCGGAAACTTCATCAGGTCCGGGTTGTCCACGCTATTGATAAGCGACAAATTCTCTTTTTCCGGCGAAGGATAAAGAAATTTTTCCTGGCTGGGCGGATAAATAATAAATTTCTTCCGGCCGTAAACCTGCATCAGGAATGCATGCGCGCCCGCGCCGTCATAGTGCAGCACCGGAAAAGCCCCGCCTTGCCCGCCAATATAAATCTCCAACGCCGCGCCGCGGTTCAGCACCTCGCCGACATACTTCACCAGATAGCGATCCGGCAGCCAGTTGGGTTCGAAATATTCCGGCAGCGGCTGGATGTCCTGCTTCAGCGTAGGAAACAAGTCATACAGAATCTGGTTGCGAAAATATGGCGCGGGATTTTCTTCCGTGGAACCAAGCACCCGGTCAATGAAACTTTCCATGGTGTACTCGACTTCATTCGCGCCTTTTCCGTGGCTTTTATATTCCGATTTGCCCTGCGCCTTTTCGGGCAGACTGAACTTCATCGTGCCGAATTCCCTCTTGAAGAATTCAGGACTCCAGCGCTCCACCGCTTTCCAACCTTTCAGCGCATCCGTAATCACCACCGGCTTATTCGCGTACAAATAATCCCGGGCGAATTCTTCGTAAGACAGCTTCTCGCGGTGTTCGATTTCTGCTTTCATATGTGTACCTCGCTTGGCGATTCGTTCCTCAAGTGCTGCTCAGGGTTGTCCATGGAGTTTAAATTCCGTGGCGTATTCAGGCCTTTCAACCAAATCTCCCGCCAGTAACGAGCGCACTCCCTCCCAAGGCCTCTTCGTTATGCAGGCCTGTTAAACGCGACATTGCGCGCCTCGACATGCCAAATTCGTTTGCACCTGCGTCAAACATAACTATACGTAGCTTTTAATAGAGCAATCGACCTGCCAGAGGCCTCGTCCCCAAATTCAGTTGAGTTCCTTTACGTCAGCCGTTAAGTTTATGGCAGATAAAGGCTTACAACATCGGGCTAGAGATTGGTTTGACTGAATCACAACCCCGCGACGCACAGGAGAACTTTTTGTCCTTTTCATTGAATGCCTGTCTCCGGAACCCCACAACTGGTTTTACCGGTCGGCCCTCAATGTCTCCACCGCTGGACTGCCGGGATTTGGGAATACTTCAGTAGACAGGCTATCCACTAATTCCAGATAATCCGCTTTTCGGCGATCCCAGCTATTGAGGTCTACATATCTGTACCCACCCTCAATTAGGGAATCTCTAAGCGCCTTGTCCTTAATGACCTCCAGCATGGCTTCCGCTAACGCCGCTACATCTCCAGACGGAAAAAAACGCACCACGGAGTCATCGAAGTAAAAGTTATCGATCTTCGTTCGCGACAGCACCACCGGAACACCTTGCGACATGTATTCCATTATTTTTGTGCTGTAAGCTTCATTGCCAAACGAATCCGCTCTCTTGGGCACTACTCCCAGGTCGGCATTCGAAATGACGTCCGCGATGGACTCTAGCGAAACACTTCCGCAAAACTTTACACTCGCATTCAGCCCCAGCCGTTTCGTGAGCGCGATTAATTCGGATTTCTCATCACCTGCCCCATAAATGTGAAATTCCGCGTTAGGAACTTGCTTTTGCACCAACGCGAAAGCCTCGATCGCCAGATCTAGTCCCTGGTGCCACTGAAAACTGCCGGGGAATAGCACCACCACCTTGTCATCCGTGCGCGTCCGCTCACGGCGATAGAAAAGCGCGGAATCTACATGATTCAGAAAAACCGAACACTTTTCTCTGGGCACCGAGCGCGAAATGAGCTTTTCGTACCACAAATCATTCGACACGATCACAAAATCCGCGAAAGCCGCTGCCGCCTTTTCAACAAATTTAAGCAGACCGATATATGCATTGCCGGGTTCGGCGTCAAATTTATTCGCGAACAATTCCGGAACGATATCGTGAATATCAAGAATGATTCGCGTGCCGGTCAACTTGGGGTACCAGGCCGCGAACACCAGGAAATCCGGCAGGTTGTGTACATGGATGACATCGTAGCGGACGCGCTGATGCCGTTTGGTCAGAACGGCCGACGAAACGAAAAGAAATCGTAGCAACCGCGAGGCGTAGCTCCACTTTCCTTTTTCATCTCGCACGCGATGCTGCACCCGAAAAACCGTGACTCCACAGATTTCTTCCGAACCCATCGGCACGCTGCCGCCGGCCAGGGCAATCACGTCCACATGATCCCCCCGCTTGGCCAGCGCCTCGGCGTAGCGCCGCACCCGGTTGTCCGTTTCGTAGGTGTTGTGCACCACCATGCAAACTTTTTTTCGTGAATTGCGCGCCGCCTCCGGCACGCTGGCGCAGTAAAAACGTGAGACCGCCCGCGCATTCGCGGACCAAAACTGCCCGCGATATTTCTCACGCACGTAACCCAAAAATTCTTCGTAAAATTCCACCGGAAATTCGTCCCTCTTCCCCTTGCCTTCAAAACACATGTAATCCGGATGCGTGTTTAGCAGCGCCATCCCCCCGCGTTCCGCGATCCAGTCGATTTTCTTTTTCCAGATATCGATGTTCGGCTCGCGAAGCACTACAAAGAGCGTGAAATCCTGTGCCAGCGTGTACGGCAGTTCTACAAAACCGCTGCCGTTCGCCCCGGGTACCCAGAACGGAAAAATCGTCCCCACCGCGTCGGGTTCCGGTTCAAATGGATCGGTATCGAACGTGGATGCATCGTATTCAACGCCCAACTGATGAATCCATGGCAATTTGTGCTGCATCAGCGGGGAACGAAACCCCGACGCCTCCCATCGCTGCAGATAATTCCTGATGTGCCTTGCTTTATCGGCGAATTCGTTCTTGGACGCGTATAACTTTCCGTCATGTTCCAGCCCATGTACGCCAATCTCAAATCCTGCCGCGATCATTTTCTCGCGCAGGCCTGAGGAAAGCACATATTCGCCCTCTGGCACAAAATTGAACGAAGATCGAAAACCGTTTCTCGCTTCCAGATCCATCAAGCGTTCCACGCGGGACAGTCCCTTCGCGCCTTCCACATCATGTGTTAGTACAAATGCGAATTGTTTTCCATCAGGCCATCCCGGCCAGCCTGGAGGTTGCGCGCCAGCCCTTGGATCGATGGGCCATATGGGACTATAGGCTTCGCGGCGAGACGCGGCCCGCTTTCGCCGCAGCGCCAGCCTCAGCTGCCACGGAATGAATGGTTTCAGGAAGTAGTAGATTCTGTTCAGCATCGGGGCCCTAGGGTTTCAATAAATATTTTCGCACATTCTGCCTGGGGATTGGTCCAGTTGGCGCGCCGTTGCGCGTTTCGGTACATGACATCTCGAGCACCTGCGCTCACGAATTTACGCGCAGCTTTTAAGTCACATCCGGCGGATTCACTTTTTATCGCGAGAGCTCGTTACCGTGGGGGAACTGATGCGAAAACGTGACAGCGCTTCGCCCAGGTTTTGCACGAAAGTTTCGGAATTGTAGACGTCGTTGTCAATGCGCGACACTGAACCCGGCGGCGGAATGGGATCAATCTCGTCCAATTGAAATTCCCGCGCGATGTCCTCCACGATTTTCGGAGTGACCACGCGCTCTTGCTCCACGTAGGTGTTAATTAAGGAATGCTCGCACAGCAGGTTCACAATGCGCGGGATTCCCATGGAGTACAGGTGCACTGCATCCATGGATTCTGGCGAGAAGATCTGCTCCCCGGTCGTCCCTGCAATCCGCAGCCTCTCGGCAATGTAGGCGTGGGTCTGTTCCTTGGTCAGTGGCGCTGTCTTGCAGCGCAGCGTAATGCGTTGCTTCAGTTGCCGCAATTGTGGCAGCTTGAGCTTGTCCTCCAGTTCCGGCTGGCCCGACAACACGATCTGCAAAAGCTTCTCCGTCGAAGTCTCTAAATTGGTCAAGAGCCGGATTTCTTCCAGCACCGGGTACGTCAGATTCTGCGCCTCGTCCACGATCAGAACGGCTGTTTCCCCGGCCCGGTAACGCTCCAGCAGCCATTGGTTTAGCTTCATCAGTTGCTGGCTTTTCGTCCGGGATTCGCAAGGGATGTCGAATTCGGCCAGGATGAAGTCAAAAAGGTGGCTCGTATTCATTCTTGAATTGAACAGAAAAGCCGTTCGCGTTCGGCGCTGCCGCAGCCAATCCAGCAGACGGTTCACCAGCGTTGTTTTTCCTGTCCCCACCTCACCTGTAAGGGTTATGAAGCCCTTGCGTGTTTGAATGCCGTACATCAAGCCCGTCAGCGCCTCTTCGATTTGCTTCGTCAAATACAGATAGCGCGGGTCTGGATTAACATTGAAGGGATTTTCTTTTAAGCCGAAATAGCTCTTATACATGGTCTGTTCTCACTGATTCCAAACCTAGCGCAATACAAACGGTCGGCTGTGCCATTGAAATCCGACGGCAATCTGGTGCTGCGTAAAGGTTGAGCTGCACACGCCGCCGCATGCTACGTCGCTCTCATGCACCACATAGCCGGTGTAGCCAAAAGAAAGCAGAGCATTGCGGCCGAGTGGATGGTCCAGTCCCGCTCCGAAATAAAACGAATTGAAACTCGAAGCCGAAATTGTATTTCGCGTGAATCCGTGCGTACGCCCGTATCCAAAATTTCCGCGTGCGTTCCACTGCCTTGTGAGTTGCCGCGTAGCGCTTGCGGTCAAATCGTCGCCGGTGGCGCCCGCTACTACTCCGCTTCCTCCCGTGGTGCCGTGCGTGTAGGACAGCGTCACCCCGCCTCTTTGCAGGCCGTATAACGCGCTGGCTCCAAACGAAACGCCTAGGTTATCTGTCTTTGTACCGATGGGGATTCGGAAATTCGTAATCTCTGGTCCGCCGAAAAGGGAGATGGCCAAGCGTCCGGTTACCTTTCGACTGTAAGCCGCGTTAAAGACGTGATCACCTATCGCCTGGGGCAACCCCGAAAAATGATATCCCGTGAAGCGGTACAACACACCAATGGTGTCTTTTCGGGAAATCGCATAGTTATAACCGATGCTGCCGACGATGTCGTCGTTATCGATATTTCCAGCGTTCGAAAATCGCAAAATCCCGTAGGAGCCCACCAACGTTATCGACCCTCGCGGACTCGTCAAAAAGTTGGCTTGTGTTGCGAAGGAATTGCTGTAACGCGGACCGTTGCTGGCCAGCACTGTCTGATCCGGAACGAAGTTTCCGCCTAATCCGGGTGCACCGGGTGACAGTGAGCCGCCAATTCCTGGCGTACCGATATTGGACAGTCCGCCGAATCCGAATTGACTGGTCGGCAGGTAAGCGAATTCATCAAAAAAGTCCAGTTGCCACCGTGACCAGTGGAACGATTGCACCAGGCCCAGTTGCTGGTAAGCACCATTACCCTGGTTGCCCTCCGTCGAAAAATAGCCGCCGCCGGAATAATTGAGTGCCAGATGGGAATGCGCCCACGCTTCTGACAAGCTCAAATTTCCAGCCAGGTAGGTGGTATCAAACCAATTTCCGTTATTGCCTCCGCTTTGCGCGGTGGTCGCCACTTGGAAGCCCGGAACCCAATAGCTGTGCCGAAATTCCGGCGTGCCCAAGCTCGGCGTTTGCACACCAGTAAGGGGCCTGGTGTCCGGCCGCAGGGCGTTGGGATCTGTGGTAGTGTCAGGCGGCTCGTTGGGATCGATGATCGGCGCACGCGCCGCCGGTTTCGGTTTTGAATTTCCTTCCTGCTGTGTGGGATTCTGATCCTGGTCCTGCGCGCGCACCTGGCTGACTCCCACTGTGCCAAGCGCCAAGCCCGCGCACACAGAGATAATTCTCGGTAGCGATGTAATCCAGCTCTTCATCTCTGTCCTTTACGGCACTACGATTACGTCGCCGCCCTCAAGAATGATGTTCTGCTCCGGACGCTTGCCGGATACCGCGTCTTTGTAATTAAAAGGGTGTTTCACCTGTTTACCGTCTTCCATTCGCAATACGTATATATTTTTTAATCTTGCGAACTGCGTAAATCCCCCGGAGCTTGAGAGCGCCTGCAGTACCGTCATGTTTGGCAATAACGGAAATGCTCCCGCCCGTGCGACTTCTCCCGTAACAAAGATTCGGCGGCTGTTTATTTCCGTCACTCCTACAGTGACTTGCGGGCTGGTGATATATTTTTTCAAACCCTCCGCAATCTTGGCCGCCAGTTGCACGGGACTCAGGCCCGCCGCCTGAATATCGTTTAGCAAAGGCAACGTTATTTTGCCATCAGGGCGAACCGGTACAAGCCTTGAAATCTCCGGCTCCTTCCACACGTCGATCCGCAACATGTCCTGGGGGCCGATTTTATATCCCGCATCTGTAGCAATCGCGGGAGCGGCGTCTTGCGCAGTCCGGGCAGTCGTTTCCTGAGCGGGAGGCGCGGCGTTCTGGGCCTGGGCAACTCCGATTTCGCATGATGTTAGGCAGGCAGCCATCACCAAGCCCGCAATAATCCTGGTACTCATATTTCATACCCTCCCAACACGCGAGTAATCGTTCCGGGCCCAGGAACAGTACTTCCAGTGTATCTGCCGCTTCGTGGGCTGTAAACGATGATGCTGTCGGCGTACGCGGGTGGCCTCTAATACTAACCCCTACCCGTCGGCACTGTTGCGGGACAACTGCCCGAGGTTCTCTTAGATCGATGCAAGTTGTATTCCAGAGAACGCCCTAGCCTTACTCCATCAGTGATTAACAAATATAACATAATAAACAACTTGCATCGACAATGGTGCCAGGCCTCGCGGTTCCGCCACTGTTTTATTTCCACGAAACGGCAAAGTACTGCCGACTTTCCTTTTGTGCTGTGCGACGCATTCGCCATCGGATTACACCCCCCGCCACATGGCAATGGGGGAAGTCGAATCCATAGTGCGCGACGCCTGCAAACTGGACGGTGTGGCGGCTGTCTTTGGAGCAGAAATTCGATATCCCAAATCGATCTGGTGGAGTTGCCTGACCGGACCTCTTACGAGGCCGCGCGAAACTACTTGGCCCAGGCGGAGGAGATAAAATCCCACAGAAAATGCCGCCGAGACCTCAACTCTCGCTCGGGACCCCGTCGACCGCGCTGAAGTAAGTGCAATCCGGATGCTGAAAAACCAGCGCGCTCACGCTGGCTTCCGGATCCATCATGAAGCCTTCGGTCAGCTGCACATTAATTTCTTCCGGCCGCAACAATTTCCACATTCCCGCCTGGTCTTCGAGATTCGGGCACGCCGGATAACCAAAGCTGTAGCGCTTTCCGCGATAGCGGGACGTGAATCTTGCCGCCATGGTCAGTTCCGGCGGATCAGGAAAGCCCCAGTCTTCGCGTATCCTGCGGTGCAGCCATTCCGCGCACGCTTCTGCGGATTCTATCGCTAGCGCCTGCAGGCCGTGAGACTTGAAATAGTATCCGTCGTTCTTTGATTTTTCTGAGCGCTCGCGTACACCTTCACCTGCCGTCACCACGAACATCGCCAGGTGATCGCGTTTCCCATTCTGCGCTGGCAAAATGTAATCGCTCAGGCATAGCTGGTCCCCCACGCGTTGTCGCGGAAATTCAAACGTGTGCAGCGGCTCGCGCGCATCCGGGGCGTACAGCCGAATGGAATTACCTTCCGGCTCCGCTTCAAAAAATTGCCACACCGCGCGGACTTTCATGAATTGAGCCGCTTCGGCTTTTACTTCTTCCATGCTTTCGTACAGCTCCACCGCTTTTTGATTGCGCCCGGCGAAGTGCTTTACAAAATCGCCGCGAAATCCTAGATGGCGCCCGTATAACATGAACGGATTGATGTAGCTCCAGATTTCTCTTAAATCCGGAACCAGGCGCACTTTTCGATCGAGCGTCGCTACATCTGGAATCGGCAAATCCGTACGCACTTTCGCCGAGCGCGCGTTCCTCACGATGGGGGTTACCGTTACCGTGGTGGAAACGTTCACGCCATTTCCAGAAAATGTATGCGCTTGCTCCATGTTTTCGCGCGTTTCCGGGTCCATCAGCTCATTCATCAAGCGCAAACCGGTCATCGCATCTTTGGCATAAAACACTGCTTTGCCGTAACTCGGCGCGATCTTCGTTTGCGTAAATTTCGCGGACAATGCCGCGCCCCCCACTAGCAGCGGCACAATAATGCCCGCGTCTTTCAAGTCGCTCGCGGTAATCACCATTTGCTGCGCGCTTTTGACCAGCAGCCCCGACAACCCGATCGCGTCTGGTTTGTGCTGAGCGTAAGCCTTGATCAATTCTTCGGGGGGCACCTTGATGCCCAGGTTCACCACCTCATATCCATTATTTTTGAATATGATCTCCACCAGGTTTTTTCCGATGTCGTGAACGTCGCCCTTCACCGTGGCCAGCACCACTTTGCCGCGCTTCGCGGTGTCCGCCTTTTCCATGAATTGCTCGAGGTGCCCTACCGCCGCTTTCATGGCTTCCGCGGACTGCAACACTTCCGCGACAATCAACTCATTTGCATTGAACAGCCGTCCCACCTCAGCCATGCCGGCCATCAGCGGTCCATTCACAATGTCTAGCGGCGCGGTGCCTTCGGCTCGCTTGCGTTCCAGGTCCGCGATCAGCCCGTCGCGCGTTCCCTCGATGATGTAGTTCGCCAGCCGCTCATCCAGCGGCAAATCCGCCGCGCTCACCTTTTGTTTTTTCGTCGCCGTGCGGAAATGTTCCGCAATCGCGGCAATGTAATACTGGTTTACTGCCGCCTTCTGCTCCTTGCTTTGCTCGCGCCAGTCCGCCGGCACATTGGTCAACAACTTGGCTTGCGGGTGATCTACCGGAACATTCGTCGGCGGATGCGAAAACAATAAATTCTCCGCAAGTCGCCGTTCCTGCTCTGGAATGGAAGCAAAGCGCTCCAGCTTTTCAGTATTCACAATGGCCAGGTCCAAACCGGCTTTCGTGCAGTAATAAAGAAAAACAGAGTTAACCACCTCGCGCGCCCCGGGTGGCAGCCCAAAGGAAACGTTTGAAATACCCAGGATCGTACGGGTATCCGGCAACGCCTGCTTGATCAGCCGTATCCCTTCGACGGTTTCCACCGCTCCGCCGATGTAGTTTTCATCGCCGGTAGCGCATGGAAACACCAGCGGATCGAAAATAATATCTTCCGGCCCCAATCCGTATTTGCCGGTCAATAGCTCGTAGCTGCGCTGTGCTATCGCCACCTTGCGTTCGCGCGTGAACGCCTGCGCTTGTTGTTTGTCTTCATCTATGCAGCCCACCACCACCGCTGCGCCAAAGTCATGTGCCAGCGGCACCACCCGCTCGAATTTCTCCTCCCCATCTTCCAGGTTGATGGAATTAATGATGGATTTCCCCTGGCAGTACGTAAGCGCCAGCTCGATGGCGGATGGATCAGTGGTATCGATCATCACCGGCGTTTTCACTTTGCGGATCAGCTTTTCGTAGAACGGCTCGATATCTTTCTTCTCTTCGCGCTCCGTGCTTTGCAGACACACATCCACAATGTGGGCCCCACCGCGAACCTGCCGCCGCGCCACTTCGCTGGCCTCTTCCCATTTTTCTTCCGCCACCAGATTCTTGAACAAGCGCGAACCGATCACGTTGGTGCGCTCCCCGACCAGCAGCGGCCGCGTCTGCTCATCCGCTTCGATGGTTTCAATCCCGGAATAAATTGCCCGGTGTGATTCCGCCGGCCGCTGTCGCGGCTTCTTGCCTTCCACCATCTGTGCGATGGCGCGAATGTGCTTTTCCGTGGTGCCGCAGCAGCCGCCGATAAAATTCAGCCACCCGTGATCGGCGAATTTTTCCAGTTGTGCTGCCAGCGTCGTGGGCGTCTCCAGATATTTACCTTCTTCATCCGGCAATCCCGCGTTGGGATAACAGGAAACATACTCGCTGGTCAGTTGGCTCAGCGTTCGAATGTGATCGGTCATGAATTCGGGGCCCGTAGCGCAGTTCATCCCAAAGGCCAGCGGTTTGGCGTGTCGTAAGGAAGCCCACAAAGCCTCTACCGTTTGACCGGCCAGCATCGTGCCCATCGGCTCGATCGTCACCGATACGATGAACGGAATCTGTCCGCCGCCCTCTTTCGAAAGTTGCTGAATCGCCAGAATCGCCGCTTTTATATTTCGCGTGTCCTGGCAGGTTTCCACCAGCAGCAGATCCACGCCACCTTCCACCAGTCCGCGCGCCTGTGTGTAATAAGCCCCCTGCAATTGTTCAAAGGTGATTCCGCCGGTTACCGTAATGGCCTTGGTGGTCGGCCCCATCGATCCGCCCACAAACCGCGGCTTCGCCGGACTGCTGAATTCGTCCGCCGCTTTCCGCGCCAGCTCCGCGGAAAGGCGGTTCAACAACAGCGCGTCATCGCCCAATCCATATTCCGCCAGCACAAAAGGCGTCCCGCCAAAGCTGTTGGTCTCGACAATGTCCGAGCCGGCCTCGAAATATTTGCGGTGAATATCCAGAACCACATCCGGCCGCGTCCGCACCAGATTCTCGTTGCATCCTTCCAAGGCCGCGCCGCCGAAATCCGCTGGGGTCAGGTCGCGCTGCTGCAGCATCGTACCCATGGCGCCATCGAGCACCAGAATGCGCTGCGATAGCAACTCCCGCAGAACTTGCGCCGATTTGTTGAAATCTTGCATAGCGCTAAAGCTATTTCCCAGCCTGTTGGCCCCGGTTCAGAAAGCTCCTGGACCCGGCCAGTTTCCTTTATTTTACGCGGCTTCCACGCGGTTCAGAACCAGCACGCATCGAACGACTGTTTTGCGCCCTTAAACGGCGCTCCCGCTACATAAGCTCGCGCGCGCCTGTTAGAGAAGAAATGCGCCGTAGGCGTTACGTAACGGTTCAAGAACACTTGTTGCCAATAGCCTTGCCCCTTCTTCAGCTTTTCACTACGCTCTAAAACAGGCAAACCGTGGCTACGAAACGAGCAAGTCCCAAACTAAGTGTATGTATTCTCTCGCCCCATCCGCTGGTTCTCGGCGAGTTTGAACGCATCCTCGCTAAAGCCGATTTTAAGGTCATCTCCACGCAACTGGAATCCATGCTCGCTCCCGATCTGCGCAGTTTTGAACCGCCTCCCGCGCAGGTCTATGTCATCGATGCGCATGCTTCCAAGCCGGCCACCGGGGCGCTCCTCGCTAATTTAATGGAACGCGCCCCCGAAGCGCGCTTGATCGTCGTCGGCGAACAACACAATGAGACGAACAGTTACTCGCTTCTTCGCCTGGGAGTTAAGGGCCTGCTGACCTATGTCGAGGCTCGTGACCAGCTCATTCGCGCTTTGCCCCTGGTGGCCAGCGGCGGCTTTTGGGTGCCCCGCCAACTGCTCTCCGGTTTCGTGGATTCCATCCTCACCGGTCAAGGGCGTCGCCTCAAGTCCGACACCGTAACCAATCTAAGCCGTCGCGAACAGGAAGTTCTCGATTCGCTGCTCGAAAATCTTTCCAATAAAGAGATTGGCAGCCGGTTGAACATTGCGGAGCGCACCGTAAAGTTTCACGTTTCGAACTTGCTCAATAAATTCGGCGTGCGCCGTCGCGCCGACCTCATCCTGCTCACCTTCCAGCGCCGCTTGGCCCAGAACTAGCCCGGACGTTTACTGAAATCTCCCGGCATCAAACCGGTTTTAGGCAGCGATGGATAAAGATTCTTGAAATGAAATGCCATGTGCGTCTTGGGTGTGTTTCTCAATGCGCTCATCTCGAACGTGGAGTTCAACGGGTTGCACATGTACCTCTACATAACGAATCTGGCGGCCATGATGATTGTGACGGTGTGGAACTACCAAACCAACTGGCTGCTTAATTGGACGGTTAGCGGGCAAGAGTAACTTGAGCGATCCGTTTGCCTTGCGCGGCCGATTCCGCGTTACTGATTTCTCCTCGCCAGAGTTTGATTGATCTCAAATTCTCCAGGTGCCGTGCACGATCCTGGGCGCTTGTAAGTACAGGCGCCCTTCCAGCACCCCTGTAACTTGAAACCCTTGGGAATACCTTCCAAAGGCCCGGTGGTAACCACCGCATTCACGGAGTCCGCGACTTCACGCGCGCTTTCGTCAGCAGGCAGCAGCAAAATTGGAACGTTTCGGTGCAGATAAGTATAGCCGCCGGATTCCCACTGGAAAGCGTCGTTAACCCCCACACCGCAGAGCGTCGGATCGTTGCTCAAGTTCTTAAACGCGCTTAGGGGTCCGGCGGAACGAGACCAATCCGGAAATTTTGCGGCCAGGAAGACGGATGTGCCTAAGAACATCGCCATGCCCAGCCCCGTAACCAGCCCGTTTGAAACGGGAGTTTTCCAGATCGCTGTTAATAAATCTCCGCACTCGACCACCCCCATTGCCGCGAGCGTAATCAGGATCGGCATCATGGGATAGAGATACCGGATCTCTTTGTGACTAATCACCGAGTGAGATGCCAGGATGATCAACGCGATCCAACCTAGAAAAGGCGAGCGCCTGACGCCGATGCACGCAAAGAGAAGTACGGGTCCAAGGTGCCTTGCAAGTCTAACGGTGTACCAATACCATGGCTCCGTGCCGAACGAAGTGCTGCGTCCCTGGATCAGATTCACGTAGAAATACAGATAAAACGACTGAAACGGGTGAGACCACGTGATGGCGTCCACGAGTCCAAAAATTAGTATTGGCAGCAGTACTCCGGCAGCAACGATGGGAATTCTTTTCCGCCAATCTAGCCGGCAGAAATAAATCGCCGCAATTCCAATTGCCGGTGCAAACTGAATGCGCCAGGAAACCGCGAAGCCACAAAAAACCCCGGCCAGAAACAATCGGCGTTTCCAATCTTTTGCCTCGGTTCCCGTCCACGCCCCCAGGTACACACCCGGCAGAAACAAATGTGCGGCGAGAACCTCCGATAAAGTTCTCGGCCCCATATTTACCAACTCCCACCACACGGCGCAGCCGAACGCCGCCATGATCGCTGCGGCCTGCCCGCTCGCTCTTTCACTCCACGCGAAGCCAAACCACACCGTGGTCAGCGAAATCAGTGTCATCACTGCCGCAATTCCGAACAGATAGCCCGAAGAGCCAAGGCCCATCCAGGAAGTCGCGCGCATTACTCCCGCCAAAAAGAACGGCAAGACCCAGGAACGGATGCCTACCCGCCATTCCCAGCTAACCACCATTGGTCCAAACGCCAGTCGGTGTGCGGGTTCCGTATTTTGGAAAACCTCGTCAGGGTGGTAAACGCTCGGAGAGTGAATTATCACGGCAAGACGCAGGCATATGGCCAAAATGCAGAAAATAATCACGAGACGGCGAGTAGTTTTTTGGGAAGGTTCGAGGAAAGCTGTCAATCGATCGCCACCGGGAGGCGGTTATGGCCACAAACAGTTACGGTAACACGGTAGATTGGTTAGACTGTAGTTTCATTACTCACCTAAGTATTAAAATTTCCACATAATCCGCGAAAGCCTTCATTGAGCATTCTTGCCGCCGAAGGTGGGGTATATCGGCGGTGTTTACACCGAGTTGCTACTGTTGCGCCGTCGATCCGTCCTCATCCTGCTCGCCTTGCAGCACCGCCTGGCCAGCAACTCACCATTCAAAAACATCTATTCTCACTTCGGCGCGCTACCTCGGCGTGCCTCGGTGAATACCACTATCCCGTCAAACATCGCGCGATTCGGCAGCGCACTGTACTCCTCAAATTTGGCCGGAACTTTCGCGCAATCCAGGCAAATGATTGCGCAAGCCGGCGCATGCGGCTGCTGCTCGGCAAAACGCGCCGTCAGATTTTGTACCCCGGAAAACCACGCCTGCCGCTTTTGACCGTCGGCATGGATCATCGCAAACAACGGATAAGTAATGAACGAATCCGGCCCGTCTTTAATTTCTGGATCGCTCAACTCCGTGTACGAGTCGATCCCCACGCTGGTGCAATTTGTTTTATTTACGGTCTCGGCCGCAGCGATGTAGGAAGCCGCGAGATAGTCCAGCTCGTATGCAAAATACATCTGTTTTCGAGGGAGGTAAGCGCTCTCCCAACGCCCCATGGGAAGCAACGATCGGTAACGATTCATCGCTCCATTAATCAAGCCCCAGGACACCAGCAATATTCCGGCCGCCGTAATCACCTTTCGCGGAACGTACCGTGTGAAAGCCAGCGCGACAATCACCGCGCCCATCACGAAAAAAGGCAGGTGAAACCTGCTGGACCATCTCTGCCATTTCAGAATTGCGCAGAAGGCCACAAATGCAGCGGTCATCCCCGTTGCGTACCAAAACACCGGCCCGTTTGCGGCACTCCTGAATTTCACAAAAACAATTCCCAGAGCGACAAGCAGCAAAATGAAATGGAATGGATTTCCCGCCAGCAACTCCTGGAACGACAGGTGGTTCACTACAAACGGTTTTTCCCAGATGACCTGCCGCGGGTCGTCGGGATCAACGCCCATGCCCCGCATTGAGGCGCGATAGCCACGCTCGATTTTCAAATTCACGGATTCCACCGGAGTCGTGGTGTGAAAAGAAATATTGCGAAGAATATTCGCCAGCGTGCTTCTCACGCCGATATCCTGCACTGTCAACTGCAATTGTCCGTAATTCAGCGGAACTCCCAGCGGCGAGCCGTCAAACTCATAATTTCGCAGGTACTGCGGCCCGTTGATCGCCAGGATCAGCGCCACCATCGCCGCGCATCGTTTAAGAAATAAGATCCGCGAAGCTCGCGTACCGATCCACCAGCAAATCACCACAAAGAACGGCAGCACAATGTACGTCGTGCCTTTCGTGAATATTGCCAGGCCCGCGGCCAGTCCGACGCCAATGGTGTTCAACCAACTCCCGTCTTCGTTCAGCGCCAACAGAAACGCCGTGGTCGTGGCGATCCAGAACGAAGTTACATACGTATTCATCGGCCCGGAAGCCTCTAAAATCCCTTCCGGAATGGTAATGGACACCAGAAATGCCAGCGCCTGCGCGCGCCTGCCTCCGCCTAGTATTTTCACGATGTAGGAAACGGCAATCCCGCAACCCACGAAAGAAAAAAACTGCACCAGGTTCACGAAGCGATCGCTGCCCCACAGCAGGTTCGTGTGCATCATCGAATACTCCGCGAAAGCCCCGTAAATCAATTGCGTGTAATTACGCGTGGGAAAGAATCGTACGTTGTGATTCTGGATCCACATGGCCACTCTCGGCAGGTGATAGGTCATGCCGTCGATTCCACTTGGCGGCGCCAGCAGCGCGGTAATGCCAACCATGGCGATGATGATTCCGGCCGCGCCGAGCAGCAGTCTCGTCGTCATATCCAGCTGTTCGTCGTCAGGCTCCAGTCCTTCATGCGAATTTCTCGATAAGTCCGTGGTTGACGCGCTCTTCAAATAAACAATCGCGCAAATCACGCACACCGCTGCCCAGCAAGCAGCCACGCCGCCGCGCGTCACCAGTCGCGGAACGCTCAGCATTTCAGTGATAAGCATCACGCTGGTCCCACAAAAAGTGGCTGCCAACAGAAATGCTCGACGCGCGCCTGTCCCTTTTCTCCTCAGGATTAGAAAGAACAACACCAGAGCCAACGGAGGCAAAATAATCATCGGTGGTATGAACAGAATCAGGATCGAACGAGATATTTCTGCAAGGCTACGTCTTCACCACAATGAGAATAAAGGCAAATTCGCCGCGCCATGAGTCTTTTTTGTCTGGCGCCGATTTGGCGCGCGCACCAGTCAATAGTAGTTTGAGAAAATGTGGCAGCGATTGTTCGACTTCAATGCCCAATCCAAATAAACTTTCTATGCGTAGCAGCTATACCAAACGTGGACAGGACGCGCCTTCAGGCGTTCGATGGTCCAGCGCTTAAATATGCCGGAAATAGCCTCCGTACCAATGGGAATCCACCGCTCTCTGCTCGTCGCTCCGCTCGACGCAAACGCGCGCACCGATCTGTCCATCGTGCTGCCCACTTACAACGAAGCCGCCAATATCGTGGCCGTGCTGGAACAACTGATGGCGCGCCTCGATTCCATCCCTGGCCTGATTTACGAAATTATCGTTGTCGATGACGACAGTCCGGACCGCACCTGGGAGAAAGCCGAGCAAGTAGCGGAAATCTTTCCGAGGGTGCTCGTAGTGCGCCGGCAGACCGAACGCGGTTTATCCACCGCGGTGATTCGCGGTTGGCAAGTTGCCAGTGGCCGCGTGCTCGGCGTGATGGACGCGGACCTCCAGCATCCTCCCGAAGTCACCGAGAAACTCTGGGCGGAAATAGCGCGCGGCGCCGATCTGGCTATCGCCAGCAGGCATGTGGAAGGCGGCGGCGTCAGCGACTGGAGTCTCGCGCGTCGAATTATTTCCAGGTGCGCGCAACTGATCGGGTTAGCCATCCTGCCCGAAGTCACCGCGCGTGTCAGCGATCCCATGAGCGGATATTTCATGATTTCGCGCGAGGCGATCGCCGGGCGGCAATTAAACCCGTTGGGCTACAAAATTCTTATCGAGGTCCTGGGACGAGGAAAAGTCCGCTGGATCTCCGAAGTGCCGTACGTATTTCGCGAGCGCGCGGAAGGCTCCAGCAAAGTCACCAATCGCATTTACCTGGAATACTTTCAACACCTGCTGCGCATTCGCTTCCACCTGCTAAAGTCGTCTTCGTTTTTCCGTTTCTGCCTTGTCGGCCTCAGCGGCGTGGCCATTGATATGGCGCTCCTCTATCTTTTGAGCGATCCATCCACGCTGCACTGGGGCCTGACTAGAAGCAAAGTCCTGGCCTCCGAAGCCGCGCTCATCAACAACTTCATGTGGAACGATTTGTGGACCTTCGCAGAAATTTCCCGGCATCAGAGCCAATTCGGGCAGCGCGTGAAGCGTTTTCTGAAGTTCAATGCCATTTGCGCGTTGGGTTTGCTGCTTAACGTGCTCATCCTCAACTTTGAATTTAACAAGCTCCATATGAATCGTTACGCTGCGAACTTGATAGCCATCGCCATCGTGACCATCTGGAACTATGGCACCAATTGGAAGCTTAACTGGCGGGTCACCTCGAAGGATTAGTCCCCCACTTTCGTCTCCACGCTGCTGACAGCATCTGGCCGTTCTGTTAGCGTTTCATCTGCGGCGTATTTTTTCCGCCGTTCCTCAGAAGTTTCAGGGAGAACGTTATTGGGCATTCTGGTCACTGGGGGCGCGGGCTATATCGGCAGTGTCTGCACGGAGGTATTGCTGTCGCGCGGCTTCGACGTAGTGGTTCTGGATAATTTACAGGAAGGGCATCGCGCCGCAGTATCTGTTAACGCAACGTTCTGCCAGGCTGACCTCGGCATCCGCTCGCAGATTGAGGATGTTTTCTCGCAACACAAAATTGACGCAGTGATGCATTTTGCCGGTGAAGCCCTGGTGGCCAAATCCGTTCGCGAGCCCAGCACTTTTTACGCTGCCAACGTCGCCGCCAGCGTGAATCTTCTCGACGCCATGACTCGCCACGGAGTCAAAAAATTCATCTTCTCATCCACGGCGGCCACCTATGGCGAACCGGAAGTTGTGCCCATTCCGGAAGATCATCGCAAGGTCCCTATCAATCCTTATGGGAAATCCAAACTTGTCTTTGAGCAGATTCTGGCCGACTACCGCGCCTACACCGGTCTCAACTACGTCACGTTGCGCTATTTCAACGCCGCTGGCGCTTCACCCGAACGCGGCGAAGCTCATCGCGTGGAAACGCATCTCATCCCGCGAGTGCTGGACGCCGCCAGTGGCGCGATTCCCCATGTCGAAGTGCTTGGTACCGATTACCCCACGCCCGACGGAACTTGTGTGCGAGACTATGTTCACGTCCTGGACATTGCCGACTCGCATCTCCGCGCCCTGGAGGAAATTGATCGCGTCGGAGGCGAGGCCTTCAATGTCGGAACGAGCCGCGGCTATTCTATTTTGGAAGTGATTGCGGCCGCCGCGCGCGTTTCCGGTCGCGAAATTCCCCGTAAGCTTTCCCCGCGCCGGCCCGGCGATCCCGCGGTGCTGGTGGCCAGTAAGGAAAAATTGAAAGCCGCCCTTGGCTGGGAGGCGAAACATTCCTCGCTGGAAGAAGTGATCTCTTCCGCGTGGCAATGGAAGCAGAAACATCCGCATGGTTACGCTGACGCCACTTCCGGCGCCGCAGCGACATCCCCAACAAAAGAGTAATTTCGCAGTATGATTTCTGCACGCAGCATAGTCCGCGCCTTGGTGGCGCCTGCTGCCTGGGTCGAACCTTAGAACATGCCAACATTTTTTATTGAGCAATTCGGTTGTCGCGCTACCCAGGCAGACGGAGCCGCCCTCGAGCGCCAATTGTTGCAGCGCGGCTATTCGCCGGCTTCCCGGCAGGAAGCGGACATAGTGGTGATCAACACTTGCACCGTAACCGCTGCCGCCGACGCTCAGGCGCGCGATGCTATCCGAAGAATCAGTGCACATAATAATTCAGCTAAGTTGGTTGTAACCGGCTGCTATGCGCAACGCGCTCCCGAAGAACTAGCCACACTTCCCGGCGTAGCCTGGGTGGTGGGAAATTCCCACAAGCCCGAGCTCCCGGCCATCATCGAAAATCTTTCCGTTCTCACGTCTGCGAAAAACTTTATTCCGGCGGAAGCTTTACGGGCATCTTCGACCTCGCTATCCGAATACCCTGCAAAAATTCTCACCGGCGCTTTTGAGCTAAAGCCGCTACTAAGCGCGCCCTTATTTGGCGGAGAAGGGAATCACACCCGGCCGACGCTCAAAATCCAGGATGGCTGCAATTCCCGCTGCTCCTATTGTGTAATCCCATTTGTCCGCGGAAAGAGCCGTAGCTTGCCACTCACCGCAGTGGTGCAGCAGATCAATCAACTCACGGCCTCGGGCATTCAGGAAATTGTTCTGAGCGGGATAAATCTCGGAACCTACGGCAAAGATCTCGGTCCGCGCACCAGCTTTGGGGATTTGTTACGCTGCATTTTGCACCAAACCTCGGTTCAGCGGCTGCGCATCAGCTCTATCGAGCCCATGGATGTTACTCACGACCTCATCGACTTTTTCGCCACAAATGATCGGATGGCGCAACACTTTCATATGCCTCTGCAGTCCGGCTCTGATCGCATCCTCGCCGCCATGCATCGCTGGTATCGCGCCGAGCACTATGAGCGGCGCGTGCATTTGATTCGCGAGCTCTTGCCGCACGCGGCCATCGGCGCCGACGTCATCGCCGGATTCCCGGGCGAAACCGAAGAAGAACACGCCTCCACTCTCGCGTTCATCGAAAGTCTTCCCTTTACTTATCTGCACGTTTTTTCGTATTCGAGCCGCCCAGGTACTGCGGCCGCTAAACTCACTGGTCACCTGCCCCCGGCAGTTATTAAAGATCGCGCTCGCAAGTTGCGCGCCCTCGGTGAGAAAAAAACTTCGGCGTTTCGCCGCCAGCACATTGGAAGGGAATTGCGCATCCTGACACTGCGGTCCGGAAACGACGAGACCGCGCAGGAGAAGGGTCCACAGATAACGCATGGACACGATGTTGATGCTTGCACGCGGCAGAAGCCGGCGCTTGACTACACTCCGGGACTCTCAAGCAACTATTTGCGTGTGAAGGTGCGGGGCGCGTGGCCCCCCAACCAGTGGTTAAAGGTTCGCGCGCTCGGCACCGAAGACGCCAGCGTACTGGTCGAACCAACACAAGCGTATCTCGAATCTGCCGTCTCTTGATTTCAGCTGCCCTACGTGCCGGTTTTACACGTGGCGATTTTGGTCAACGATTAGGCATCAACGTTTGTTTCAATTAGCTGTTGCGGTTTGCTCAGGACTCGAAAATCACCTGAGCAAGGGCCTGCTCCGCGGTGTGGGTAATACTCACCGCAATATTTTTTACGCCCAGGCGCATAGCAATCTTGCCGGCTTCGCCTGTAATGGCCAGTGTTGGCCGTCCGCTTTTTTCGCGCACAACTTCCAGGTCTACCCAGCGCACTCCGTGCTGCCAACCCGTGCCCAGCGCCTTCATGGCCGCTTCTTTCACTGCAAACCGCCCGGCATAACGCTCAAACTTATTTTTGAAGCGCTCACAGTACGCAATTTCTTTCTCGGTATAAATCCTTTTCAGAAACGCCGCGCCACGTTTTTCAATCGCGGCCTGTATTCGCGCTACCTCAGCGATGTCCACACCCATGCCAACGATCAAAACTCCTCCGCGTCCCCTTCTAATCCTGTCGCGATTATACTGGGACTACCGTGAGCCGCACAAAAACATGGCCCCGAAAGCCCACGTCTACATCACCGTCACGCCCGGGCGCTCCGTGGTCAATTCGCAAATCACATGACGGTCTCGGCGTACTTCAGGTTTCGTACTTCAGCGATATCCCTTGGCTGGTTCACGGCTTCAGCACCTCCCAAGGAGGGTTCAGCCCGCTGCACGGTGAAAAAATTCTCAACCTTGCATTTACGGAATGGGACGAACGCACCAATGTGCAGAAAAATCGCCGCCTCTTCCAGTCTGCGATGGCTGCCGATGCATTTACCCTGCTCACCCTGAAACAATTTCATTCCGACGTTGTTTGCGATTTCAACGTCGCGCCCGGCGAAGCTTGCGGCGGCGACGCATCCATCACCAACGTTCCCAATCTGCTTCTAGGCGTCCAGACGGCTGATTGCGTTCCGATTCTTCTGGCGGATCCGAAAAATCGCGCCGTGGCCGCTGTACATGCCGGATGGCGTGGCACGCTGCACCGCATTGTGGAGAAAACCATTGGTCGTATGACCATGCAATATGGAACGCGAGCGGATGATCTACTGGCAGCCATCGGCCCTGCAATTGGCGGATGTTGCTACGAAGTGGGAACCGAAGTTGCCGCGGCGTTTCAATCTCAATTCGCGCAGGCGCCCGAATGGTTCGACGAATTGCGTACCGGCGATGAACCGAATCCTTTGCAATGGCTCAATCAGTTCCCGCCCGGTCACCAGCCGCCGCAAAAAAACGTGCGTCTCGACCTTCGCAAAGCCAACCGCGCCCAATTAATGGGCGCAGGCGCAAGTGAGAAAAATATTTTCGTTAGCGAACTCTGCACCGCTTGCCGCCCTGATCTTCTCTTCAGCTATCGCAAACAAGGCAGTGAAAGCGGGCGCATGATGGCGGCCATCGGAATCCGCGCGCAGCTTCCAGTTGGAAAAAATTTACAATGATACCAATTGCGAATTCGTTGTTCCGGAAGCATTGCTGTCCAGCAGCGCCAATTGTCCGCACGCCGCCATCACGTCACGCCCGCGGGAGCGGCGCACGAACGTTGCGATTCCGCGATCGACCAATAATTTTTGAAAAGCAGCGATGGCTTCTTCCGTGGATTCGCGGTAAGGCAAATCGCCAGGATTCCACGGAATCAGGTTTACTTTGGCTTTCAGAGGTCCCACCAGTTTGGCCACGCGCTTCGCGTCTTCTATTGTGTCGTTGACTTCTCCCAGCATCACATACTCGAACATCAGGTATTCCCAGTTGCGCAGCGGATATCTTCGGCACGCGCCGAGCAGAACCTCCAGCGGATATTTTCGGTTTATAGGCATTAACGCATCGCGCTGCTCGTTGTTGGAAGCATTCAGCGAGATGGCCAGCTTGGGCCGCTCGCTCTCCGTTGCCAACCGTTCGATTCCAGGAACAATTCCGCTCGTGGAAATGGTCACGCGTTTTGGTGGTATTCCCACGCCCGCCGGATCCTGCAGAATCCTGCATGCCGCCAGCACCGCGTCATAATTCAGCAGCGGCTCGCCTTGTCCCATGAACACGATGTTGGTGTGTGGCGTAAGTACCTTCTTGTTTTCTTCGAGCGCGACGAGTATTTGCGCCAGAATTTCACCGGGCGTGAGGTTGCGAATCAGCCCGAGCTTCGCCGTCAGGCAGAATTGGCAGTTCACCGCGCAGCCCGCTTGGGTAGAAACACAGATGGTCTGGCGCTCTTCACTGGGCATAAACACTGCTTCGACGGAGGCTGGACGCCTCGCGCCCTTTGCCTCGCCGCCTTGACCCAGCTCAAAGAGGTAGCGGATTGATCCGTCCGCGGACCAAAACCTCTTTTTCACACGCGCTAATGATGTGCCTACCGCTGCAGTCAGTTGTTCCCGCAGCGCGGCTGGCAGATCGGTGGCCTCCGCCAGGTTAAATTTCCGCTGCGCATACAAGGCGCCATAAACCTGATCACCGCGATACGCCGGTTCACCGAGTGCCGCACAGAGCTCGCGCAACTCTTCCCTGTTCTTGCCCAGTAATTCCGTGTTTTGCTCAATGCCCACGCGCAATGGCTCCGAATTTACCGATGTTGCCAATGGCAAGGATACTCTGTTCGGCCTGCTCCCTGCATTTCCGGCGATATCCCGCGGGCCACAAACGGCGTTATAATTCACTTTGGCCGGTTGGTTTCGGCCTGCAGCGGGAGGCTCTATGCCGGGACAGAAAGCCGGGAATGTGGCGACTGAGCAGTTCACCATCCAGGATTGGGTCAAGGGGCTGGCGGCTGTCCCAGCTCGCGATTTTACTCTTGAAACCGTACAGAATTACGTTCTACAGCACGCCGTACGTCCCGAAACCCTCGACAACTATTGTTATTTTTCCAAAGGCAGCTATACCCGCAATCTTATTTTCAAAAACGAAGTGTTTGAATGCATGACGGTGTGTTGGGAAATTGGCCAGCATAGCCGGGTACATAATCACCGCGACCAGAATTGCTGGATGTCCGTGCCCATCGGGCGCTTGCGAGTACAAAATTATCGCGTCGAACATCGCGACGCTGCGCATGGTACGTGTGAAATCGTTCCCACGGATACTTATCAAATGGATGCCGCCCACCCCGCGTATGTAAATCCCATGGAGCCGGTGCACGAAGTGATCAACGCCGCGGAATTCAATCAGCGCGCCGTCAGCATTCACGTGTACTCCAAGCCTTTCGACAGTTGCGAAGTGTACCTGCGTGACCGCGGCACCTATTCTGACGTGCCGCTGTTTTATACCAGCGAATACGGCGTGCTAAACCCCGCAGAAAAGCCGCTTTAGCCACAGCCGTTCCCATCGGCACCGCCATCTGATTCGCCACGGTTCGCGTGCCTGTGTCACAATCGGTGCATGCCCACGGAAGTCCGCGACATTACCAAGCATGTTTTACCCAACGGCCTGGTGGTCATCACGGAAACCATGCCGCATGTGCGGTCCGTATCCATTGGGGTGTGGGTTCGCAATGGTTCCCGCCGCGAAGCGTTGGAAGAAAACGGCCTGGCCCATTTTATCGAGCACATGGTTTTTAAAGGTACGGAGCGGCGCTCCGCGGAAGCCATCGCCCGGGAAATGGATTCCGTTGGCGGCATGCTCGACGCGTTTACTTCCAAGGAACAAATCTGCTTCAATGCCAAGATTTTGGACGAGCACCTGCCCATCGCGTTTGATGTTATCGCCGACCTTATTCTGCGCCCCAATTTTGATTCCGAGGATCTGAAAAAAGAGCAGCAGGTCATCCTGGAAGAAATCAAGATGGACCTGGATAATCCCGAATACCTGTTGCACGAAATTTTCACTCGGGGATTCTGGCCGGAGCATGCGCTGGGCCGGCCGATCCTCGGTACTCCTGAGACGGTGAACAATTTCAATCGCGATATCCTAAAAACTCGTTTCGCATCGTGGTTTGCTCCGGATCATTTGGTTGTAACCGCAGCCGGTAATGTTACACACGAGCAAGTGCTGGACCTCGTCGGGAGAGAATTCGGGCATTTGAAGCCCAGTGGCGAGCAGCCCGCACATATTGCGCCGCGTACTGGGGCGCCTATTCACGTCGAAAAGAAGCGCGACCTTGAGCAAATGCATCTTTGCGTCGGCGTGCCTTCTGTTCCACTGGGACATGAAGACCGCTTCGGAATCGCTGTTCTGAACAATTTGCTCGGCGGTGGCATGTCCTCGCGATTGTTTCAGAACATTCGCGAAAAGCGTGGGCTCGCATACGCGGTATTCAGTGAAATTACGCCGTACTCGGATGCCGGAATGCTTACCGTATACGCGGGTTCCGCAAAAGAAACGGTTGGTCAGGTGCTCGACCTGATCGTCAGCGAATTCCGCGACCTGAAAAAATCCGTGGTCACCGAAGAAGAGCTGGCGCGCTCCAAAAATCATTTGAAGGGCTCGTTGATGCTGTCGCTCGAGTCCACCAGTGCGCGCATGTCGAATCTGGCCCGCCAAGAATTGTATTTCCGCCGCTTTTATTCCCTGGACGAAATTCTGACGTCCATCGAAGCAGTGACGCGCGAACAACTGCAGACCCTGGCGCGGCAATATTTTCGCGTGGAAGACATTGCCGTCACGGTGCTCGGCAATCTCAACGGTTTCGCGCTCGACCGCGCGCGTCTCAATTGCTAGGCTGCTTGGATCGCTTGGTGGCGCACTATTCCTCAACTTTTGAAAATTTCCGTTCCGCAATGCGCATAAATCGTTGACGCGCTCTTTACTCTCTGCCATTATTCTCGAAATTCCGCTTTCGCTCTTGTTTCGCTGTGGATGTGGAGACGATTCAATCGGCTTACGTGTATCCATTCTGGCTTCTGGCAGCTCGGGAAACCTCACGTTACTCGAGACGGAGAGCACCCGACTCCTCATTGATGCGGGATTGGGCAAGCGCGAAACGCTGGCGCGATTGGCCGCCATCGAAATGATCGTCGACCATCTCGACGGCATCCTTATCACTCACGAACACGCTGACCATTGCAACGGTTTGCCGCAGATGCTGGCCTTGTGGAAGGCTCCGCTGTACGTTACCGAGCCGACTCTGGATTCGCTGCGCCGCTGCTTGCCGGAAACTTTTGGCAAGCGCATCGCCGGCATTGAAACCATTCATGCCGGCCAGCGATTTATGGTTGGCGACATTGAAGTGCACGCTTTCGCCATTCCGCATGATGCTGTTGATCCCATAGGTTTCACGTTCCGCTGCCAGGGCGCCAAGATGGCGCTGGTTACCGACCTGGGCTACATGCCGGAACTGGTCAAAGTGCATTTGCGCGATGCTGACTGCCTGCTACTCGAATCTAACCACGATCTCGACATGTTGAAAGTCGGCCCGTACCCGTGGGTGGTGAAGCAACGAGTCCTGAGCCGCACTGGACATCTTTCCAATCACGCGGTGAGCGAATATCTTTGCGATCCCGAAGGCTTCGACGGGCGCGCGCGGTATTTGGTGCTGGCTCACGTGTCGCAGGAAAACAACAACCTTGATCTGGTGCGCTTGTCCGCGGAAGAAGCGTTGAGCCGGCGCCCGACGGGCTTTGCGTTTGTGGGGCAGTTGCTGGTGGCCTCCCAGACTGTTCCATTGAAACCGTTAGAACTCTGAGTGTCAGCGAGCAATGGGTTACGAAATCGCTCTTGAATACCCCCCACCTTTTTGGCTCAAGAGTCCACAAATCTATGAATACACGTGAGATGAAGGTGCCCAAAGAGCGCGAAAAAAGGGCCAAGAGTTCATACAGTGTTGAAAACAAAGGAGTGGTAGAGAAAAGGGAGCGTTAAGAGTCTGGAAGTAACTGATAACAATGGATCGTTCTGGAAGAGCCAGCTTCCGTCCCGGGGAAGCGCCACCAGACGCGCAGAGCCCGCATCGGATCGCCCTAGTCATCAGGTCATTATACTAAAAAGATACGGTAACCATAACTGTACTGAAGTACAGAAACACGGCTCCTGCCCAGGCACTGTACGTCCACGTTTACTTGCTTTGGCGTGGGGATGCTGAAGCGGGACTTTGCGCGGATTTCAGCAGGCTGGGCGTAACGTCGAACATGAGGCGGACGGATTTTGTTTCGCCGCGATCGATGCGAGAGACTTCGAAGGTCTTGAGCAGAGCCAGATAAGACTGACGAGCGGGAGCGCCAATCTGCTGCTGAGTTCTGGCGGTGCTCAGGCCGGCGCGAGCAAGGAGGACGGTGCCGTTCAACAAATCCGCGAGTTGGCGGGCATGGTTGTCTTCCAGGCTTTCACCATCGGCGACTACGCGGAACGTATCGTTTTCTGGCTTTCCAGCCAGGGTCAGCCATTGCAATTGGGCCAGCAATGAGGAAAGTTGCGGAGAGGAAAGGCCGGTGGCGCGACGCGCGAAATCCTGCGAGGTTGCGGGCGTATCCAGATATTCTTTCAGAGCCTGGCCGCGGATAACGCTGAAAATGGGAGATCCAGCCACCCGCTCGAATCTTGCTTGCCACTCGGTGTTCCCGGGGCTTTTCGAGCCGTGCGCGCTCTGCAACAAAGGCACGAAGTCATTCCGGTTGGATACCGCGACGCGACTCCTATGCAGAAATGTAAAAAAGAGGCGTGGGGTATTCTCCGCAGTTGGAATTGAAAAAATTTCCGGGCCACCGGAGTTTTTCAGCTCGCCGCTTTTTGCGGCATACGCCCTCATTTTTTTTTCATCGAAGCGGCCCTCGGCCACGGCAAAAAAAGTTTGCTGCTGGCCCTGCTGCCCAAAAGCGACGGCAACACTGGACAGATCTTTTTCGAAATCGAAGCCGGTGTCACGCACGAACTGGCGATATTGTGGGTCTTCCTGTGTTTTAGGCGCCCAGGCAAGCAGGTCAGTAAAAAATGTCGCCCGACGGAGATCGTTCAAGTCGAGAAAAAGTACCGCCTGTGCGTCCTCGGGCATCCATGAAAGCAGGGCATTCCGCGCAGGCGTTTCTGAGCGAAACCACAGGAAATAGGCGAGTAAGACGGCGGTCAAGGCTAAAATGCTGGCCGAAGTGATGAATCTGCCTTTATTTGCGGCAACAAGAGGGTTTCGCGGAGCCTCGTCCATCGCGTGCATTGTAATGTTATATAGTAAGTGGGAGGCGCGTAGCCAACAGGTTGCCGGTGGGGAATCGGCGTCGGGATTTTCCACAGTGGTGGCCCCCGGCGTGCTGGAACGGCGCTTGCAATCCGCCTTGGCATTCTGCTATTCTTACTCGGTTTGAGCGTGCTGGCGTAGCTCAGCTGGTAGAGCATCTGATTTGTAATCAGAGGGTCGGGGGTTCAATTCCCTCCGCCAGCTCCACCACGAAGTCGCAGGGGTTTTTCGGGGAATGAGGCGGAGCGAATCCTGGCAGTAAAAATCAACGGGCTGGTGTCTTTTGACACGAGCTCTATTTGTGTTTTTACTTCAAATTGATTCCGCAGGTTCTGTGAAGCAAACCTGGCTTAACAAGTAACTGGAAGATGTCTGTCATGACGCGTGGCTGCAGTGATTAGATTTTTTGCCGGCGCCGAAATGCCACGATCTTTCCGGGACGGGTGGGTGAGTGGCTAAAACCAGCAGACTGTAAATCTGCCGCTCCTTGCGGGCTACGGAGGTTCGAATCCTCCCCCGTCCACCATGATTTGGGATGTGGAGAGCAGCGGTTGCAGTGCAATGGCCAGCAGTTCGAAATCGTTTTGGAAGTCGCGGCAAGCCGGCAAAAAATTAGGGACACGGATTTGGCCTGGGTAGCTCAGCTGGTAGAGCGCGTCCTTGGTAAGGACGAGGTCACCGGTTCAATCCCGGTCCCAGGCTCCAGGACTTCGATGGCGGGAAGAGTTTGGTAAGGGCGGGGGTAACTCAACGGTAGAGTCTCACTCTTCCAAGGTGATGGTTGCGGGTTCAAATCCCGTCCCCCGCTCCAAAAGTTGGACGTGTAGCGAGGAAGTAGGGGTGGAAGTTGAGAGGGTTGCGGGCCCGCCACGGCGGGTAAATTCAAATCCCGTCCCCCGCTCCAAGGATTGGCCAGTATGTGGTGCGCTTATGCACTGCGGA
>JALYLI010000250.1 GCA_030774335.1 Acidobacteriota bacterium | reverse complement strand
TGATAGGCGCGCGGCCGGGAACGATCCAGCGAGCCGGGCGCCTCGTGCGGATGATCGTTGGTGGTGTCTCCGTTGGCGAAACGGTCCGGCATGATGAGGTAGATCACGTCGCTGCGCGAAAGTCCCTGAAATTTGCCGAGCGCGGAGGTTCGTTGAGCCAGCGGCAGTTCGAAGGAAACATTTCCCGCCGGCGTAGCGATGCGGCAGACGGCGGTGCCGGAGCGGGTGTCCGCGCCAATCTTCATCCACACAAATAAATAATCACCGGCAGCGCTCGATTGGGTGTGCGATACGCGCACCGTGGGCAGATTGCATGCGACTTCCGTGGCTTGCAGATTATGGCCGGAAAGCAGCAGCAGCAGTTCGGGGGTGAGACCGATCCACCAGCCAGGCGGTTCGACTTTAGTTACTGCGGGGACCGTGTCAGGATTATTTTGCGGCGGCGCGGCGAAAGCGGAATACGAAAGACCACTAGAAAGAGACAAGGTGAAAAAAAGGATTTCAAGGATGCGACAACTATTTACCGCACACGATTTGTGCACGCGGGAAGGATAGGGAAAAATCGGGCGGGACGCCAGCAGGTATTACTCGGCAGGCTCGCGCGGGTCGAGAGGGAAGAAGCGGATCCCTCCGCTGCGCGTTCGGGATGACATTGTTGGAGGCGTGGAGACTGTGCGATGTCAGGTGTGATCACACGGAAGATCTCGGAAAAATCTCCGTCTGCCACGGCAGCTAGACCTCCGAAACCGATGTCGGGGCACTCGGCGGTCTCAATTGCATCATGACGTTGCGGGGGCAAATTTCAGGTAGCCGAATAATTCTGGGACGTGGAAATTCGGTTGCGGAGTATTGGTGGGCTGCCATGAGGAATAGAATCGGGGCTCCGCAACTCCTTCGACGCGGTAGAAATTGACGCGCCAAAGAGCATGTGGATCGAAACGATGCACGAGACTCTTCATCGGAATAGCCAGCTCGGCTGTCCAGGTTTTTGCAGTCTCATTGATGGAGACACGCCGCTTCAGCCCACTTCTCAGGTCTTCCAGTGCGCCGTCGTTGATGTCCAGATCAATCCAAAAACCATTGGGGCTTACCTCGAATTCGCTATACCGGCGCACGTTGCGGGGATCCGGTTGCAGAAAAACTTCAGCGACGTCGCGGTCCCACAGCTTGTCGCGACGGCCGTTGGGCTCGGCGTCGTCAAACACGGCTATGACGCGGTAGCTGGCAACAAATTTGAGGTACAGGGTCTCAGCAGTCCATAAGAGGCGCACTTCCGTGGAGCGCCGCGCATCGGCGTTTTTTCCCTGCCAGTCGGAGCGGAAGTGAATGGGTTCGGCATTTTCCCAGGCCTTGGAACGAGGGAACCCGGAGGCATCTAAGGATCCGTCGAGCCAAGCGGCGATAGCAGCATCGGAGTTCACTTTTGGCTGACGGGCTTCACGCGAGTCGAGAGGCTTCAAGGATGTGTCGCCTGAAATACTGGATTTGGCGAGCTTAAGGGCCGAAGCGAATGTCGCTTTATTTTCGGGCTCCATGGCGCAGGCGAAAAAACGCGCGAAACCAGTAAAACCGGGCGGAGGGCGGAGGGGGCCAACCTTTTGCGCACCGCGCACTTTACATCCTCTGAATCCATTATTTGCCATGCTAGCATTAGTTGTTCATCGCATAACGTGCCGAATTTGAACGGATTCTCTGGGAGCACGCATGATCGAGCCAGTCAACCCCATCACAGCAATTAATTCGGAGGAGTATTCGACCAAACGCCTACGGCGGGCGCCCGGCGAGTTCAAGCACATCAAGTTCAAGGTGGAAGGCAGCGTCGCGCGCGTTACGCTGGACCGGCCGGAACACAATCTTCTGAACGAGGCCATGCTGCGCGAACTTGCCGATGGCGTGGCGTTCGCGGGAGACCGCGAAGAGGTCAAGCTCATCGTTCTGGATTCCGCATGCAGGGTTTTCTGTGGCGGAATCGACGTCGGAGAATACACATCGCAGCGTGTTTTTCAGATGCTGGATGCTTTTCACGCCGCTTTCGCGGGAATGCTGGAGACCGCGAAACCGGTAATCTGCGTGGTCAACGGGCCGGCGATCGGCGGCGGCGCGGAGTTGGCAGCGTTCGGGGATTTTGTGATTGCCACACCCAAAGCGCGGTTTGCGCAGCCGGAAATTTCAATTGGAGTGTTTCCACCGCTGGCTTCCACGATTCTGCCTTTTCTGGTTGGTCCGAAAGTCGCGCTTGAATTGGTGTTGACCGGCGAGCCGGTTACCGCTGAGCGTGCGCTGGAATTGGGTTTAGTGAATCGCCTGGTGCCGGAAGTTCAACTGCAGCAAGCGGTGTCGGATTTGATCCATCGCATTACCAGCCACTCCGGCCCGGTGCTGACCATGGCCAAGCGGGCGATTCTTGGGGGCATGGGCATGTCGCTGAAAGATGGCTTGAAACATTCCATGAACATTTTCCTCAATGAACTGTACCGCCTCGAGGATGCGCAGGAAGGTGTGCGCGCCATGGCGGAAAAACGCAAGCCTAACTGGAAAAATCGCTGAGCGAACGGCCGTAAGTACAACGACAAAGGCGACGGAAAGCGCGTAAACGTTGACACTCTTCCCGCCTCGACATACACTCGCTTTTCAATTTGCAGGCATGGGCAGCGGGGAAGGCCGTGAAAATCGGCCGCGGTCCCGCCACTGTAAGCGGCTGCGAAGCCGTAAGCCAGGCCACCCTCCCATGCCGCAGAGGCTACGCGCTCTTCGCGAGAAAGAGCGCTGCCGTACGACCCCGTGGTCTCGCGGGGCTTTTTTTTTGGGGCGTTGAGAATTTCGTGAGGCGGGGTTGACAGAAATTTTGATGCACGCTGAGCGCAGCCGGTATGACGCGGCGCGAAGCGCCATGAAGCGCACCGCGATCCCTTCGCTCGGGTGGGTTAGGGGCTTTGTGCTGGCGCTGATTGCTACATCGTATACGCCGGCGTTTGCGCAAGTTGCGTCGCCCAATGCAAATTTTCGCGAGGTCGTCGACGAAACTGGACGCACCGTGCGCCTGCCGCAACCGGTGAGGCGCATCGTTTCGCTGGCGCCGAGCATGACGGAGACGCTTTACGCGCTGGGATTGCAGGACCTGCTGGTAGGCGACACCGATTACTGCGATTATCCGCCCGAGGCGCAGAAGAAACAGAAAGTTGGCGGCGCGATTAATCCGAGCCTGGAAGAGATCGCGCATCTTAAACCGGATGTGGTGCTGGTGACGAGGCATTTGAATACTTTGGATACGGTGCATTCTTTGGATGCACTGGGCATCGCGTCGTACGCCACCGATCCACGCAATATCGATGAAATCGTGGCGTCGGCAAAACGTCTCGGCGATGTACTGGGTGCTCCCGAGGCCGGGGTGTCGGTTGCGAAAGATCTGCAACGGCGCCTGGAGGCGCTGCGGCTGAAGGTTGGATCGTTGCCGCCGACGCGCGCGTTATTTATCGTGTGGACAGATCCGCTTATTTCCATCGGCAAAAACACTTTTATCGCCGATGCCTTGCGGCTCGCGGGAGCCGTGTCTATCGTCGACTCGAAACAGGATTGGCCGCAGGTCAATCTCGAAGAAATGGCGCGGCTGCAGCCGGAAGTTCTGGTGTTCGCGGATTCGCATTCTGAATCAACGCCGCGAAACATAGATAGCCTGGCGACCAGGCCGGGGTGGCGGATTTTGGACGCCGTGCGCAATCGCAGCTTTGCGGTGATCAGCGAGGCCGTGAATCGCCCTGCGCCGCGCATCGTCTTCGCGATCGAAGATCTGGCGGTCAAACTGCATCCCGAAGCGTTTGCTGCAAAAGCTGTTGCCAGGAAAACGAGCGCCAACGAAATTGCGAATCCAAATTGCCTATGCGCCCGCTGACGGTTCAACGGCTATTTCTGCAGTGTGCCATTCTTACCGCGATTTTGTTTGTCGTGGTGATCGTGGCCCTGAAAGTGGGTGCGGTACAGGTTTCTCTGTGGGGGCTGGGGCGCGACCTTCTTCGCGTGCTGTATCACCACGGCGAAGAAATAAAAAGCGATTACGGGTTGATCGTGATGGATATTCGCCTGCCACGAATCTTGCTGGGAATTTTTGTGGGCGCGTCGCTTTCGGTGGCAGGCACCGGATTTCAGGCGTTGCTGCGCAACCCGCTCGCCGATCCTTATGTGCTGGGAGTTTCGAGTGGAGCGGCGCTAGGCGCGATTCTGGCGTTGATTGTGGCGCCGCATCTGAATCTCTCGCCGGCTTTTGCCGATTTGCTCACTCCCTTGGGGGCTTTTCTAGGCGCCGGTGCAACGATCGCCGCGGTATACATCCTGGGGCGACGCGAAGGACAAATTGACAGCACCACTTTGTTGCTCGCGGGCGTTATTACCGCGTCGTTTATCTCCGCGGTCATCATGTTTCTGATGACTTCGCTGACGGGAAGCAATTTGCGGGGCATGGCGTTCTGGCTGATGGGCAATTTGTCGACTTCGCTGCAGCGCAGCGTGTACTGGGTGTTGGGCATTGGTTTTGTGGTGGCCAGTGGGGCGATTTACACCACCGCGTCTGATTTGAATTTGCTGTTGTCCGGCGAAAAGGAAGCGATGCATCTCGGCGTGGACGTGCCGCGCGTAAGACTGGTGGTGTACATAGCCGCTTCCGTGCTGACTGGACTGGCGGTTTCAGTAAGCGGGGCCATAGGGTACGTCGGGTTGCTGGTGCCGCATGTAATGCGCCAGCTTTTTGGATCGGACCACCGAATTTTGATTCCGACTGCTGCGTTGGGCGGGGCGATTGCGGTGGTGATTGCAGATACTATCGCGCGCACTATCGTTTCGCCTGCGGAACTTCCCGTTGGAGCGATGACGGCGCTGTTCGGTGCGCCACTTTTTATTTATTTGCTGCGCAGGAGAATGGCGTGACGCTGGTCGCACGTCCGCCGGCAAGCGCCACGATTCGATCGCCGCTGGAGGCGGCGCGGGCGAACAGCGACGTGCGCTTGAGCGTCGAGCAGGTGAGCTACGCGCACTCGCCGAATCCATCGCAGGCGCCGCTCTTCACTTTGGAAGCGGCCAGTTTTCAGGCGCGCGCCGGGGAAATTGTGGCGATTCTGGGGCCGAATGCGAGCGGCAAATCTACATTGTTGAAACTGATTGCGGGTTCGCTGGAGCCGCTTTCCGGGCGCGTGTTGCTGAATGGATTTGAAACGCATGCGCTCACGGCCAGGACGCGGGCGCAACGCATTGCCATGGTGCAGCAGGAAAGTCCTTTGCTGTTTCCTTCGCGCGCGTGGGAATTTGTGCTGCAGGGGCGGCACCCGCACGGGCGCTCTCTGCGCTTTGAAAGCGACAGCGATGTGGCCATCGCGAAGAATGCGCTGGCGCAGGTGGGCGCCGCGGAATTGAGCGACCGCTGGATGGCCGAGCTTTCTGGCGGTGAAAAACAAAGGGTGATCCTGGCGCGGGCGTTGGCGCAGCAGCCACTGTTGTTGTTGCTGGATGAGCCGACGCTACATCTGGACATCGCGGCGCAGGTGGATTTACTGCACGGGTTGCGGCGGCTGGCGGTGGAAAATCGCTACACCGTGGTGGTGGTGACGCACGAATTAAATCTTGCCGCTGAATATGCGGATCAAGTGGTGCTGATTCAACGCGGCAAGTGCCTGCGAGTAGGGCCGCCGTCGGCCGTTTATCAACGGGAATTGCTCCAACAGGTTTTTCAAACGCCGCTCACCGTGGATCTGGGGTCGTCGGGCCGACCGCGTGTGAGCGTCGTCGCGGAGAGGCAAGAAGGCAAATAGAATTTTGTAGTTTTGTAATTTCACGCTGCGATGTGGCTGTCGCGGCATCCACGTCACCCCTAGCGGGCTTGGCCCGATGACAATCACCGCGGACTTCGTGCTCGGGAAGACGGTTGGTTGAAGGACTCTTGAGTTCAACTAAACAAGCCGTCGCCGCCGCGCGACTGTAAGGCGGAAATTCATTTCGGAGTCACTTCAGCGACGGCTCGTTGTGGGCGCCGCGGAGGGAAGGCCCGGGACAGCAGTGCCGCCAAGCCAGGAGACCGGCGAAATCCGCAACCGGCGCGAGTTTTTTCGCGCAGGACAACCTTCAGAGTTCCCGCGCGTGAGGGAGCGGAGGATAAAATGAAAAAGAATTTCCTGCGGTTGTCGGTTCTGCTGTTATTTGTTCTTGCTTTTAGTTTCCCCTCGATAGCTCAAAATAATTCTGCGGAGGCGTCCATTTCTGGCGTGCTGGTGGATGCCAGCGGCGGAGCGGTCGCGGACGTAGAGGTCACCGCAACGATTGACGGCCAAGCGGGCAAGCCTGCCGCTTCTGCGATTTCAAAATCTGACGGCAGCTATTCCTTGACGGTTCCGGCGGGACGACACCACGTTCGATTTGTGCGCTCGCCGTTTGTGCCGGTGGAACATGTGGTTGATTTGCGGCCGGGCGAATTGCGCACGCTCGATTTGCGGCTGGTGCTGGAGCGCTTATCGTCACAGGTGATTGTCACGGCGCAGGCCGAGCCCACGCTGCTGGAGCGGACTACAGCCGCGGTATCGGTTATTTCCAAAGAGGAAATCGATGCGCGGCAGTCCGTCGCTGTCGCCGACGCGTTGCTGTTTGTTCCGGGGATTGCGATCGGGCGGACAGGCGCTGAGGGCGGCACGGCTTCCGTCTTTTTGAATGGCGGGAATTCCAACTTCACAAAAGTGCTGGTGGATGGCGCGCCGATTAATCCGCCGGGAGGCGCGGCGGATTTTTCGAGCCTGACGCTCGACAACATAGACAAGATTGAAATTGTGCGCGGGGCGGAAAGCGCGATTTATGGCACCGACGCGGTTTCCGGCGTCGTACAGTTATTTACTCATCGAGGAGAGGCGCGTATTCCGGAAGCCAGCATTTTTGCCGAGGGTGGAAGCTTTTCTTCCGCGCGAGGCGGCGGCCAGATTGGCGGAATCTTCGGCGCTTTTGATTATTCGGCGGCGGCTTCCTATTTCGAGACGGATGGCCAGGGGCCGAACGACGACTTCATCAACCGCACGCTGTCGGGGAATTTTGGTTATCACTTCAGTGATGCGAATCAGATTCGGTTGACGGTGCGCAACAACACCAGCAACGCGGGCATTCCCGGGCAAACGGAGTTTGAACCGCCCAGTCTGTACCAACGTTACGACCAGCATATCTTCAGCGTTGCTGCGCGGTGGAATTTTGCTTCCGGAAAGCACTGGCGACACGAAATCAGCGGCGGAGAATCCTACACGCGGCAACACAACAACAATCCCGTGCAGAGTTTTTTCGCGACTGATCCCTTCGCCCGCTGCCCGCAGGCCAATCCCGCGTCGGTACCGACGGCGGAATTCTGCGATTTCACGGGCGAAAGCCGCTTTCAGTACAATCGCGCCAACGCCAGCGCGCAAACCAGCTATGTACTGTCCAATTTCGGCGTGACGGCGGGCTACGAATATGAAGTGGAAAACGCGGCGCTGTCTGTTGTGAATGTAGGCCATGCCCGGCGCAACAACCAGGGCGGCTATGTGGATTTGCGGTACCGTCCCGTGCGCCGCGTCGCGCTCAATTTTGGCGCGCGCGCCGAAGCGAACGCCAATTTTGGCACGCGGGTGGTGCCCCGCGCTGGCGCTTCGGTGGTGTTGCGTTACGGTGCAGGAATGTTGGGCGACACGGTGGTGCGTGTATTTTACGGGCAGGGCATCAAGGAGCCGCGCTTCGATCAGACCTTGGGCGATAACTTTGGCGATTTCGGCAATCCGTTGCTAAAACCTGAATCCAGCAAGAATTGGACGGCCGGGTTGGAGCAAAAACTACTGAACAATCGCGTGCGTTTGTCAGCCGAATATTTCTACAGCAGCTTTTACAACATAGTCAGCTTCGCATTTTGTTTTGCTGATCCCACCGACCCGGCCTTGAATAGCTGCAATCTGCTAATCCCGGGCGCACCTCCCAGTTTTGGATTTTTCTTCAATACGGATAGCGCTTTGGCGAGGGGATTCAACCTGTCGGGTGAGACGAGATTCCATCGCTGGCTTAATCTCGCGGGAAGCTACACCTACGACGACACGCGAGTGCTGCAGGCGCCCAACGCTTTCGATCCCGCGCAGCAGCCGGGGAACCATCTCTTCCGGCGTCCCGTGAATTCCGGCTCGCTCACGCTCAATGCCGCCTACCGTCATTTCGGCCTGGCGATTGGTGGGTACTTTGCAGGGGTGCGCACGGATGCGGATTTTCTCGGTCTCGGTATTGCGAGCAATCCGGGCTATGCACGGTTTGACGTCGCGGCGCACTACAACTTCGGGCGTGGTATTTCGTTGTACGCCCGGGCACAAAATCTTTTCGACAAGCAATACCAGGATGCCCTTGGCTATCCGGCGCTCGGCCGTGATGCTCGCGTCGGCGTGCGCTACACGTTCAAAGGTCACGACTGATGGATGAGCGCGAGCCGGTCCTTTTCTGTTGGAGCGGCGGCAAAGACAGCGCGATGGCGCTGCACGTGTTGCTGCAGGATCCGTTGATACGGGTAACGGCGCTGCTTACCACCGTGACGGAGGGATACGACCGCATCAGCATGCATGGCGTGCGACGTGAATTGCTGCAGGAGCAGGCGCGAAACATCGGCCTGCCTCTGCAGGAGGTGCTTATTCCGTCGGAATGCGTGAATTCAATTTATGAGGCGCGCATGGAAGCCGCTTTGCGGGTACATTTCGACAATGGAGTTCACAAAGTCGCGTTTGGCGATATTTTTCTCGAAGACTTGCGCGCGTACCGTGAGAACAATCTCGCGCGGATCGGAATGACCGCGCTGTTTCCCATCTGGAAGCGGGACAGTCGCGAGCTGATCCGGTATTTTGATTCACATGGATTTCGATCCGTCGCGGTGTGCGTGGACCCCAAGGTGCTTGAACGTACCTTCGCAGGCCGGGAACTTGATCACTCGTTTTTCAGCGATTTGCCAGCGTGCGCCGATTGGTGCGGCGAGAACGGGGAATTTCACACTTTTGTATTCGACGGGCCGATTTTTAAAAAGGCGGTTCGGTTTCAAATCGGTGAACGGGTGGAGCGGGATGGATTTGTGTTTTGTGATCTCTTGACGGAAAAGGAATGGATAACTTATGAAGCAGCAACCAGCAACGCATGAGAATGCCGTAATTCGCATCTTATTGATCGTGGCGATGATCCTTTTTGCGGCCGTGATTCGCATCGTGCCGCATCCCTGGAACTTGGCGCCGGTGGGGGCACTAGCGTTGTTTTCGGGGGCGGCGATTCGTAGTCGCGCGGTGGCATGTTTGTTTCCGCTGTTGGCGCTGCTGGCGGGGGACTTTTTTGTAGGATTTCACGTTTTGATGCCGGTGGTTTATGGCAGTTTCGTGATCAGCATCGGGATTGGAATGTTGTTGCGGAACAAGCGCACAATTTTGCGCCTTGGCGGAGCTGTTTTGCTTGGCGCGCTGCAATTTTTTGTGATTACCAACTTTGGTGTGTGGGCGTTTTTGAATTCCTATCCGAAGACCCTTGCGGGCCTGGGGCCTGTTACGTTGCCGGATTACCTTTTTTCTGGAATACGCTGGCAGGGGATGCGTTTTTTTCGGGGTTGTTTTTTGGGGCATTGTTTTTGGCGGAACGCGCTTATCCGGTGGCAGTGAGCGACTATTCCGCGGGAGAGACGGGCGGCTCCAGGGGCTGAAAAAGCCCCGGCCCCCTGAAACAAGCATGGTCCTAGCTGAATTCTGGGTGATGCTATAATTTCGGCTTCGACATGAGTAAAACTGCGCCAGAATCGGCGGCAATTCCGCCCGAAATACTCGCGAAGTACGAGCCGGTGATTGGGCTCGAAGTACACGTGCAGCTCTTGACCAGGAGCAAGATTTTCTGTGGGTGCGCGAATCGTTTCGGTGACGCACCCAACTCCAATGTTTGCCCGGTGTGCCTGGGACTGCCCGGCACTCTACCGGTATTGAACAGACGCGCAGTGGAGATGGCCATGCGGGCTTCGCTGGCCATAAATTGCACCGTGCGCGAGCATTCGCGTTTTGCGCGCAAGAATTATTTTTACCCGGACCTGCCCAAGGGCTATCAAATTACGCAATACGAATTGCCGCTAGCCACCGGCGGGTGGGTTGAAATTGATTTGCCGGCCGGCCGAAAACGCATCGGCATCACGCGGCTGCACCTGGAAGAAGATGCAGCAAAAAATCTGCACGAGGGCTTTTCGGAATCGGCCACCAAGGCGTACATCGACTACAACCGCGGTGGCACGCCACTGAGCGAAATCGTGTCCGAGCCGGATATGCGCACGCCGGAAGAGGCCTACGCGTATCTGACCACGCTGCGCCAGATTTTGCTGTACACAGGTGTCAGCGACTGCAATATGGAGGAAGGCTCGCTGCGCTGCGACGCGAATGTGAGCGTGCGAGTGCGCGGATCGGAAACATTTGGAACCAAGGTAGAAGTAAAAAACCTGAATTCGTTCCGCTACCTGCAGAAAGCGCTGGAATTTGAGATTGAGCGGCACATAAGGGTGCTGGAAAGCGGCGGAAAGATTTCGCAGGAAACGCGTTTGTGGAACCATGGCGAAGGGCGCACGGTTTCGATGCGCTCGAAGGAGAAGGCGCATGACTATCGCTATTTTCCGGAGCCGGATTTGTTGCCGGTGCACGTCAGCGCGGCGTGGCAGCAAGAAGTCCGCGGCGATTTACCGGAACTCCCGGAAGCGAAGCGCGCCCGATTAATCACGGATTACGGCATCACGCCGTATGACGCGGAAGTGCTGGCGACGAATGCGGAGCTGGCGGATTATTTCGAAGCGGCAGCGAAAGCGGGAGCTTCGGGAAAAAATACCGCAAACTGGATGCAGACGGAATTGCTGCGCAGGCTGAACGATTCCGGAAAGAGTATTGATACGAGCCCTATTTCGCCGATGGCCTTGGGCGAGCTGGTGAAACTTGTGGAGTCCGCGAAGATTACCGGGGCTATCGGGAAAAAAGTGTTTGCGACCATGTTTGAATCGGGGCGGGGCGCGGCGGACATTATCGCTACAGAAGGTTTGGCGCAAACTGTGGATGTGGCCGCCATCGAGCGGGCCGTCCGTGAAGTGATCGAGAAGAATCCGGAGAATGTAGCCAAATTCAAGAGCGGCAACGAAGGGGTGTTTAAATTTTTTGTTGGCCAGGTAATGAAGGCCACGCGCGGGCAGGCTAATCCGCAACTGATAAACGACATAGTAAGAAAACTTTTGTCAGCGTGAGCTTAGGTGGTTGTCACGTTACATCGAAGAGAGATCCCTCCACTACGCAAGCCGACTCCTCCGCAGAAGCAAAGGAGAAGAAAAAGCGTCAGCTCGCTCCGGACGGGATGCCAATGGTTGCTGGAATTTTAAGTATTGCAACTGTTTCGGTGATCCCGATAACCATTAAGACTGTTTTTCGACCAGACGTGCGCGCGAAGCGGTACGCGCTTCGGGGTGCTTGGGGGTCCAGTCTTCCGGCGGGAAAGCAACGCGCCAAAAATTTGGCTGCGGGGTAGAAAATTCCAAGCCAATTTCCGCCTTTCCTTCCCGTACGGGGCCGAGAAAGACCACGTGACATTCCTCTTCCTCTTCGGTCATTTTGTGCTGCATTTTTAATTTGCTGCCGCTGGTAATGCGAGCTTTCAGGGCGATCAACGCGCCGTGAGCATTGATGGCCAGCGTGTCAGTTTCTTCCTCAAAGGGTTTATTTTGGGAATCGGTGCCGCGTATGCGCACGCCGACCTGCATCAGCACGCGCTGGCTGCGACGTCGTACGGCCGGATTGGTCACAGGATTAGCCACTTGGCTCATGACAGCCTCACTTCATTTAACTATACGCGGAGACGTGATGTTGTCGAGAGGTTCGTCGGGATTGTATACAAAAGTGAACGGCCTGTGGATTTACCAAGGGCCACATCTACCGGTGCAGCGCACGAGTAGAACTCTGCTTTAGTTTAGCTGCGTTTGGGCGCCGCCGGGCTCGCCGCTGGTTGCGAATCGGCCCGCTGGTCGATGGGCACATAGTGGCGCGTGTCGTAGCCTAAATAAATTTGGCGCGGGCGCGCGATTTTTTGTTCGGGATCGAGAAGCATTTCTTCCCACTGCGCGATCCAGCCGGAGGTGCGTGGTATGGCGAATAATACCGGGAACATGGTCATCGGGAAGCCCATGGATTGATAAATGAGGCCGGTGTAAAAATCCACATTGGGATAAAGCTTGCGCTTCACGAAATACTCGTCTTCGAGGGCGATGCGCTCGCACTCCAGGGCAATTTCGAGCAGCGGATTTTTACCCATGAGATCGAAAACTTCGTAAGCCACGCGCTTGATAATGCGTGCTCGAGGATCGTAATTCTTGTAAACGCGGTGGCCGAAGCCCATCAATTTCACTTCGCCGGCTTTCACGCGCTTGATGAAGTCGGGGACTTTCTGCACCGAACCAATTTCCATGAGCATGCGCAACACTTCTTCATTGGCACCACCGTGGAGCGGGCCGTAAAGAGCGGCGATGGCCGCGGCCGTGGCGGAGTAAGGATCCACGTGGGAACTGCCGACTCCACGGATGGTGTTGGCGGAGCAATTTTGCTCGTGATCGGCGTGCAGGATGAACAAAATATCAAGCGCGCGCTCGAGTGTGGGGTTGGGGCGATAGCGTGTTTCGGTGGTGCGAAAAAGCATGTTCAGAAAATTGCCGGGATAACTGAGATCGTTATCGGGATAAACGAACGGCATACCCAGTGAATGGCGGTAAGAAAACGCCGCGATGGTGGGCATCTTGCCGATGAGCCGATAGGTTTGTTTCTTGCGCGACTCGGGACTGAAAATATCCTTGGCGTCGTGGTAGTAGGTGGACAGCGCCGCGATGGTGGAGATCAACATGCCCATGGGGTGGGCATCGTAATGAAAGCCGTCGTGAAATTTCTTGATGCTCTCGTGGATGAAGGTGTGGTGCGTGACGTGGTAGGTCCAGTCTTTCAGTTGCGCTTCGTTGGGGAGCTCGCCGTTTAGAAGCAGGTAGGCGGTTTCGAGATAAGTGCTTTTTTCGGCGAGATCGTCGATGGGGTAGCCGCGGTAGCGCAGAATGCCGGCGTCGCCGTCAATGAAAGTAATCTTACTGATGCAGGACGCGGTGTTGTTGAAGGCGGGATCGTAACTCATCATGCCAAATTCGCTGGCTTCGACCTTGATCTGACGGAGGTCGGCGGCGCGAATGGCGTCATTGACGATAGGAATCTCGTAATTTTTGCCGGTGCGGTTATCGGTGATGGTCAGCGTCTCGCGGGGTATGGCGGAACCCTCTGATTTTCTGGATTGGGTGGCCGACGGAGCGGATTCCATGCAAAACCTCGGAGGCAGCTGGGCAGGTGCCTAGGCACCCACTTTACACCAAAGCAGGCGCCAGCCGGAAATGAAGCGGGGTTTTTGCGGCGATTCACAAGCTGAACATTTAATTAGATTTGGGTTCCGTTTTTGCAGGGGCGACAGGCGGAAGCGGGATGTTTTAAATGAGCCTCTTGACAATAATCGTTATAACGAGTATTATGCTTCCTGTTCCGGGAGGGCAGCATGATTAACATTCGCAAGAACAATGAACGCGGGCACGCCAATCACGGCTGGCTGGACAGCCACTTCAGTTTTTCGTTTGCCGACTATTTCGATCCCGAGCACGTGCAATTTCGCACCCTGCGGGTCTTGAACGACGACCATATCGCGGGCGGCGCGGGATTTCCGAATCATCCGCACCGCGACATGGAGATCGTGACCTACGTGCTGGATGGCGAGCTGGAACACCGCGACAGCATGGGCAATGGATCGGTGATTAAACCGGGCGACGTGCAGTACATGAGCGCGGGCACGGGCGTGACACATAGCGAGTTCAATCCGTCAAAGGATCCGCTGCATTTGCTGCAAATCTGGATGATGCCGGAAAAGCGCGGGTTCAAGCCGGCGTACGACCAGAAAAACTTCAGCGCCGAGGAAAAGCGCGCCAAGCTCAGGTTGGTGGCTTCGCCCGATGGAGCGGACGGCTCGGTGAAGATCCGCCAGGATAATGCACTGTACGCGACGATTCTGGATAAGGATGAAACGGTGCGTCATGAATTGCGCCCGGGGCGGCATGCGTACATTCAGGTGGCTAAGGGACAGGTCAAGTTGAATGGCACGCCACTGCAGGAAGGCGATGGCGCGGCCATTTCGGAAGAGAAAAGCGTCGAACTAACCGGCGTGGATAACGCTGAGGTGTTGTTGTTTGATTTGGTGTAAATCGTTGGGTGAATTAAAACGGCGCGAGGAATTTTTCCTTCGCGCCGCTTTTCGTTTTAGGTTCGATCGTAGGTCGAAGAGAGATTTCTCCACTGCGCGGACCGACACCTTCGCAGGAGCAAAGGTGAAGAAAAGGCGTCGGTCCGCTCCGGTCGAAATGACAAGTTTCGGAGATATTCCTTCCCGGCCATTTGTTCGAGCACGGCAACTTCGCCGTTGCAATAAATGAACTGAGTGGCCGGACCAAACTGTTGCAAGATTTCGAGCGTCTCACGTGGAAACGGCCCGGGAAGCACATCTCCACCCACGATAATCTGGTCCACTTTTTCGCGGCGAATTTCCTGCAGTACGGCCTCTAGAGCCGGAGGGTTGCCGTGGATGTCATAAATGGCAGCGATCCGCATGAGGGCGCGTTCCGAGTTTCGCGATCAGCCGCGGGTTCGTTTGAATTCGCGCATGAAGGTGGTCAGGGCTTGCACGGCTTCGAGGGTGACGGCGTTGTACAAAGAGACGCGCATGCCACCGACGGAGCGGTGGCCGGGAGTGCCGGCGAGGCCGGCAGCGGCGGCTTCTTTGGCGAATTGCTTTTCGATGGCTTCATCGCCGCCGGCTATGCGGAAGACGACGTTCATCTTGGAGCGCGACTCGCGCTCAACGGGGCAGGAATAGTAGCCGCCATCTTCGATGGTGTCGTAGAGCAGCTTGGCTTTCGCGTCATTGCGCGCGGTAATGGCGGGGACGCCGCCTTCGGACTCAATCCATTCGAGCACCAGGCCGACGATGTAAATCGCGAAGGTGGGCGGGGTGTGATACAGAGATTTCTCTTTTATGTGCGTGCGGTACTGCAAAAGGGTGGGGAGGTCTTTGTGGGCGCGTTCGGCGAGGTCTTTGCGGACGATGACAATGGTGGTGCCGCTGGGCCCAAGATTTTTCTGCGCGCCGGCAAAGATCAAACCGTATTTCTTGACGTCCACTGGACGCGAGGCAATGTCCGAAGACATGTCGGCGACGAGCGGAGCGGTGCCGGTATCAGGGAGCGTTTTCCACTGCGTGCCCTCGATCGTATTGTTGGTGCAGATGTGCACGTAGGAAGCGTCGAAGGAGAATTTCATTTCGTTCTGGCGCGGAAGGCGCGCGAACTTTTCTGCTTCGCTGGAGGCGGCTATGTTGTGGAGGATGCCTTTTTTCAATTCGCCGATGGCTTTGGTGGTCCACATGCCGGTGTGCAGAATGTCCACGGGTTTTCCGGGCAGGCACAGATTCATGGGCACCATGGTGAACTGCATGCTGCCGCCGCCTTGCAAAAATACGACGGCGTAGTCGTCGGGAATGGCGAGGAGTTTACGCAGCCGCGCTTCGGCGTCGGCGATGATGCTTTCGAACTCCGGCGAGCGGTGGCTCATCTCCATTACGGACATGCCGCTGCCGCGCCAGTCGAGCAGCTCTTCGCGGATGCGCTCCAACACCGGCAAGGGCAGCGCGCCGGGGCCGGCATTGAAGTTGAAGGCGCGTTTGGAAACTTGCGGAAGACTTGTGGACGTAGTCACGATTGCGGAATTCCTCTCTAGCTGATTATTTTACGGGCGTTGTAGCGGATTGAATGCAACGAGCGCCGATTCAATAAATTGTCAGGCTTCTAGAATAACAGAACCGCGCCGGGCGTTTTAATGCCGCGCAAGGATGACGGCTGTGCGTTGGCGCAAGGTCAGAAACGCGTCGAATCAAACAGTTACTAGAGTTTTAAACACCTGGAACCTTCGGTTCATTGACCGGTACCGCGCAAAAACTGATTCTGGGCCAGTCATGGAAGAACGTAGAAAGAATCAGCCCGGACGCGGCGAACGACGGGCGGCGGACACTGATCGCATCGCCGAAGCGCTGAAGAGACGCGGGCGTATTTCGATGTATGTGCAGGGCACGGGTATGTTGCCGCTGGTGCGGCCGGGCGACATTGCGCTGATCCGCAGAGACAGGCTCGAAAATATGCGCTCGGGCGACGTGGTGCTGTTTCAGCGCGGCAATCACCTGCTGGCGAAACGCATCGGCGAGGATGATGATTTCCCGGCTGACCGTGAGTTGGGGATGGACGGCGAAGACGTTGAGAATTCCGCAAACCCCGCGGATCACCAAGAATGCCTGGGGCGGATCGTGCGGCTACAACGCAAAGCGGAAGAAATCGATTTGACCTCGAGGGAAACTCCGATCACGGCATTGGTTTCCAAGGTGCTGCGACCGGCGCGGCGATTGAAAGAAACTTTGCAGCTTTCCGACGAAACTGGCAGTTGAGAAGAAGGTTCTTGGAGTGATTCGAAAGCGCAACCTTCACGGGTAAAATTTCTGAAATTCCACCTTACAAGATCCACCCGCCACGGCGGGCAGGCCCTCTAGAAAACTGAGGGTGGAGCACCCAACCGCGATTTTTTGGCAAGATTCGTGGTCGAGAGAAAAGTCGGAATTCCCGCAGCCGGAAATTCTCCATACTGATGATTATAGTGATGTGACCAGGGCGAATTCGACGCGCTTGCGCATGGGGTCGATGCGTTCGGCGCGGACGCGGACTTTGTCGCCGAGACTCCACTTGCGTAGGGTGGTTTTTGCGCCGCGGCCTTTGCCGTAGCTCGGCTGATCGCGGCGACCGCCGCGGCGTCCGCCGCCGCTATCCCGGCCTCCCGCGAGCGAAATGATGGCGTGATCATTTTCGCGGAAGGCGCAGCGCGTTCCGGCGGCTTCCTCCAGCGCGCTGATGGGGAGCAGGCCTTCGACGAAGACTTCGAAAAGCTCCACGAAGCAGCCGTATTTCTGCACGGAAATGATGAGAGCGTCGTATTCCTCGCCGAGATGCTGCTCCATGAATTGCGCGGTCTTCCAATCCATCAGCTCACGCTCGGCGCCAGTGGCGCGACGTTCCGCTTCGGAGGTTTCGGCAGCCATTTCTCCCAGTTCGTGGAGAGAATAAAGTTTAGCTTCCCGGTTGTGCGGTTCGCCAGCTCGAGTCGAGTGTGGGCTAGCTTCTGAATGACTACCTGAGCTGGTGGGCTTGGCGTGAGGATGTTCGAGCGCCCATTTCAAAACGCGGTGGACGATCAAATCGGGGTAGCGGCGGATTGGTGAAGTGAAATGCGCGTATTCGTCGAAGCCCAGCGCGAAATGGCCGAGCGCTTCGGCGGCGTAGCGGGCTTGTTTGAGCGAACGCAGCATCAGGTAGGAAATGATGCGTTCCTCGGGCTTGCCGGTGACTTTGCGAATCAGGCGCTGGTAGTGCTGCGGGGTGATGCGCAGGTCCACGCCGGGCAGGCTGACTTTCATGCCGCGTTCGCGGCCGTGGCCGTAAGAATCCTGGCGTCCGGCGCGCGCGGGAGCCGGGGTTTTTCCGTGACGCACGGCGATTTCGCGCTGGTGCAGATTTTCGACGCCGAGAGAATATCCGAAGGCGCGGGCGAGTTCTTCAAATTCCAGAACTTTCTTGGCGTCGGGCTGTTCGTGCACGCGATGGAGCGACTCGATTCCGCGCTGCGCTAAATAACTGTCTACCGCGCGATTGGCGGCGAGCATGAATTCTTCGATGAGGCGATGCGCGATGTTGCGCTCGCTGCGGCCGATGCTGACCATGCGCTGCTGATCGTCGAAAGCGATGATTTGCTCGGGCAAATCGAAATCTATGGAGCCGTGTTCGTTGCGGCGTTTGTTTAAAAGCAGCGCCAGCTCTTTCATGTTGGCGAAGTGCTTCACAAGCGGAGCGTAGCGCGCGGTCATCTCCGGATCTTTTTCGATGACCTTGTTCACGTTGGTGTAGGTCATGCGTTCGAACGAGCGGATGACGCCTGGAGTCATGCGCGCGCGCTGCATGTTGCCGGCGGCGTCCAACTCCATGAGGGCGCTCATGACCAGGCGGTCTTCGTGCGGCTTCAGCGAGCACATCCCGTTGGAAAGCGACTCGGGAAGCATGGGGACGGCGCGATCGGGGAAATATACAGAGGTGCCGCGCAGGCGCGCTTCCTGATCGAGGGCGCTGCCGACGCGAACGTAGTGGGAGACATCGGCGATGTGCACCTGCAGGCGCCAGCCGCCATCGGCGGTGCGCTCCACGTGCACGGCATCGTCGAAATCGCGGGCGGTTTCTCCGTCAATGGTGACGATGGGGAGGTCGCGAAAATCCTCGCGACCGGAGCGTTCGGCCTCGCTTACGGGAACGGCGCGGCGTTCGGCTTCGTCGAGCACCGCGCGGGAAAATTCGTGAGGCAAGTGATGCTTGCGGATGATGATTTCAATGTCCACGCCCATGTCGCCCGGGCGGCCCAATATTTCGATGACGCGTCCGGTGGGCGGCAGGCCGCCACGGGAGTAGCGCGTGAGTTCCACGTTCACTACCGCGCCGTCCAGTTCAGGAAGCACGGGCAGTCGTTTGGCGCGCGCGCCGGATTCGCCTGCGGCGGACAAGCCCAGTTTTTCTCTTAGCGCAGGCGTGAGTTCATCGCCGGCTGGAACTTCTATTTCCTGCTGGATGCGAATGTCGTAGGGGAGCACGGTGTTGCCGCGCGAGCCATAGCGGAAGAGTCCGACCACGCTGGTGTGGGCGCGGTCCACGATGCGGACGATGGTGCCTTCGGCACGGCGTGCGCCGGTGACGCCATAGGCAGGCTTGATGCGCGCGACCACGCGGTCACCGTGCATAGCGCCTTCGATCCCACTTGGCGGAATGAAAAGATCGCCATCAAGCTGGGCTACGGGAATGGAGGGGACGACGAAACCGTAGCCGTCATGGTGCAGGACCAGCCGGCCTTTGATTTCGTTGCGAGCCAAGGTGTCGGTGGCGCTGGACGGAGCGATGGAAGTGCCAATCGGGAGATTGGCGTTCCCAGGGGCAGGCCGCCGCGCGCTGCTGGATTCTTCCTGTGCGGCTGACTTGCGGTTGGATAAACGGTAGCGGCCGCCGGGCAATTCTTCGATGGCGCTGCGCTTTTTGAGACGCGTGAGGATTTTGAACAGGGGGCGGCGGTCGGATTTTCCCAGGTGCAGGCCGCGAGCGATATCGTTGGCGGAAACGGGCTCGCTTTTAACTTGCAGAAAACGCAGAAGATTTTCGGGGCTCAACTGTGAAGAGCGAGACATGGGTAGTGGCGGACAGCCATCCGGATGGCCTCCGCAAAGATTCTACTTAATTTTTTCACTTGAGCCGGAACTTTTTGGCGCGCGGTCGGGTTTCATGGGCAGGCCAACACACGACTAGCCAGTCACCCTCCGTCAGACTGGCTGGTTTCCCCGAGAGGGGATACGAGGAGGCGGGACGACCTGGCCCGCCTCCTTCTTTTTCAGCCCTTGATCTTCTGAACCGAATCCGCGAGCAACAAGTAGCAATGGCACCACCAAGACCCACACTCACGAACGGCACGAGAGACACGCGGCGGTTGAATTTGTCGAACAAACTTGCCGAGCTACCAGATTTTGCAGGCTTGTTCGCGGACCATGGCGTCGCCTTTTTTGCAGCCGAAAGCCTGGGCGAACGTTCCCATGTCGGAAAGTGGGCCGTTGCCGCGGAAGCGCGCGAGCGGGTGCGGATTGGTGTTGGCCTGCAAGCGTGCGGCTTCGGGGCGCTGATTCGCTCCCCAGACCTGTGCCCAGCCGAGGAAAAAGCGCTGCTCTGGCGTGAAGCCGTCGATGTCCTTGCGGGGCTTCCCTTCCAGGGATTTTTCGTAGGCGGCGTAGGCGATGGCGAGTCCGCCAAGATCGCCAATGCTTTCGCCTAAAACCAGTTTTCCGTTCTGGTGCAGGCCGGGTTCGACTTCGTAGGTGTCGAATTGTTTTTCCACGCAGGCGGCACGCGCGTCAAAATTTTTGCGATCGTCCGCGGTCCACCAGTTGCGCAGATTGCCCTGGGGATCGAACTGCGAACCCTCATCGTCGAAGCCATGGGAAACCTCATGGCCGATCACGGCGCCCATGCCGCCGTAGTTGATGGCGTCGTCCGCTTTAGGATCGTAGAAAGGCGGCTGCAGGATTCCCGCGGGGAAAACAATTTCGTTCATGGTGGGGTTGTAGTAGGCATTGACGGTGGGCGGAGTCATGCCCCATTCATTGCGGTCCACCGGCTTGCCGATTTTGGCCAGCTCGCGAGAATTTTCAAAAGTAGACGCGCGGCGCAGGTTGGCAGCGTAAGAAGTACGTTCAATATCGAGCTTGGAATAATCGCGCCATTTATCGGGATAGCCGATTTTGATGTTGAAAGCTTCCATCTTCGCGATGGCAGCCTGTTTTGTTTCCGGGCTCATCCAGGAAAGAGTGGGGATGTCGGAGCGCAACGCCGCGAGCAAATTGTGAACCATTTCGCGGGCGCGAGCTTTGGCGGCGGGCGGGAAATATTTCTCGACGTACACCTGGCCTAAAGCCTCGCCAACGTTACGATTCACGGATTGGACACAACGCTTCCAGCGGGGCTGGAGCTCCGCGGTGCCGGATAGTCGTTTGCCGTAGAAATTGAAATTTTCCTGCACGAAGTCGTCGCTGAGTCCGGGAGCAGCGGCATGGATAATGTGCCAGCGAAGATAGGTCTTCCAGCCGGGCAGTGACGTGGCGCTAATCTGGTGATTCATCTCCTTGAAAAAGTCCGGCTGGCCTATGTTGGTTTCAGGCAGGCCGGGCAGATTCACGGCGGCAAAGAAAGATTCCCATGACCAGTCCGGGGTGAGCTCTTTCAGCTGGGCGGTGGAAAGTTTGTGGTAATTGGCCTGCGGGTCGCGGAGCTGCACGTTGGTCAGGGAGGCCTTCGCGAGCGCGGTTTCGATGTTCATGACCGTCTGCGCCTCGGCGGCGGATTTTTCCGCAGGATCGCCGGCAATTTGAAACATTTTTGTTACGTGGGCAACGTAGTCGGTACGGAGTTGCTTGGAGCGGTCGTCGTCGCGCAGGTAGTAATCGCGATCGGGCATGCCCAGCCCGCCCTGGTCGGCGTCGCCAATCACTTTGGTACTATCGGCAAAATCCTGCGTGGAACTGAAATCAAAAACTGCCTGAATGCCCTCTTTGTGCAGAGCGGCTATTTGCGCCAGCAAGGCGTTGCGGTCGTTGATCGCGTCAATGGCGGCGAGCTGGGTGCCCAGGGGCTTGGCGCCCGCGGATTCGATAGCGACGGTGTCCATGCAACTGGCATAAAAGTCACCGACTTTTTGTTCGTTGGATCCGCGTGAGGCTTTAGCGGCCGCAGAGGCCTCGGTGATCTGACGAAGCTGGGCGAGATTTTTTTCTTGCAGCTCGGCGCTGGTGCTCCAGGCAGGGCGGTCGGCGGGAATGGGGTTGTTTTTCATCCAGCCGCCCATGGCGAATTTGTAAAAATCGTCGCAGGGCTTGCAGGATTTATCGAGGTTGGCGGTTGAGAAGCCCCAGGAAGAGGGCGTGTCAGCAGCGTGAGAGCTGCTGAGCAGAGCGCCTAATCCGGCGACGCACATGGATGCAAGCAGGACGCAAAACTTGAAACGATTATTTTTCACGATTCACCCTTAAATAATTTTTGGAGCGCGACAAAGTTGGCCGGATACGGTTATGAATTTGAAAAAAAATTCCCGCTCACTTGTGCGGAGCGGGAAGCGGACTTCGGTACTTGCTTAGGTCCACGGATTTCCAGTCGCCCTGCATGATTCCCTGGCGAATTTGCGCGGGGGTCTGGCCTTTTTTGGTTTGCTCGTAAGCATACAAATCTTCGCGCACACAAATATCACAGCCGGAGCCGTGCTTGCTGACGAAGCAATCCAGCAGGCCGGTGTGGCCCTGACTGCGGTCGCAATGGCAGTAGCAAGGTTCCTGGTAGAGAACTTTTTTTATGCGCGCCGCGACGGTGTAAGCGTTCTGGACGACGGGATCGCCAAATGTGTCAGGACTCATGGTCGCCGGGAGAGCGCCGGCCGGCGCTTCCGTATGGAAAGCCGGCACCGGCTCACTGGAATCGAATTGTTGTGCGTTTGCCACGGAAAGCGCGGGAGATGAACTGCTGGCACCGGAGACCGATTGCTGCGGGAGCACGAGCAACGCAAACGCGCAAGTGAAAAGAATCGCGACAGCAGAAATTTTAGGAATTAATTGCACAAGGCTTCTCCGTTTCGAAATGAACCCAGGCAGTGCTGGTTGAGCCACTGGTAACTGTACGGCGTAAGCGATAAAAATTCCAGTGGGGGCGGTCGGGAATTCAAGTCATGGGGGAAAAATCACGAACGAGGTGGCTCTCGAGATTCTGACGGGGTGGTGGTACGACGCTAAATTCCCCACCCGCAACGGCGGGGAAATCCGCAAAAGGCAGAGGGTGGAGCATCCTGAGACTCACTTTATTGGTCGAAAGCGCGTAGTGCGAAGCGTCGAGCGACCGCGTGGCTGGGAGCACCTTGAGAAGGTTATTCGGCATCCTAGAGCGGTTAGAGTAAGGCCACAAGCGCGGCGGCGTTGCAGGCAGTTCCCGATTTCAACACCGGGCATGTGGCTTTGCCGGCGTGGGACCTCAAGGCCAGAAGCCGGACACGGGGAGTGACTGGGAAGCGGCAGATAACCGTTAGTCCTACTTGACGCGGAGCCGCTTTTGGGTAAACTGCATTTTCTTTATGGCCACGATGCCACAATTCGTACCCGCGGTGGTGATGCAGGATTTCGACCTGCCCCAGCGGGAAGCCGCGTTCTTTTACGGGCTATTCCTGCGTGGGCACTCGGCGGAACAGCTGCGGCGAGACATTGAAGTGCCGCAGGCGGTGCTGCTGAAGTGGCACCACGAAGCGGAGCGTGAGCCGGAATTGCGGGATATCTTCACCCGAATGGTGGAATACCGCCGTCATGTTCTGGCTATTTTTGACAACCTGGTCGGTTCGGATCTGCAGAACCGGCGCCTGCAATAAGTCCTGTTTCGCTTGCCGCCACGCCTGAAGTCACATCGTTCCATACTTTTTCCGGTCGTTGAGATTACTGGAGAACTGACAGTGCTATTTTGAACATTGCGCCTGTCCGAACGGACAGGTGCGGCAATTTTCGAGGCAACTTATTTTTGTCGCCGAGACTCTAAGCGATTCGGGGACAAGTGTCACAAAATGAAGGGGATTACTCAATTGACGCCGGCGTTGGGCGGAGTTAGAATCCTCGCTTACCACAGTTGAGGTGTATTTTCATGCTCAGGGTTGCTCGCGCCCTTTTCACATCGATTTCCTTGCTCGTGTTGACCATCCCGGTGGTGCGGGCGCAACAGGAAGGCCAGGATCCCTCCGCTCCACAAAAACTGGATAAATCCCAGAAAAAGAAAATCCGTAGAACTCTGAAAGAATTAGACACCCCTTATAAACAGTGGCTGAACGAGGACGTGGTCTACATCATCTCGCCGGAAGAGCGCAACGCATTCGGGCAACTGGCTACCAACGAAGAGCGGGAACAGTTTATCGAGCAGTTCTGGCTGCGCCGCAGCACCAACCCGGACCTGCCGGATAACGAGTTTAAGGAAGAGCACTACCGGCGTATCGCGTATGCCAACGAGCACTACGCATCGGGTATTCCGGGCTGGAAGACGGATCGCGGGCACATGTACATCGTGTGGGGGCCGCCGGATGAGATCGAAAGCCATCCTACGGGCGGCACGTATGACCGGCCCATGAATGAAGGCGGGGGCTCGACATCGACATACCCGTGGGAAACGTGGCGGTGGCGGTATATCGAGGGGATGGGCGAGAACGTAATTATGGAGTTCGTCGACCCGAGCGGATCGGGTGAATTCCATTTGACGATGGATCCTTCCGAGAAGGATGCCTTATTGCACGTGCCCGGCGCCGGTCTGAGCCAAATGGAACAAATGGGCCTAGCGTCGAAGACCGATCGCTTCACGCGGTCAGACGGCACCAACCTGCCGAGGAGCTTCGGAGCTCAACCCGCAAGCATGAACGAATTTACGCGGCTGGAGGCTTACGCGAATGCGTTCAAACCGCCGGCGGTGAAGTTCAAGGACCTGGAAGCAATCGTAACTTCGCGCATTGTACGGGACCAGGTACGGTTCTCATGGCGCACGGACTTTTTGAAAGTAACCAACGACACCGTGCTGGTTCCCGTGACGGTGCAGATTCCCAATAGTCAGCTATCGTTTCAATCGAAGGAGGGAGTGCACTCCGCCACCATCAACGTTTTCGGTCGCGTGAGCACACTTACCGGGCGTGTAGTGCAGACGTTCGAAGATTCCGTGAGCAGGGATTTTCCGGAGTCACTATTTCAGCAATCGGTGAAGCTGCAATCCATCTATCAGAAAGCCGTGCCGCTGCGCCCGGGACTCTACCGGCTCGATCTCGTAATAAAGGATGTGCAGAGCGGAAACGTTGGCGTGGTGAATTCGCGTTTACAGGTGCCGCGCTACGAGGATGACAAGCTGGAATCCAGCTCGTTGATACTTGCGGACCAGATCGAACATGTGCCCGCCAAGCAGATCGGCAGCGGACAATTCGTGCTAGGTTCGTCGAAGGTACGGCCGCGGCTGGAAGGCGATTTTACGACCTCGGACAAGCTGGGAATTTATATGCAAGTATATAACCTGAAGCCGGATGACAAGACGCACAAGTCCAGCGCAGCATTCCAATACACCGTGAAAAAAGGCGGCGCGCAAGTAATGCAGTTCAAGGAAACTTCGGAAGACATGAAACAATCGGGGGATCAAATCACCATCGAACGGTTGCTGCCTTTGGCGACCTTGGCGCCCGGGAAGTACACGCTGGAAGTCAACGCCACGGATACGCTTTCGAACCAGACGATTTTGCGAACGGCGGATTTCACGGTGAAGAGTCCGGTGGAAACCAAGAGTGCGGCGGTGGTTAAGCCTGGAGGCGCAAAATGAAGCAAAGAGGGATCCCGAAGCTTGGGGCCCTGGGTGTATCTCTGGTTTTGTGCGCGATGAGTACATCTTTGGGCGCGTCATCAGCGGACGCGCAGAAGAAGGTCGCGGCGACGTCGAAGTCCAGCGCGGCTTCTAATGCCACGTCTGGACCCGGCAAACTTGCGGGCGTGGTTCTGGACGGAAGCGGCACACCGCAAATGGGCGCAAGCGTGGAGCTTATGGCGGAGGCTTCCGGCCTGACAGCGGCACGCGAATTGTTGACCAATACGCAGGGAATATTCCGGGGCGAGAAACTGGCTCCCGGCCTGTACACCGTGCGGGTGACGCTGGCTGGATTTTTGCCGACGCTGGAAAAGCACGTTCGAATCAATCCGAACATTACGACGGTCGTGCGCGTGCAGTTGGAATCGATGTTTGCGTCGCTCGAGCAGTTGCGCCGCCAGCCGGTGAATATTCCCGTGGAGGGCGACGACTGGAAATGGGTGCTGCGCTCGGCATCGGCAACACGACCGGTGCTGGAGTGGGTGAGCGACACGCAAATCGTACAAGTGGCGGACGCCAGCAGAGATCGTGGACGGACGCGGCAGCCGCGCGCAAGACTGGAATTCACGGATGGTGCGCGTCATCCGGGTTCGGGTTCAAATTTGGTCCCGGCGCCGGCGACAGCGTTCGCTTACGATCAGAGGCTGGGTGGAACGAGCAGGATCATTCTTGCCGGACAAATGAGCTACGACCAGGATGCGCCGGCGGGCAGCATCGCCACGGTGTGGCTGCCCACGGGGTCTTTGGGCGCGGGTCCGCATACCGCGCTGGTTTTACGCGAAGCAAAATTGGGTCCGGAGGGACAAATTTTCCGCGGTGTGCGCATCGACCAGGGCGGCGCAATAGCGTTGGGCGATCGCGCGATTCTCAGCTACGGCGGCGAGTATGTTCTGGTGGGGCTGGGAGCAGCCGCGTCGTCGCTGCGTCCGCGAACGAAATTGAATGTGCGCGTCAACGATGACTGGAACGCCACGCTGGTTTTTACTTCCCTGCCGAACGGGCCTGGACCACTGGAAGCGGAAGACGGCGATGCGGGGAATAACGCGCTGGCCGCCACGCTGAATGAGTTGGACGGATTCCCGACATTGTTATGGCGTGGCGGGAAGCCGGTGCTGCAACACGGCTGGCACGAAGAAATCGCCGCCGAACGCAAGCTTGGAACGCGCGGGAAAGTGCAGGTAGCCGGTTTTCACGATGATAACCGGCATGTGGCGGTCTTTGGACGCGGCAACGGTTTACCGGCCAGTGATTATTTTCAAGACTATTTTTCGAATGGATTCGCGTATGACGGCGGTTCGTCTAGCAGTTGGGGAACGCGCGTGGCCTTGCGCGAAAAGTTGGATGACGACATCGAGCTGACCGCGGTGTACGCCTTCGCGGGCGCTTTGGCGCCGGGCGAAGACATGAATGGCGTCCTGCGCGATGTTTTGCGGACGGCACCGCGGCACTCGTTGGGAGCGAGCGTTTCGGCCAAGGTTCCGCGAGCGGGAACGAGGGTGGAAGCCGGCTATAAATGGATCAGCGGAGTAACCGTTTCGCGGGTAGATCTGTATGGCGAATCAGTTTACCAACTGGATCCGTACCTGCACGTC
>JALYLI010000249.1 GCA_030774335.1 Acidobacteriota bacterium | reverse complement strand
GGCGCGCTGTGGGGCACGATGTACATCCCTTATCGCAAGGCCTACATCAGCGGCATGAATCCGCTGTCGTTCGTCACCATCTTCACGGTCGGGGAATTGGGCACCACGCTTTTGATGGCCCTGATTTTTCAGGGAGGGCCGCAAAAACTGGTTGCCGACCTGAGCGCCGCGAAGCCCGCGATGTTCTGGCTGTTCCTCGGAGGGTTTTGCTGGGTCATCGGCGACCTTTTCCAGCAATACGCGGCCAAGTATATCGGCATCGGCCGCGGCATTCCGCTTTCCAACACGAACCAACTCTGGGGACTCGCCTGGGGTGCACTGGTGTTTGGAGAATTAGCCGGCTTGAGTCCGTCTGCCCGCTGGATGGTGATCTCCGGATCGCTGGTAATGATTCTCGGAGCCGCCGCCATCAGTTTTGCCGAAGCACCGGTCTCCGAGCAGGCGTCCTGGAAGAAAGCCATGGAGCGCGAGTGCAGCCGCTACAAACTGCAGCCCGAGCGCGTCTCCGCCATCCTGCAGGGCGACGATCCATTTTCCAGAGAGACCACAAGACGCAGCTGGTGGGAATTGCTGGTTGCTGCCGGAGCGCTGGGAATTTTTGTCTGGCTCGCCTTTGCCGCCAAGCGCCAGCCCATCGATTTCAATATCCCCTGGATGATTATTTTGAGTGCGGCCACCTTGGGACTACTCGCCATTTCCGGCGGCCTGCTGTGGAAGCGCACGCGCTTCTCCTAAACTGCGCGCGTCATACATCAAGTAGGGGGTTGGAGCTTCCCCACTTCTTCCAGGGAGACCGGCCTGCGTTCGTCGTATGATTTGCGTGCCGCCAGCGCAATCAGCACAGCGATTCGCCCATCCTTGCCGTCCACTTGGGCTGGCTCGTCGCGCAGCACCGCTCCGGCAAATGCCAGCATTTCCCTGACGAAACTTTCTGTGTAGCGTTCCATGAAAAAATTCAACGGCAAATCCCGTCGAATTTCCGTGGCCGTACTGACCACCGCCTGGTTAGGAAACAAATTTCCGGTAGCGATGGATCCTGCGCTCCCCAGAATTTCGACCCTCTGATCGTAGCCATAGACGGCCTTGCGGCTGTTGTCGATTGTGGCGATCACGCCGCCTTTGAATTGCAGCACCGTTACCGCCGTATCCAGATCGCCTGCTTTTCCAATCTCCGGATCGACCCTGACGGCCGCCGCGGTATAAATACTCTCCACTTCATCGCCAATCAGAAAACGCGCCATGTCAAAATCGTGAATGGACATATCCAGAAAAATACCGCCCGACACCTTGATATAGGAAATCGGCGGCGGCCCCGGATCGCGGCTGATGATGTGCATCAGGTGCAGAGTTCCGATTTCGCCGCTGGTCACGCTCTTGCGTACCCGCGCAAAATTTGCGTCAAAACGCCGGTTGAATCCCACCTGCAGCTTTACGCCCGCCTTTTCAACCGCCGCCAGCGCGCGATCAATCTTCGCCAGGCTGTGATCTATGGGCTTCTCGCAGAAAATATGCTTCCCCGCTTGCGCCGCGCGAATTACCAGGTCGGCGTGGGTATCGGTGGGCGAACAGATCAACACCGCATCAATTTTGCCATCCGACAATATCGCCTCAGCATCCGCAGACACCTTTGCAATTCCATAACGCTTGGCCACCTCCTGAGCCGTCGCAAGATTGGTATCCGCAATGGCCACCGGTGTCGCTTCCGGAACGCGAAACATCAGCGTTTCCGCGTGTACTTTGCCAATGCGTCCAGCGCCGATGATACCGATATTCAGTTTCTTCTCCGCCAAGCAACACTCCCTTCTCTGAACTCAGGTGAAATAATTTTCAATCGATCGCAGGTACTCGCGGTTGCGCCGCGCGCTTTCCTTTGGCAAACCCATCCCCGGCAAGACGTCCTGCTCCACCAGCAGGTATCCGTCGTATTTGCGCGCCGCGAGCCACTGAAGGACCTTAGGGAAATCCACGCAGCCGCGCCCCAATTCGCAGAAAACTCCTTGCCGCAGCGATTCAAAATAGTCCCAATGTTCCGTCCGCGACCGGCGAGCGACATCCGGCTGGCAGTCTTTCAAATGGACATACCACACGCGCTCCTGGAATCGCCTCAAGCCCTGTAGCGCGTCGCATTCGCCTGCTCCAAACACGTAGTGGCCGGTGTCAAAAACCAATCCGATCCTGTGAGGATCGGTCAGCTCCAGAAAACGAGCGATTTCGTCAGCGGTCTCCACATATCCGGCGCAGTGATGGTGAAACACCGTCCGCAATCCCGTCTCCGCATGCACCGCGTGCGCAATCCGATTTGCGCCTGTCGCAAATACCTTCCACTCCGAAGGATTCAGCCCCATCTCCGGCGTGACCCGCCCGGCATTCTTTGTTCGTTCCGGCACGGTGCCGTTGTTGTCCGCCAATACCAGAAATGGTTTCTGTTTCGCGGCTACGGCCGCCAGCAACTTCGCCGTCTTGACCGCCGCCGTGACCCCGTCCGCATGCGCCTTTTCATCCTTCAACGCCACCGGTACGAACGCGCCCAGCATTGCCACGCCGCGCTTGGTCAATTCCGCCTTCAATCTTGCAGGCTCGCTCGGCATGTAGCCCCAATCGCCAAGTTCGGTTCCCGTATACCCGGTCTCGGCCAGTTCATCGAGCATCCTGCCGTAACCGATTTGCTCCGCTTTAGCCTGATGAAATTCCAGCGTGCCCCACGAACACGGAGCATTTCCGACGCGCATCACCGGCATGGATGCCCCACGATCCGCATCACAGGAAGTAACGCTCCTTCCGCCGCGCTTCTTCGTATTTTGAACGCGCCTCTCGCACACTTTTGCTTTCGGAAACTTCGGCCACCGCCACTTCCCACCAGGAGTCGTAACCCGGCACACGAACTTCGCGGTCGGTTTCCACTATGATCACGGTCGTCTCGTCGGAAGTTTTAGCCTGCGCCAGGGCATCTTTCAATTCAGCCAAGTTGTTAGCTTTCGTCGCGCGCGCGCCCAGACTTCGCGCATTGGCCACGTAATCCACCACCAGATTTTTTCCGTCCAGTTGGCCTGTCGCCTTCGAACGTTCTCGATAGCGCGTCCCGAATCCCGCGCTCCCGATGGATTCGCTCAAGCCCCCGATGCTTGCGAATCCGTGATTGTCCGCCAGCACGATGATCAGCTTCACGCCTTCCTGCACAGCGGTCACAATTTCGGTCGGCATCATCTGGTATGTGCCATCTCCCAGGAACACAAACACTTCGCGGCTGAAATCCGCCATCTTCGCTCCCATCGCTCCGGGAATTTCGTAACCCATGCAGGAGTAGCCATATTCCATGTGATACCCATGGGGAGCACGCGTCGGCCACAGTTTGTGCAGGTCGCCAGGATGACTTCCCGCCGCAGAAACCAAAACATCGCGCGGCCCCGAGGCTTCGAACATCGCTCCAATCACCGCGCTCTGGGCCATCAGCGGACCGTTTTCCAAATGGAGCAGCCGCTGCATTTCCTTCGTCCAGGCATCCCGCAACGATTTTATTTTTACTTCGTACTCCGTCGTGATGCGATGCCCGCGCAGTTTCACGGACATCTCTTCCAGCGCCACGCGCGCATCCGCGATCAGCGCAATCGCTGAAACTTTATAAGCGTCGAACTCCGCCACATTGATATTGACGAAACGCACATCCGGATTCTGAAATGCCGTCATTGACGCAGTCGTGAAATCGGAATAGCGTGTGCCAATTCCAATCACCAGATCCGCGTCGCTCGCCAATCGATTGGCTGCCGAAACTCCGGTCGCGCCTATCGCACCGACGGATTGCGCGTGGTCATAAGCCAACGAGCCCTTCCCGGCCTGCGTTTCCGCCACGGGGATCCCCGTCTGCATCGCAAAATCCGCCAGTGCACAGGACGCTTCGCTATAGAGCACGCCGCCCCCAGCGACAATCAATGGCTTGCGGCTGGCGCGAACAGCCTCCACAGCGCGATTCAACGAAAGTTCATCGGGCGGAGGGCGCCGAATCGTCCACACCCGCTTGCGGAATAGCGCTTCGGGAAAATCGTATGCATCCGTTTGCACATCCTGCGGCAATGCCAAGGTCACTGCGCCGGTCTCCGTGGCGGAAGTCAGCACACGCATGGCCTCCGGAAGCGACGTAATGATTTGTTCCGGGCGATTTATGCGATCCCAATATCGGGACACCGGCTTGAAGCAATCGTTGACGCTAATATCCTGCGTACTTGGAGATTCCAGTTGCTGCAAAACTGGCGCCACATGCCGGCGCGCGAAAATATCCCCGGGTAAAAGCAGCACCGGCAGGCGGTTGATGGTGGCCAGCGCGGCGCCGGTGATCATGTTTGTCGCGCCCGGTCCGATGGATGAGGTGCAGGCAAAAGTACGCAGTCGGCTGCTCATCTTGGCAAACCCCGACGCCAGGTGCACCGCCGATTGTTCGTTGCGCATTAATATGTAGGGAAATCCCGTTTGCTGCAGCGCTTGTCCGATGCCCGCCACATTTCCGTGTCCAAAAATTCCCAGCATCCCGGCAAAAAAAACATGCTCCTGTTCGTCACGCTCCACATGTTGATTCTGCAGAAAAGTGACTATCGCCTGTGCCGCGGTCAAACGTCTTGTACCCTTCATCCACTCTTCTCCGCAAGCTATACAGGCAAGTCTCTGCTGACCATCGACGCTCTTCTAAAAAAACAAATTGTCGGATTATTTCTTGTCGGGATCCGGCAACATGAAATCGCGCACAAAAGAGAGAAGCTCATAATATGAACTGATGAACGCCCGTAACGTCCGTGCCGTAGCGCCGAAACCGTCAAACTCCGCGACGCTCATTCCACCCTCGTCATAAGCCCGGCGAAAGTCGCGGAATTTCCCGTAGAGTTCGCTCACAATCCGGTGATCCACGTCATTCTGCATGCGCTCTTTCACTTCCACGTCACAATTGTTGAACAGCACCTGCCACTCGTACGGAATGGTCATGGCGATATCTCCGCCAATCAATTCCGACCAGTGCATATGATGGCGGTAGGCGGCGGCCAGCAGTCGTGCGCGATATCCGCGCTGTCGAAAAATACCGTAGGCCTTTTTAATCGCTGCTATCCCAGCCCAGTCCAGGTGCCCCGGAGTGATAACGATGTTTTCTTTCTTGGCCACCACTTTCAGCCAGTCGTCCAATCGTCCGATCATGATGGTGCACATCTGCGCGAGGCGAGAATTGTCCTTGTGTTCCGCAGCACGGCGTTGCAATCCACGCTCGACTGCTTCGGCCACTGCTATCGCCTGCGGCACCGTAAAACACACCGTGGCATTCACGTTTATTCCGCGGTAGGTCACCTCTTCGATGGCTTTGATGCCCGCAGTTGACGCCGGAATTTTCACCTGAATATTCGGCGCCAGCTTATCGAATCGCAACGCCTGTTCTACAATTGCATCGGCATTGCGGTAGAAAGTCGGATTCGTCTGGAGCGACAGCCGGCCTTTCCTTCCTTTTTCGCGTTCAAACACCGGCATCAGCAATTCCGCCGCCGCGACTCCCATCTCTTCGATCAGTTTCCAGGCGATATCTGCCTCGCTCGAAGTGGGATTCTCACCAATCAGCTGCAGAATGCGGCCCTTCCACGCCGGCAATTCCTTCTTCAACACCGCCATTACTATCGTGGGATTGGAAGTCGCCCCCACCGCTCCATTGGCAATGGCGTACTTCAACTCTTCGATCGAGCACGAATCGTTCCAGTAATCGGTCGCGCCGATCCCAGCCGTTTGGTGCAGCGGACTAAGGTGCGTTGTAGCCATGGAGGATTCGCCGGTAATCGTTTTCTCTCTCATTTCACCAGCGGCAATCGATCGTCCTGATAGGTCCAGGACTTCCGCACCCACGCATAATCTGGATCGTCCGCCGCGGCCATCGATCTGGCGGACCCCGCCAGCACGTTCAGGTAATAAATGTTGTAGCCGTGCGCCGCCACCACCGGATGATAGCCTTCTGGAATCAAAACCAGCTCGCCGTTGCGAACAGTAATCGTCTCGTCGAGCTTTCCATCACGCGAGTACACTCGCTGGATCGCATACCCTTCCGGACGATCTATCCGGTAATAATAAATTTCCTCCAGATCCACTTCCGCGGGTGGATTGTGAACGTCGTGCTTGTGCGGTGGATAGCTCGACCAGTTCCCGCCGGGGGTGTAAACCTCCACCACCAGCAATCGGTGCGCGGAAAATTCAGGCGTCAGGATGTGATTTATCTGGCGGGTGGCATTGGCGCCACCTCGAATTTCGATTCTGACGTTTTCGGGCGAAATCATTACTGGCGGATGCTCCTCCTCCGCGCGGCAATAACAAAACGCCAGTTCACAATCCGTGATCGCCGTAACGGTAAACCGCGTTTTCACCGGCAAATACAGCGTCCACGCCTTGCCGCTGAACACGTCTGCCCGGCCGCCGATACTCATCCAGTTCCCTCGCGAGGACTGTGCCTGGAAGCGTCCGCCCAACGTCACTATCCCAAGTTCATTCGAATCCGTCGCGCCCTCAAAGCTCTGGCCCGCTTTGATCCGCCGTACTTCGAAGGTCACATAGTCGAATCCGGACTGCTGACGACTGACTTCCATAATCGTTCCAGACCCGTTGCCATTTTTTTTTGCCGGCACCAGCAGCTTTCTCGTCGCACTCATTTACGGTCCTTTCGCGGCGGACCGCTTGATTCCCGAATCACCAGTTCCGCCGCCACCGTTATGGCTTGCGAAGGATTTTGCCCCTGCATCAATTGCAAAAGACTCTCCATGGCCAGCAACCCCATTCGTCTTCTCGGTTGCCGCACCGTCGTAAGTGGTGGATCCGTGTAAGACGCTATAAAAAGATCGTCAAATCCAACCACCGAAATATCCCCGGGGATTCGCAAACCATAAGCGCGCACCGTACGCAGAACTCCCAGCGCAGTCATATCGTTGTAGCAGAAGATCGCGGTAGGCGGCTCCGGCAAACGCAACAGCGATTCGGTGGCTTCCCTGGCCCCTTCCGGTTTGCCATCACCATGGACAATCAGTTCCGGGAAAAATGTCTTTCCAGTTCGGTCAAGCGCCTGCCGGTATCCTGAAAATCGTTCCGTGTCCGATTGGTATCCCAGGCGGTCGCCCACATAAGCAATCCGGCAATGCCCGAGTTGAATCAGATGTTCGGTAACTTCGCGGCTACCCTGCACATTCTCGATCATCACCGAGTGTACGAATTCCCCGGGATGCTGGTTGTTCACCAGAACGATCGGGACTCTCATCTCCGACAGCAGCGGAATATACAACGCCCCAACGCGCGAAGAAGTCACCACAATCCCATCCACGCGCCTTTCGGAAAACGACTGCACCACTTTTCGTTCGCGATCCGGATCGGCGTTGGAGTTAGCCAGAAAAACGGAGTACCCGTGGTTGTTGCAGCATTCTTCGATGCCCTCCACCACTTCGCTAACGAAAGGATCCGCGATGGAAGTGACAACCACGCCAATGGTTTTTGTCCTTTGCGTGACTAGGCCGCGCGCTACGGCGCTGGCGCGATAGCCCGATTCGCGCGCAATGCGCTGAATGTTCTCCGCGGTACGGCGGCTGATTAGTGGACTATTTTGCAGCGCTCTCGAAACCGTGGAAAACGAGACATTAGCTTTTCGGGCGATGTCTTTAATCGAAGTAGGGTGGTGCAAGGGATCGGTTGCCATGGGCTGCACACGTTTGCAGTACGGAAAAGATACTGTAATTCTCCGTTATGCCGCGTGTCAATGGCACGAGCCCCAGCCCTGCGTCACTGCAAGTAACCGAGAAACTCCGGATCACTACTGGCCAACTTTTTCCTCAAATCCCCGGCGATTTCCCATTGACCGATGATGGGGTATTCCAGCATCGCCAGTTGCGCGAGCGGCCACGATTTTTCAACCACGGCTCGAATCGCCGTCCGCTCGTACGCTTTCACCGCCAGCACCAGTCCACGCACCGATTCCGGAAGCCGCCCGGTTGAGCGGGGCGTAACTCCGGCGCGGCTGATTTGGCAGGGCACTTCCACCACATCTTCGTCACCCAGATCCTCGATGCAGCCATGATTGCGTACATTGACCACCACCTGCTTCGGTTTGTCAGATAGCAACCCGCTCATCACATCTATTGCAATCCGGTGATACCCAGTCGCAGTTTCAAACGGATCGCTCTCTTCCCGATCTTTGCTGAACGCCGAGCCCGCTTCAGCCTCCAGTTGCATATACGAGGAATTACGCTGCATCAGATAATTGCGATAAGTGTTCAGCCCTTCACGCGGCGCCTGCGATTGTAGCTGGCCAAATAAATCTGTATTCATCTGCAAAAGTTCTTCGCCGCGGGTGGCGCCCGCACGCAACTGATTCCTGTACGCTTTGCGCTGACTGTAATAAAAAAATAAATATTCCGAGGGAATCAGTTGCAGCGTTTGGATCAGCAGCGGATCGAACAAATTGGGATGATACAGATGCCGCAACGATTCGTGATTCTGCAAGAGTTGCGCCGTCATGTCTTTTCCGCCCACGGTAACTCGCCGCACCCATCCCAGATGATTCAAGCCCGCGTACTCACATCGCGTGTCCGCCGGCGCCGCGCCCAGTGCCTGTGCGATGCGATGAAACAATTCCGACGGCGTGTCGCAGATCCCGACAATGCGCAGGCTGGTGTGCTGATTCAGCGCCTGCGTAATAAGCCCGGCCGGATTTGTAAAATTGATAAACCACGCTTGCGGCGCCAGTCGCTCGACAACGCGCGCGTGTTGAAGTGCGATGGGCACGGTTCGCAGTGCCATCGCCACGCCACCGGGGCCGGTGGTTTCCTGTCCCGCCAGGCCATTTTCGATAGCACTGCGCTCGTCTCTCGCTCGCGCCGCCATGCCCCCCACGCGCACGCTGCTTAAAACAAAGAAACTGCCTTCGACCGCCGATTCCAGAGAAGTCGTGGTGCTCAATCGAATTTCTATGCCCAGTTTCCCCGCAATTTCCCGGCCCAGTGCCGCCATCACATCTGCGCGTTCATGGCTTACGTCATACAGAACCAGTTCGCTGATTTTCAAAATTTGCTGTGACTGCAAAAGCCCGTGAATCAGCAAAGGAGTACGCACTCCTCCCCCGCCAATGATGCAAACCTTGCTGTTCATTTGCGAGCTTCCAGTTCCGCTTTTAATTCCGCGATGCTCGGGAACCCCGCGATTCCGCCGAAGCGTCTGGTGGAGAGCGCCCCGCAAATCGTCGCAATTTTAAGACATTTCTGCGGACCATCGCCGCGCAGCCACGCGAACAAAAATCCCGCGTCAAAGGAATCCCCTGCCCCGGTGCTGTCTATCGACTTCACGTTAAGCGGCGCGCAAAACATTATTTTCCCATCACTCAACAACGCCGCTCCCCGCGCCCCCAACTTTAGCGCCACTCGTTTGAGGCCCATTTTCTGGAATGCCTCCAGAATTTGTTGGGGTTCGATTTCGCCAGTCATCACCGCCGCTTCTCGTTCATTGGGCATAAAAATATCCACATGGCGAAGCGCTTCTTTGCAATGTGCATCCGCAAGCCATTCCGGATGCCATCCCGCATCCACGGAAACACTGCAACCCTGCTCAGCCAGCCCTCCTAATAGATTTGCCACTTCCGCTGGCTCGGGTGCGCAAGCCAGGTGAACGTGCCGGGCTTTCGCGCACTCGTCCTGTGATCCGAATTGTTTCAGCATCTGTGGTAATCCCCGGTTTGCGCCCATGTACGTCAAAAACGTTCTGTCCTTTGGACTGGATATACTCACGGTCACCGCTGTGGGCTCAAGCGGGTTTCGTTGAATCGCCGAGGTGTTGACGCCGCTCGATTCTAGCCTGTCGGTCAACCATTGCCCGTCCGTCTCGCCGACCACCCCCATGACGCCTGCCTTCGCTCCCAGTTTCGTCAGGCCGCATGCGGTAATTGCGGCGCCCCCGCCGGCCTCCCTGCAAAACTGCTCCGCGAACACTTCTTCGCCAGGATTTGGCGGCCACGAAGGAAAACCGCTCATCACCAAGTCCACAAACAGGTCACCAACGACCAGAAAATCCAATGACCGCACACCAACACTCATACAGCTGCTTTAGCTTCCGGCGCGGCGAACGGCCACTCCGACTTCACCCGCGCCCTCCAAAGGTAAGCGCCTACGCCAACGATAATCAACGCCACGCCCCACAAAATAAATTTCAGCCCGCTGGCCGCCAGAATAAATGCCCAGCCGGCAAACGCAATCACGCTCGTCACCGGATAGAACCACATCTGAAATGGCCGCTGAATATCCGGGCGATAACGACGAATCATCGTCACCGCCACTACCTGCGCCATAAACTGCACCAGCACCTGAATAACCACCAGCGCAGTTATCAGGTCCGATAAATTCAGGAGGCTGGCGGCGCCGGACGTGACCCCAATAAACACCAGTGAAACCCAAGGAAAATTTCTCGTGGGATGCAATCTCCCGAATATCGAAAAGAAACGTCCGTCAACCGCCGCCGCGTAGGGTACCCGCGAATAACCCAGCAGCACCGCAAACAGCGACGCAAACGTGGTAAACAGCACAAATGCGGTCATGATTTTCGCGACCATCGACCCATAAACCCGCTGCATCAAGTCCGACACGATGAATGTCGAGTGCATGGCTTCTCGCCATGGAATCACCCCGATAATCGCAACGTTCATCGTCAGATACAAAGCCGCCACCACCATAAGGGAGATGAGAATCGACCTCGGGATGACGTATTCCGGCCGCCTTATTTCCCCGGCAAAAAAACACGCGTTGTTATAGCCGCCGTAGTCATACATTGCCAGCAATGTGGCTCCGCCCAATCCCACAAAAAATGATCGAGACAGTGTGAACGCACCCGGCGGAAAATCGAGCACCCGGCTCAGTTGAAAGTGCGCGATGCCCGCTGCCGTCACCCCCAGCGCGGTAAAAATCACCACGATCCACAACACAATCGAAAGGCGTCCCACCGATTTGATATCGCGATACAGCAGCATGGTGATCAGCGCGCAGACCGCCACCGCGACCACCTTGCCTTCCCACCAATTCATGTTCGGCCACAAAAATTTTGTATATTGCGCGAAGCCTACCGCCCCCGCTCCGATCGACAGCGGAGCCAGGCACACCGTCTCCCAGATAAAAAGAAAGCTCATCAGCCGCCCCAACCGCTTGGGCCCATAGGCTTCCGAAAGGTATCGGTAGGGCCCGCCTGTCCCGGGCATGGCCGCGCCCAGTTCCGCCCACACCAGCCCGTCGCAAATCGCCACCAGCGCCCCGAGCAGCCACCCGATCATGGCTTGCGGTCCGTTCATGGTGGCCAAAATCAGGGGAATGGTGATGAACGGCCCGACGCCGATCATCTCCAGCATATTTGCGCAGGTTGCTTCCAGAAGTCCAAGCCGGCGTTGCAGTTGGGGAGAATTCTGGCCAGGCACGGCGGGATTTTCTCACACGTTTGCATAACCCCGCAAGGTAAGATGAAGTTGCCATGCTCGCGCAGCTCCTCCGCCCTCTATCCTTAATATATCTCGCCTGCGTCGGCACTCTCTCAGCCTATCAGCAACCCCCCGGCAATCCCGCCGAGGCCGTGAAACAGGCGATCCAGCTTACCCGCGAACACCGCTATGCCGACGCCGAGGCTGCGCTAAAGGGCGTGCCCCCGCCTCAGACTCCCGCCCAAAAAATATCCTTCCTCCGCCTGAAGGCCGCCATCGCTTCCGGCCTCGGCCATTTCACCGCCGCTGCGGAAGCTATGAGCGCGGCATCCGCGCTTGCTCCCGACGACCAAGGTTTGCGCGTCGCGGCGGGCATTGCACGCCTCCAGGAGCAGATCGAAAATCACATCAATCCTGCGCAAACTCTGAAACACTTGCGCGGTGAGACACTCCCGCCGGATCAAGCCGTTGATATCCACCTGCGCCTCGCTGAAATTCTCAGCCGCGCCAATTTATTCTCTGAAGCCACCGTTGATTTTGGGGCGGCCAGCGTCCTCGCGCCCGATCGTGCTGATCTGCTATACGACCTGGCGTTGGCCCATTTTCGCAGCGGGCAATTCCCCGGCGCGCTGGAAAACGCCGAACGCGCCAAAGCCATCCAGGACAGCGCCGGCCTCGAAAGCCTGATCGGTGATATTCAGGAAAAGCTGGGAAACGCCCTCGAGGCTGTTCATAGCTACCAGTCCGCCGTCACTCTGGCGCCGTCAGAAGAACGCTACCGCCTCGCGCTGGCTCTGGAGTTATTGCTTCATCAAACTTTTGACGCCGCGCTGGCTGTCCTGAATCAATCAGCCGCACTTTTTCCCAATTCCGTTCGCGTAAAGATACTGCTGGGTCTGACCTATTACTTCGTTGACCGCTCCGCGGATGCCATCCAGGCGTTACTGGAAGCACTGCGGATCGATCCGCAAGATGAGACCGCGGCGCGTTACCTGGGCGAGATCACGTTGCAGGATACGTCTGCCCCTGATCCGGGCGCGTCGGCTCAAATTTGTAAATTCGCTGATGAACATCCGCGCAACAAAACCGCCGGCGCTTTTTGCGGCGGTATCTTGCTCCGGCTCGCGCGTGACAGCGAAGATGATTCACGCCGCCCGGAAATCATTCACCGCCTGCGGCACGCCGCTCTCGTTGGACCGAAAGAGCCAGTCGCCCGCTGCCAGTTAGGCAAGGCGTTCGAATGGGCAGGGCAGTGGCGTCAAGCCAGGCCCGAAATGGAAGCATGCGTGCATCTGGATCCGGACTCGCCCGATGGCCACTATCATCTCTCGCGCATCTACCGCCGCCTAGGCTTGACCGCCCTCGCTGACCAGCAAACCACGTTGCAGGAATCTGCCGCGCGCCGCCAGAGTGAGGAAAGCGTCCGCCGCACAGAATCCGTCACCAAATTCCTGGTCCTGCTCGACCACTGAGAACCCGCAACAAAAGCCGCCTGCAAGGGATGGACTAGGTATGGGCGGCGGCGGAAACTCAGTATTGGCTATCCTCACGATAATTTTCCGTAGAAATAACCCCGCGTACTTGCCGGCTACTGCGTCTCACGATTTCTTATTCGGCTTTTCAGCGCTCGCAACCGCCACGCCGGAGCCTTCTTTCAACGTGTGGAGCGCATCCACCGTTAAATTATCGAAACGCTCCACCAGCCCGCTGGGCCAGCGTATCTCTACGCCCTCAATTTTTGACGCTGAACCCAATCCAAAGTGCGCGCGCACGTCGTTTTGCGAAATATAACTGGAACCGCTGCGCACTTCATCCACCAGCGTGCGCTTGCCGGCTTTCACGGTGATTTTTGCGCCGATGCCGTCGCGGTTCGAGCGCCTCCCCACTGTCTTGAATGCCACCCAGTGATTCCCGTAACGCGTCGTATTCACCAGCAGACTTGGTTTGGCGTACACATTATTGATGACCACCGACATCCGCCCGTCGTTCCAAAAATCCCCCACCGCCAGTCCACGCGCCGAAGACACCGCGCTGAAGCCCGGACCCGCCACTGCGGACACATCCGTAAATCTGCCGTTGCCATTGTTGTGATAAAGAATCCGTGGCTCCATGTACCCGCTGCTCAAATGAAATTTATCCACTTCCGGGTACACGTGTCCGTTGGCCAGCACCAGGTCAGGCCAACCGTCGTTATCAAAATCAAAAAACATCGTGCCCCATCCCAGATATTGCGTGTGAAGTCCAAGTCCCGCCGCGTACGTGACGTCCGAAAACACTCCGCCGCCCTCATTGCGATACAGCGTTGGAGTGTCATCGGAAAAATTTGTCTTGAAAATATCCGGACGCCCGTCGCCGTCATAGTCCGCGATCGTGGTTCCCATGCCTGCCTGCTCGCGGCCATCTTCGTTAAATGCCACGCCACCCATCACTGCAACGTCGGTAAACGTCCCGTCATGATTATTGTGGTACAAAATGCTGGCAGTGCTGTCGCAGGCCACGTAAATATCGGGCCATCCGTCGTCATCGAAATCCACCGTCGAAACGCTGAACGCGTAGTGTCCGCCCGTCTGATCGATGCGCGCCTTGGCCGTCACATCCGCGAACGTCCCATTCCCCCGATTTTCATACAGAATATTCTTGGCTCCCGGCAGTCCACGCGGCCCGCACATCACCGGAACACCTTTCCACACGCACGAACTTCCCTCTCCCGGCGTGGGCGTCGTGGAAATATCGAAGTCCACGTAATTCGCCACCATCAAATCCAGATGCCCGTCGCGATTGTAGTCGACGAACGCGCACCCGGTCCCCCAGCCTTTTCCCGTCCCGGCCACTCCGGCTTTCTCCCCAACTTCGGTGAAAATGCCATGATCGTTGTGATAAAGCCTGTTCTTTCCGTAATACGTCACGTACAAATCTTCCCAGCCATCGTTATCGTAATCACCGACACAAGCGCCTTGGCCCCATCCGGTGGCAACCAGTCCGGATTTCGCGGTGACATCCGTAAACGTTCCGTCGTGATTGTTATGGTACAGGTGATTGCTGGGAGCATCCTTGGGCGGAAATCCCTCGAGCGTCGTGCCGTTCACGATGAAAATGTCCGCCCACCCGTCATTGTCGTAGTCGAAAATAGCCACCCCCGGCCCCGTTGTTTCGATAATGTATTTCTTGGTTTGCTTCCCGCCGAAAACATTAACCGCGGTGAGCCCCGCCTTGTCCGCCATATCTACAAAATTTGCTACGGAAGGAACCTCGGCCGCGGCCTTTTCAGTCAGGGAAGGCGGCGCTTGCGCCCACAATTTCGTACTGCCACCCAATGAAACCAGCATTAGCACCAAACCAGGGCCACACTTGCGAAGATGGGCGCGCTGTTTCACAGGCGCGATATGCAGAGAAAATCGTCGGAAGGGCAATGTTCTGAAATGTACTGTTCCCTATATCAGGTTAGGGTTTGCTTTGTTTCCGGTCAAGGCGCCGGGGTGTTTCAAAATCATGTGGCCTTCGTCCAGGGCGCCGTCAAAGACGGCAAGCGCTGGCTGTTTTACTACCGCGGCGCGGACAAAACGTCGGTGTCGCCACCGGCCCCGTTCATTAATTTTTGCAGCAATTCAGTAATCCAACTTCAGTTGGCCGTGGCTTTGGCCGCTTCGCTGGCTTTACGCGCTTCCGTAGCGTCGTAACTTTCGCCATAAATCGACGGCACCTTCGCACCCATCGGCCGCAGGTATGTCGACAGTTGCCCGCGATGATGAATGCTATGAAATAAATTAAATTGCACGTATGCCACGGCCGGGAGCTGGAACATGCCACGAAAATCAATAATCTTCACCAGTTGTTCGCCGCTAACCTTCGTAAGCCGCGCAAAATCCGCTTCAAATGTTTTCGCATACCACGCCGCAATAGCCGCGGAATCCTTCACCGCCTCCGGCCGGTGGTTGGGGGTGAAATCAAATTCACCCGCCGCAATTCCATCAAGAAAACGATGCTCGGCAGCCACGATGTGCCACGCCAACTCCAGCGCGCTTTTCGAAACCGGATCAGGACGGTAATCGCCCTTGTCCACCGGGATGGCTTCAATAATTTGCCTGGTGATGCGGTGTTCATTCTTCAAAGCAGGCAAGGAAAAATTGTTGAAAAACAGGACAGCGTGCTGCGGTTGTAGCGCTTCCATAGGTTCCTCCGTAATGACGAATTATACTCCGTTTTATAAAATTGCCGTCCGGGCGCTCGACGGACCTCCCCCGCTTTTGACCGGGTCCCACTTGTCGTAAGCTAGTACTCCATGAAATCCAAGACTGCCCTGGCCAGCTTGCTCGTGAATAGAGCGCGCATGGCACAATACTTCCTGATCGCCGTTCTATTATTTTTGCCGCAGCTCGCTTTCGCGCAAACCGCCCCCACGTTCGTTGGCGTGCGTACTTTCCTCAGCGCTCCCTACCAGCCCGACCTGGAAAAACTCAAGGCCGATTTTGCCGTCCTCGGCGTGCCCTTCGATGAAGGTACCTGGGGTCAGCCCGGTGAACGCTACGGCCCGCGCGACATGCGTGAAAATTCTCAGGAATACGCGCACGATTTGACCGAAGGTTTTTATTACCTGGACGGCGACCGCACCGTCCTCAAAGGCAAACGGTGGGCCGACGTCGGTGATGTGCTGATTTATCCAACCGTTCCGCTGGAGACCAATGCGAAAATCACCGAAGCGGTAAAGAAAATCCTCGCGAAAAAAACTTTTCCTATCATTTTAGGCGGAGACCACAGCATCACCTTCCCGGTGATCCGCGCCTACGAGGTCCCTTTGACAGTCGTGCATATTGACGCGCATCTCGACACCTGGACAGGTGCGAAAGGCAATCTCGATCACGCTTCCTGGGTACTGCGGGTCGCGAAACTTCCAACCGTGAAGCACATTTCGCAAATCGGCATGCGCGGCATCGCTAACGATCAAGAAGCTGCCGGCAACGCCAAGGCAATTCCCACAACCGTTGTGACCTCCGAGGAAATTCACCGCCGCGGAATCGCGGCTGCCATCGAATCCATTCCGCAAAGCGAAAATATCTACGTCACCTTCGACGTGGATTCCATGGACCCCACGCTCGCGCCCGGTACCGGCACGCTCGAGCCCGGCGGCCTCAACTTTCAGGAAATCGACGAGTTACTAAAACAAATCCCCACCAAAGGGAAATTGGTGGGGATGGATATTGTGGAAGTAAATCCCTATCGGGATCCCAGCGGGCGCACCGCCCAGACCGCGATCCGGTTAATGGTGGATCTGCTGGCCGCAGCCTTTCGCTAGCCGGCAGGCGAAACATCAGTTCGTTGGTTAAGCGGTGTCGCGCTCCCAGACCTTGCCGTTGCGCGCGAATTCGATGAACTTCAAAATGTCGCCGCTGCCGCCAAGTTCGGTTACGCCGACCACGCCAGTAACGTGAGCTTTCTTCGCCAAGCCTGAAACGCCCGCGCAAGCGATCGCTTTCAGATGTCGGTCCGCGTCCATCAAGAAGCTGATCGCATCCGGTTCCGCGCTGAGGGATTTGTCGCCACTTGGCCCAGCCAAAACCGCCACGGCATCGAAGAAAACTGATGGAGAGCCCGCAAGAGCCATTTCCGCCACGAGTTTCTTGCCGGTGGAATCCATTACTCCTCCGACCTTCGGAGCAATGATTGCCGGAGTCGCCCCTTCCTTCTTGATGGCCGCGACCAGCGCGGTCTGCAGTTTCGCGTCAAAACCGTCGGCCAGCAGCACGCCGACTTTTCTGCCCTTCAGCGTCGGCTTGTATTTTCCGTACAGACGCAGAGCCGGGCTCGGCGGCAAGTCGATGGGCTTTAAAGCAGGAGTCGCCGGGATCGCTTCTCCCGTCATGCCTAGTCCGTCCGCGACCTTGGCGGCCAGTTTTTGATCGATGACGTCCAGGTGCCCCAGCATCCTCTTGCGGATTTCCGAAATTCCCACTTTGCTCAGTTCGAACGTCAGCGCCATGGCCATGTGCTTCTGCTCTTGCGGCGTCACGGAGCGGTAGAACAAACGCGCCTGTGAGTAGTGGTCCGCAAAAGATTCCGCGCGCAAGCGAACCTTCGTTCCTTCAAGCGGCACCGGCGCGGTGCGGAATCCCGCGGGAGTTTCGCGCTCACCGTTCGGCTCGATGGAATTCGGTTCGTAGTTGCCGCGTCCTTTATGTACCTGCATCTGCATATGCCCATCGCGCTGCATATTCGCAAACGGGCACTTCGGCGCATTGATCGGCAGTTGGTGAAAGTTCGGCGAGCCCAACCGGCTGAGTTGTGTATCCAGGTAGGAAAACAGACGCCCTTGTAGCAACGGGTCTTCGCTGAAATCAATTCCCGGCACGACGTGGCTGGGACAAAATGCCACCTGCTCGGTCTCCGCGAAGAAATTGTCAGGATTTCTATCCAAAACCATCTTGCCGATGATCTCGACCGGAACAATCTCTTCGGGAATTACTTTCGTGGCATCCAGAACGTCAAAGTCCAGCTTGTCGGCCATCTTGTCATCGAGCGTCTGAATACCAAACTCAAACTCGGGAAAATTGCCAGTGGCGATGGCGTCAAATAAATCCCGGCGTTGAAAGTCCGGGTCAGCGCCGGCAATTTTAACCGCTTCATCCCACAGCGTTGCGGCCGTTCCCAAAAGTGGACGCCAGTGGAATTTCACGAACTTGGATTTGCCTTCAGAATTCACCAGGCGGAAGGTGTTCACCCCGAAACCTTCCATCATTCGGAGTGATCGCGGAATGGTGCGGTCCGACATCGCCCACATCACCATGTGCAGTGATTCAGGCATCAGCGAGATGAAATCCCAGAATGTGTCATGCGCGGTGCCTGCTTGCGGGTAGCCGCGATCCGCTTCCATCTTCACCGCGTGAATCAGGTCGGGAAATTTGATGGCGTCCTGAATAAAAAACACCGGGATGTTATTGCCCACCAGATCGAAGTTGCCTTCCTGGGTGTAAAACTTTACGGCGAACCCGCGGACATCGCGAGGCGTGTCCACTGAGCCCGCACCGCCGGCCACCGTCGAAAAACGCGCGAACACCGGAGTCTTTGTTTTTGGATCCGACAGGAAACCGGCGCTGGTTACATGCGACATGGACTTATACGGCTGAAAATATCCGTGCGCCGCGGAACCGCGAGCGTGCACGATGCGTTCAGGAATTCTCTCGTGATCAAAGTGCGTGATCTTCTCACGCAAAATAAAATCTTCCAGCAGCGTCGGTCCGCGTCCGCCGCCCTTCAATGAATTCTGGTTGTCCGAAATGGGCAAGCCCTGGTTAGTGGTGAGGAGTACGCCGTTATCTGCAGTTTGCTGGTGCGTTTCGCCACCGTTGGTCTTTGCAGTTTTTGAGGTTTGTGTCGTCTTCGCCGGTTTCATGGGGACTATTTTTTTGTTGGCCATGCCAAAAGTATCCCCTGTTCCATACCAAACTTCAAATCAGGTCCATCGGGTATACCGTTGGCCGCAAGGAGCGAAAAGCTATTATTTCGTTGGGAATTTCAGCTTGAATGACACAACCGAGCAGGTGGGCATTCGCCCGCACATCGAAACCTGCATTTTCGGCACGGCGTTAACTCCGTGTCAGCGCGGTGCCGTGGATGATAATCGCAACGAAGCTTCAGCACGCGCAGCCCGCCGCAATCCCAGACCTTCTCTTATCAACCCAAAAATTGCCCGCCGGTTTTCGGTAATGGTCTTAACCCAAGCGAAGCGCCCCAACTGCGGGAAATAGATCCCCCGGAAACACAGCCGTGCAATCAATATGTTAACCCGGTACCCCAGCGGCTTGTGCGCCACCGCCGCCAGCGCCTTGGCAATGGCCTGCGGGCTGTACGACTTGGCCCAGCCATACTTCACCTCAGCATGCGCCTCCGGAATTGTCATTTTCAGTGGCGTGTGGGCCATCGCAAACGGGATGAACTCCTGCCAGTGCTTCGGCCGCGTCAATCGCCCCGCCGTTTCCAACCTTTTATATAGCGGTGTCGCTGGCAAAGGCGTCAGCAAGCCAAAAATCGGTAATCCCGGCGGCCAGGTGCGAATCTCCTGCAAAGTCCGTTCCGCCACTCCCACCGTGTCGTTATCCATTCCAAAAATAAAAGATGTAATCGCAAACACGTTGCGGTCGGCAAGTCTCTGCAGCACCGCCGCGTATTCCCCCGGCTTGTTGAAGCCTTTATTCACATCCTTCAGGTTCGCCGGATCAATGGACTCCATCCCGATAAAAATCCACTTCCCTCCCGCGGCCGCGATCAGGTCCACCAACTCTTCGTCGCGCAAAAGGTTAGCGCTGATTTGCGCTACCCAGTGCACCTGCGCTTCTGCCGCAATAATGTCTCTCAGCAGCGACTTGGTGCGCTTGATGTTGATCGCGAAATTGTCGTCAATGAAAAATACCGCGATCTGCCCCAGCTCGCTTTTGGCGCGCGCCTTCAACAGCAACAACTCGTTCACCACGCTTTCATTAGTTCGGAAGCGAATCGAATCGCCAAAAAATCCCGTTACGGTACAAAATTCGCACCCATACGGGCAGCCGCGCCCCGACTCCACCGGAATTATGCGAAATGTTCCCCACCCGGCGCCGAGCTTTTTCAACATGCCATTGAAAAACTTGGGAACAATGTTGAACTGCTTCAGGTCAATGGTGTCCCACGGGATCGGCGGATACTGCTGTAGCGATGGCTTGTGCTCCTGTCCAAACGCATCCACCGGAGCATAAACTTCCTTCAGTGATCCGGCCGCCGCATCATTCACTATCTTCGGCCACGTCTCGTCGGCCTCGCCCAATGCCACCGCGTCCGCGTGGCGCGCTCCACCGTCTCTGCCCAGCGCCTCGTCCGCCATTTCCGTCACGTGCGGCCCGCCCATCACTACTGGCACACCCACGGCGCGAATCGCGTCAGCCATGCGATAAGCTTTGGCAATCATGCGCGTCATCGCACCTATGCCCACCAGGCCGATGCGCTCCTTAATCACATATCGCGCGATGCCCTCTTCATCCATGGGCTGCGCATTTCCGTCGATCAGCAAGACTTCGTGCCCCGCGGGCGTAAGCGCCTTCAATAAAAACATCCAAAGGTGCGGCATGAAGTTGCGGGTAACCCCGTTATCGGGGTTATAAAGCAAAATTCGCATAGTTTTCTTGGTCTCAGACGCGGCCTACGGGTGGTTGACCCGAAGGCAGAGGCTACTGCTCGTTAAACGCAAAAATTAACACTTGGGACAAGGACCAAACTGTGCAAAAAGAGACACTTTCCCTGTGCGCCTCGTATGGCACTGTATCGGATTGAGCCTTACTAAGCGAGCTAAACCGCGAAATTCTTTAACCTTCCGTTTAGTCACAACGTCAGCGTTGATACGCCAAAAAATAAAAAATGCCGGAGCGCTCTAGGATGAATGTCCATACTCCCGCGACCTCCCAGCCCGGTCTATACACAGAAAGTCCAATAAAACGTGGGCGAAACCGTCAAATTTTTAAGGGAGGCGCTGCAATCGCGCGTAAACCCGCGCAGCTGCTTTACTCCTGCACGCCGCCAACATATAGTTTGAGTGGTCCTCCACAACCCGCATGAAACGCGCTTCCGCCCTGAAATTCTTCGCCACGTTTTGCCTCTTGCTGCCGCTTGTCTGCGCGGCAGCCGCGGAAGACATTAAGAAAATTCATCCTACCGGTTATGTCACCGACCTTGCCGGAGCCATTGCTCCGGAAACCAAGTCCCGCCTTGAAGCCCTGTGCACCGAGCTGCAGCAAAAAACCGACGCGCAAATGGCCATCGTCACGGTGCACTCCCTGGAAGGCCAGAGCGTCGAAAATTACGCCGTAGACCTTTACAAACAGCTCGGCGTCGGCGGAAAGCAGGACAATCGCGGTGTGCTCCTGTTGGTTGCTCCCGATGAGCGCAAATATCGCATCGAGGTCGGCTACGGCCTTGAGCCCGTCATCAATGACGCGCGGGCGGGCGATGCCGGGCGCGCCATGGTTCCCTTTTTGCGCCAGAGCGATTACAGCAGCGCCACCGAAACCGCCGCGTGGAAGCTTGCCAAATATATTGCCGATGATCGCGGCGTGACATTGACGGGCCAGCCCCCGGCGCGCGCAGTCCCTCAACAGCACGATTCCGGATCCAGCGGCTTCCCCACATGGATTATCATCGGAGTCTTCCTCTTCATCTGGTTCATTAGCAGGTCTTCGGGCTCAGGTCGGGGCGGTGGCGGCGGCAGTGGCTGGTGGATCTGGCCGCTCCTCTTCAGCGGCATAGGCCGTGGTAGCCGTGGCAGTGGCTGGGGCGGCGGTAGCGGCTGGGGTGGTGGCGGCTTCGGCGGTGGTGGATCCGGTGGTGGAGGTTTCGGCGGATTTGGCGGCGGCAGCAGCGGAGGCGGCGGCGCCTCAGGGAGCTGGTGATGGCGGATCAAAGGAGCGGAGACGCGATGCTCTCAACGGAAGCTCAACTTAACGAACTTGTGAATCGCCTGAAGGACGCCGCGTCGGCAAACCTGGAATGCGTCATTTTATATGGCTCCGCTGCGCGCGGCGGCTTTCATCCCGAACATTCCGATTTGAATGTCCTGTGCGTCCTTAAATCCCTAGCGGTTGAAGAGCTGACGCGCGTGGCCCCGGTGGTACGCTGGTGGGCCGTGGAACAACGCCAGCCCGCGCCGCAATTCTTTACTGCCGAAGAATTGCTGCAGTCCGCCGATGTTTTTTCCATCGAGCTTCGTGACATGCAGGACAATCGCCGCGTGCTCTTCGGCGCCGATCCTATTGCCAACTTTCATTTGCCTACTAACCTTCACCGCGTGCAGGTCGAACACGAGCTGCGCACCGTTCTGCTGAAGCTGCGCAATGCATACTTCCGCGCGCCGGGTGACGCGCAGGAATTAATTCCGGTGCTGCGCAAATCGTTTTCTTCCGTGCTCACTCTGCTCCGCCACGTCATCATCGCTTTTGGTGAAGAGCCTCCCGCCGCGGCTCGCGCTATCATTAACCGGTCGGCGGAACTGACGCATTCGAACGCCGCCGCTTTTGAAACTGTGTTGCGTTTGCGAGAGCACAGCAATGCGCTATCTGAGGTAGTGCAGGTTTACGGAGCTTACCTCGCCGCGCTGGAATCGGTAATTCGCGCGCTCGACCGGCATTTGCCAAAACGAGAGTGGCAACGCAACAAGCAGGCTCATTCTTGAATCTCAGTGAATCGAGGAGCATATGAAGATTGGCGTAGTGATTCTGATAATTGTTCTGATCCTTGCTTTGGTATTCGGGAGTTCCTTCGTGACCCGGCGCAATACCATGGCCACCAAACGCGAAGCCGTTAACGCCGCATGGTCTCAGGTGGATGTGGTGTTGCAGCGCCGCGCTGACCTCATCCCTAACCTCGTCGAAACCGTCAAGGGTTACGCCGTGCAGGAGCAGATCGTTTACGGCGAAATTGCTCGAGCGCGTTCCGCGTTACTCGGCGCCAGCACTCCCGCGGAAAAAATTGCCGCCAACGGGCAGTTGGATTCGGCTCTCGGGCGTTTACTGGTGATCGTCGAAAATTACCCGCAACTCAAGTCCAACGAAAACTTCATGCGTTTGCAGGATGAATTGGCGGGCACCGAAAACCGCATCGCCATCGAGCGCCGCAACTACAACCAGGTGGTGCAGGACTACAACACTTACATCGTGACGTTCCCGAACAGTCTGGTCGCCAGCATGGCCGGCTTCACCCGCAACGACGCCTATTTCAAGACCGAGCCGGGCGCGCGCCAGGCTCCCAACGTACATTTCGACTATCCGAAGGAGCCCGGTGCAGCTACGCCGGCGCCAAAAGCCACGCCGGCGCCCACGCCCGCCCCGGTACGTCCGTAACAACTGGGCGCTAATGTCACGGGAAATAGATTTCCCCGCGCGAGCGTATCGCGCGGGGGTTTTTCTTGCATCAGCGCTGCTGTTATGACCGAAACAGGATTGGTGCGTTTAAGTACGGCCCAGAAACTCTCCCAGCAGCATGTGAAAATGGTGCACGCCGTTTTCTCGCTTCACTGAATACCGCCCGCGATCATAGGTGGATGACCGCAGCCCTTTCTGCACATTTTCGCAAAGTCCAATGTCTTCCTGCTGCACTTCGTCACTAAAGGCGATGGCCCGCTGAATTCGTTCCTGCACCTTGCTGTCCGCCACATCGTGAAAAAACCATTCGAAGATGGTCAGCGTCTTATCGTGCGACAACGGCACAATCAGGTTGGTCGAAATATTATCCGGATAAATGTTCAGCATTAAATTCGGGAAAACCCAGAAATACGCCGCTTGTTGCAGCCCGCTGCCCGGCGCGTACGCGCGCGCGGTGGAGTCGTCCGCCTTCATTGCGCGAATCGGCGCGAACTGCTGCGAATAATACCGGTACGTATCCGTGCGGTATTGCGCGTAATCAATTTCGCGCATCAACCCCGGGTGGGCTATGGGAATGTGGTAGCCCTCCAGATAATTGTCTACGTATACTTTCCAGTTACAGTTGATGACGTAGTCGCGGCGCTCGGCGAATTGCAATCCTTCAAACTGAAAGCCCTGCGCCTGCTCTGGAATCTTTCCCAGATACCCCGCCAGCGGTTCCGCTTGCGCATCAAAATTCACAAAAATAAATTGTTCCCACGTTTCCACCCGCACTGGCACCATACCCATGTTGCTGCGATCGAAAAATTCCACCCCGTCCACGTCCGGAGTTCCAATTAACCGTCCATCCAGTGTGTACGTCCACCCGTGATACTGGCAACGCAACACGTTCTTGCATCCGCTGCCCAAAGCGATAGGGCCCGCGCGGTGCCGGCACACATTGCTGAAGGCCCGCAGCGTTCCTTGCTTGTCGCGCACCACGATAATCGGTTCGCCGGCAACCTCCGCGGTGAAAAAACTCTCCGGATCGGCGATAGTGCGCTTCGCGCCATTCACTTCCCCACATTCATGGCTGAGCGTGCCCACCAACTGCCAGGTGCGCAGGAAAATACGCGTTTTCTCAATTTCCAAGACTGTCGGATCGGTATAAAACTTTGACGCCAGCGTGTGCGCGCACTCGATGTGCTCGTTCACATCCAGCTGCAACGGCTTGGTGTTCACACGCGCACCCGCATTAGAATTTTCTCGTTTCCTGCCGCGACCAACGCTCAATTACCACTTTCGATTCCGTGTAAAACTCCACTGCGTCTTTTCCCTGGCCGTGCAAAATGCCAAAAAAGCTGTCTTTCCAACCGCTGAACGGAAAATAAGCCATCGGTGCCGCTACCCCGATATTGATCCCGATGTTTCCCGCCGGCGCTTCGTACCGAAACTTGCGCGCCGCTGCCCCACTGGTTGTAAACAGCGACGCTTGGTTGCCGTACGGGCTGTTGTCCAGGAACTTCATCGCCTCATCGACGGTATCTGCGTGGACCAAACTCAGCACCGGCCCAAAAATCTCCGTGTGCGTCAACTTGCTCGACAACGGCAATCCATCCAGCACTGTCGGCTTTACGAAATTGCCATTTTCGCTGTTGGCGATTTTTGCGCCGCGCCCATCCACTATAGGCTTTGCTCCTTCCGCCACACCCGCGGCAATCAAAGATTCCACCCGCTGCTTGCTCTCTTTGCTAATTACTGGTCCCATCTGCACATCTGCGCCAAGGCCATTACCCACCCTCAGTGCCGCAGCCGCCTGACTGATCGAATCGCGAAACTTTTTCTGCGCATCTCCGACCGTAACGGCCACGGAGACCGCCAGACACCGCTGTCCCGCGCAACCAAAAGCGCTATCCCCGATAATCTGCGTCGCCAGTTCCATGTCCGCATCCGGCAGGACGATCACATGATTCTTTGCGCCGCCTTGGCACTGCATCCGCTTGCCGCTCGCCGCAGCGCGCGCATAAACATGTTTGGCTACGGGCGTTGAGCCAACAAAACTGACCGCTCTCACCTGCGGATGGTCGCACAACGCATCCACCACCTCACGCCCGCCATTGACTAAATTCACCACGCCATGCGGCAGTCCGGTCATCTCAATCAATTCCACCACGCGGCGCATCGTCAACGGAACTCGCTCGGACGGCTTCAAAACCAGAGTATTTCCGCACGCAATCGCATACGGCAGAAACCAGAACGGAATCATGGCCGGAAAATTGAAAGGCGTGATCGCCGCCACCACTCCCAGTGGCTGCCGAATCAGGGTTTCATCCACTCCCGGCGTCACATCTTCCAGGTTGTAGCCCTGCATCATCATCGGCATTCCGCACGCCACCTCGACATTTTCGATTCCCCTTCGGATCTCCGCCTTGGCTTCCGCCAGCGTTTTCCCGTTTTCTACGGTGATCACCTTCGCAATTTCTCCGATGTGTTCTTCCAGAAGGTTTTTTAGTTTAAAAAGATACTGCACACGCTCACCGGGCGGCGTGCGCCGCCACGCGGGAAATGCATCTGCTCCAGCATGCACGGCCGCATCCACCTCCGCGTATGTGGAAAGCGGTGTGCGCGCCAGCAGTTCCCCCGTCGCTGGATTCAGCACATCCACATATTCCTGGGCGGCCGAATCCCGCCATCCGCCGTGTATGTAGTTCTGCAGTTCCAATGCCGGTGTTCTTGCTCCGCTAATCATGTGCTTGTTCCTTGATGCTTACCCTTGGCTGGAAAGCAGGCAGGGCAAGCGAATTGCTGTAGTCTACCAAAATTATGTAAGGCTTAGGCGGCTAACGGAGTTGAACCACTATTCAATCGCTGCGAGCGCTTCATAGGCCGCGCCAATCAGGGGTGCCGATTCATTCAGGATTACCGACACGGGAATGTTGTTAAGCATGGCTTCGAACTTCCACTTGTCCTGGAACGCCTGGAAAAATGTTCCATCCTTGATTTTATCAAGAATCTTCACTGCAATTCCTCCGGCGACGAACACCCCGCCGAGCGCCAGGACTTTCAGCGCCAGATTGCCGGCCTCCGCCCCATAGATCGAAGTCCACAGGTCCAGCGTCTCCACGCACACGGGACAGGATTTATCCAATCCCTGTCGTGTAATCACCGGAGCTGGATCAGCATCCGGATCTTCAAACGTGGCGTGCTTCACATTCGGCGCGAGAAATTCGTGCAGCGTGCGAAATCCTCGCCCGGAAAGAATCAGTTCCCAGCTCACTTGCGGGTAGCGGCGCCGTATGAAGCGCAACAGCTCAATCTGCAATTCCGTGTGCGGCGCAAAATCAGAATGCCCGCCTTCTGAAGGCACCACTTGGTATCGCCCGCCATCCCACACCAGTATCCCCTGACCCAAGCCCGTCCCCGCGGCAATCAATCCTCTCGTGCCGCCGTGCTCGTATTTCCCCGCGTTGAGCACGCAGAAATCTTCTGGCAGAAGGTGTTCGATGCTGTGGCCCGTGGCTCCCAGGTCATTCAAAATCACCACCTGCTTTACTTTCAGCGTATCAATCAGATTGTCCGTGTCTACCGTCCAGGGCAGATTCGTCGCGCGCACCCGATTCTTGATCACTGGACCCGCTACACCAAAACCCGCGGCTTCGATCCGCGCTCCGCCAAGGTACGGAGCCGCCTGCCGCGAAAACTCCTTCACGATGCGGTCAAACTGCGCAAATTCTTTGCTCGCAAATCGCTGCTTGAAGACAGAAGTGAGCACCCCGTTCTTCTCTGAAAACAGCGCGAGGTTGCACTTCGTACCGCCCACATCCCCGGCAAGGATCACCAATACCCCCTGAATTTTCGCCTAAATAATCGATGCAAGCCCTAAGACGGATTGAACCAGCGCCGCCCGTCACGTTCCAGAAGAGTGTCGGATTCCTGCGGCCCCCAGCTCCCCGAAGGATATTGCGGAACGCCGGCGCTCTTCGCCGCGGTCCACACGTCCAGGATCGGATCGATCAGCGCCCACGCCGCTTCCACGTTATCGCCCCGGTCAAAGAGCGTCGCGTCACCGCGCACGCAATCATTCACCAATGTGGCGTACGCGCTTCTCGGCGCTTCACCGAAGCCTTCCTTGTATTTGAAATCCATGTTCACGTTGCCAATGCTCATTTCCGTTCCCGGGCGCTTGGCGACGAAAGATACAGAAATACCTTCATCTGGCTGGATGTTCAGCACCAGGCGATTCGGTTCCAGGTTGCGCTCGCGAAAAACCATGTGCGGCGCCCGCCGGAACTCGATAACAATTTCCGTGCTGCGTTTCGCTAGCCGTTTCCCGGTGCGCAAATAAAATGGCACGCCCGCCCAGCGCCAGTTATCAATCAACAGTTTCGCGGCTACAAAGGTTTCCGT
>JALYLI010000248.1 GCA_030774335.1 Acidobacteriota bacterium | reverse complement strand
GGACACGAGGATCACACCTACCACCGCGAAGACGGTTATCAGCAACAAGCCGAAGCGCGGCTGCGAATAGGAAAAGGAGTTGATGAAGCTTTCGAGCGAACCCGTGAAGGTTAGAGCGACGCTGCGGTCGGTGCTCCAGATTTCCTGGCGTACCGCGTTCATCATCAGCATGGGCTCGGCCGTGGTACGGACCAGCACACCGCGAGCGGCCGAACCGGTCGCGGTATAAGGAATCCACGTTTCAGGAGTGACGGGCTGCTGCAGTCCTTGATTCTTTACGTCAGCGACAATGCCGATGACTTCGTACCAGGCATCGGGCTGGGCGTCAGGAAACTTTTCCAGTTGCAAGAGGTGAATGCGCTTGCCGATGGGGTCTTGGTCACCGAAATACTTGCGTTGAAAAGTTTGATTGATAACCACAAGCTTGTGGGCGTTGTTGACTTCCGATTCCGTGAAACTGCGGCCTTTTAGAAATTGGATCCGCAGGACGGGGAAGTAGCGTTCGCTGCATAGCTGCAGAGTGGAGGGCCAGGTTTCACTGTGCGTTTTCCCGGCAACTTCGACGTCGGTGGGGATGCCGCCGTAAGGCGGCAGGGTGCTGGTTTCGGAGGCCGCTACTACTCCGGGCAAGGCGTTCAAGCGCTGGAGCAACGGGCGAAAGAATCCCGCGACCTGAGCGGCGGTTTTGTAACGTTCCTGCGGGAGGGGCAGCCGCGCTACCAGGATGTGATCAGGGCGCAAGCCGAGATTTACTTCGTGGAGTGCGGCGAAACTGCGTATCAGAAGGCCGGCGCCGACAAGGAGAGTCAACGAAAGGGCCACTTCGAAGACGATCACGGCGTTGCGAAGGCCGGCACGGCTCGAGCTGCCGCTCATGCCTTTGCCGCTGTCCCGCAGAGAGTCATTCAAATTGCGGCGCGAGGCTTGCAGCGCCGGAACCAACCCAAAGATCAGCGCAGTGAGGACCGCGACGGCGAGGGTGAAGAGCAGGACCGGGGCGTTCATGCGGATTACGCTTTCGGCCGGAATGGTGTTTGGCGGAATAATGGCGATGAGGCCTTTCAGTCCGGCCCAAGCCATGAGAGCTCCCAGCACCGCGCCGCCCATGGCCAGAATTAGACTCTCCGCCAACAGCTGTTGCACCAGCCTGCCCCGGCCGGCACCTAATGCCGCGCGGACGGCAAATTCTTTTTCCCGCGTAGTGGCACGCGCCAGCAAGAGATTGGCGACGTTGCCGCAGCCGATCAGCAGGAGCAGCGCGACTGCCGCCAATACGATCAAAAGCGTGGTGCGAAATTGCCCCACCACCTGGTCCGCCAGCGATTCGATCAGCACTGAAAAGTGTTTGGGGTATTCGGTTGGAGCCTGGGCCGCATGCTGTTTGGCGATTACGGTGAAATCGGCCACAGCCTGCGCGTTGGTGACACCCGGTTTGAGCCGCCCTAGCAGATACCAGAAGCGGGGGAAGCCGTTCGCGTTGGTCTGGGCGCGCACGGGTTTTTCAGGGATCCACATATCCGCGTCGCCCCAGGCGAAGCGCGGCGGCATGATGCCAATCAGCGTGCGGGAAACGCCGTTGAGCGTGAAAGTCTTGTTCAGGATGGAAGGATCGGAACTGAAGCGGCCTACCCAGACCTTGTAGCGCATCAGGAATACTGGCGGCGCGCCGGGCTCGTAATCAGCAGCCTGGGCGGTGCGGCCCAGCAGCGCCGGCACGCCAAAAAATTCGAAAGTATTTGGTGTAGTGAGCTGGCCTGCAAATCGTTCCGTGCCTTCTCCGGAGGTGTATAAAATGTCTTCCCCAGCATCGCCAATCGCGCCTTCGAGGACCGAGTTCTGGCTGATGTAGTCCAGGAATTCAGCTCCCGAATAAGCTGCTCGGCCGCCGGGATTGCTGTCGTCCGTATCATGAATCTCCACAGAGATCAGTCGTTGCGCGCCTTTGTAGGGGAAGGGCTCCAGCAGGACGTTGTCGATGACGCTGAAGATCGCGGAGGAAGCGCCGACGCCCAGCGCGAGCGTGACAACAGCAATGATGGAGAAGGCGCGGCTCTTCCAGAGGGTGCGAGCGCCAAAACGGAAATCAGAAAGTAGTGATTCCATCATAAATTCCCCCTTGGCGCGGCTTCGAGCAATTCACGCTGCCTATGTAGACGTAAGCGTGTAGAAATAGTCGGGTAGAGCACGAACGCCTGGTCATAGAAACGCGAGGAAGGAGGGGAAAGTTCCGCCGGGTTAAAGGCTTCAGGGATGAGCCAGGCCGACGGTGGCAGAGCGGCGACGGTTCACGTATTCGCTGATATAACTTTCGAGTAGTTCGTTGAGGCGCGCGGTTACGGGCCCGCGCGGATTGGCAATCTGGTGTCCCGCAATTTCGCTGACGCCGATGACGTTGCGATTGGTCGAGGCGATAAAGACTTCGTCGGCGGAGTACAGGTCTTCGGCGTGCAGAGCTTGCTCTTTGATGGAAACACCGGCTTCCGGCGCGATCTCCATCAAAATGCCGCGGGTGACACCTTCGAGGCAGCCGGAGTTGAGCGGCGGGGTCAGCACTTTACCGTTTTTCACGGCGAAAATATTGGCAGACGTGCATTCCGAAACTTCGTTGCGTTCATTCAGCAGTACCACCTCGTCGAAGCCGTCCTGGGCGGCTTCCGCTACGGCCCAGACATTATTCAGCCAGGAAATGCTCTTTATGCCGGAGAGGGCTGCGGCAGCGTGCCGTGCGTGTTCTCGAAGGGCGAGTCGCGCGCTGGGAGAATATTGCGGAAGATCCGCGGTACACATCAAGATATCCACGGGTGGGAGCGATTCTTCGCTGCGCCACGCGCCGACATTGTTATTGAGCAAATAGATTCTGGCGCAGCCTTGAGTAATTTTATTGGCGCGGATTACCTGGTGCAGATGCATGCGCACTTTGGCCGGCGCGTAGGGGATGGGGAGCCGGATGATGGCGGCGTGTTTTTCGAGGCGTCGCCAATGGCGTTCATAGGCGAAGGCTTCGCCGTGTTCAATGCGCAGCGTGGTAAAAAGGCCCCAGCCGCAGATGAGTCCGGATTGACCCAGAGAGAGCCGCGCCTTCTCAACCGGCAGAAGACTTTCATTGTGGAAGATGTGGCGATGAATCAAGCGAGCCTCGCGATGAAAGGACGCGGATATTGTAACTTAGAAGGCCGAAAGATGGACTTGGGGTGCCCGGATGCCCAACGAACAATCTAAAGAGGTGGTAATTCGGTCGGTGGTCGCTGCTTTTGCAAATAATTCCTATCCCGGCGATGACTATCTGTTGGGAAGCCGTCAGGGATGCGAGCCATTTGATGAAGTGCTTCCATTTCAGGGAAAGGCAAAATGGCAAGAGCTGCCGGCGGAGTTTTTGGATCAGCATGCTGGTGCCCTGCACTTTTTTTCGGAAGCGGGGCTGCGGTTTTTCCTTCCGGCGTTTCTGGTTGCTGACCTGCGCGGAGAATTGAAATATGCAGATCCCTTGTTTACGGTGACGTCGGGCTTTACGGATATAGCCGTCGAGATCACCAGGAACGGCCGCAAATTTCTGATCAAATCGGGGAAATCGCAACTGCTGAATCCGAGCCTTTATGGAGCGATGACGTTTCTGGATTACGCGCGTTACAGATTGTCGATTTTTACGCGCAAAGAGGCCGTCGCCATCGTGGGTTACCTGGAATGTAAGAAAGGCATGGAAGAGATGGAGCGCGAAAGAATTGAAGCAGCACTGAATGATTTTTGGCGTGAGCGTGCCCGCGCTGCTCCTCGGACGGAGGAGTTAAGCGCGCACATCAAAGACAAAGAAGAATATGTAGCCGCGATTTCAGAACAGAACGAAGCCAAGAATCCGAAGCCTTGAAATGTTGGAACTACTTTTCGCGCGCGCCTTCGCAGGACTTGGGCAGGTTAAGGGTTTGGCCGGTGTAAATGAGGTTGGCGTCCACTATTACGGGGTTGGCTTTGGCGATGCAGCCCCAGAAGCCGCCGAAGCCCAGTTTTATTTGGGCGATTCTCCACAGGCTGTCGCCCTTGCGGACGGTAATTTTCGATTCGTCAGGCTGGGTCGGTGCCACTGGCGCCGCCGGTGTCGCGGCCAGGATGTTAATGGTCATGCCGGGTACGAGATGCTGCGGATCCACGATGGATGGATTTACGGCCAGGATTTCGTGCCAGCGGTGGCCATCGCCCAGATTAACCTGCGCCAGCTTCCAGAAGGAATCGCCGCGCTTCACGATAATGGTACGAGGCGCCGCGGCATCTACAAGGACGGGCGCGACGGGCACCGCTATCGCCGTAGGTAATACTGCGTTTGGACGCAGCATGGCAAATTCGTGGGCCGGTTGAGGCGCTACGCCAGCGGGTTCCAAAACGGGAGCCACAACTGCGACATTCGAAAACTCAGGAGCCACAGGGGCGAGGTGCCTCGATGAGCGCGCTACGCGCGGTTTTGGCATTGCAAATTCGCGCAACGGCCTTGGCGAAGCCAGCTCCGCGTTGGCGGTATTCGATGCAGGCAGGTGGAACTCCGCAGACTGGGCGGCCTGCGACAATTCCTTCATTGCCCTATACATACGGGCCACGTCGCCCAGCGGCAGTAGCTCGAGAGCGTCGGCGGAAACTTCCGCGGGCGGTGGCGCTGTTCCCGGGGCGCCTTGCTCCCGCTTCTTGGCGTCCAGCAACTCGCGGTCTTCGCGGGTGAGGATGCGCGCGCGCTTCAAGTCTTCTTCGGTATATACATGCTTCTGGCGCGCCGCGGCTTGCTTGTCTTTGCGGGCTTGTTCCTGACGGGCGGCTTCCGCTACGTCCTGTGCCCACACCGGGGCGCTTGCCGAGAAAGCGCAGATGGCCAGCAAAACGGCGCTGGCGTGCAAACGCTGCCTGGAGCGATCCCAAGCCATGGTGCAATTCCACTCTGCCGAGCCCTGGTTGTCGTTGTGTTTCGTCATGGCCACACCTTCCAAGTAAAAATTAGCTTGTTCTTATTTTATAGAAAGCCGTGATGCTCAAAGGAATCGATTCGTAGTGGTGCTTTGTTGGATAACTTAACTTTGGACACCAGAAAGCGGCGCGCATTCGGCCTGTAGCCATGGGAGGTTTGCTGCGCGTGAAGCGTACTTGGCGTAACATGTGTGCGCCCAAGAGAGCGTCAAGCGAGGAACGTAATGAAAGACAAGTCCCTGAGGGATGGCGAGGTTCCACCGCACGCGGATCAATCGGAGAAGTTGGCCGGCGAAATCGCCGGGGAGTTCCCGACGCGACGAAAATTTCTATCGTTTAGCGTGCTTGGCGCCTCGGTGGCAGCCATCTCGCCGCGAATATCGTTTGGGGCCGCGCGCGATGTTTCGTCCGGGCTTGGTGGAAACGCTGGCGCGGTGGGGACTTTTGAACTGGAAGAAACCACGGTCACGGACTTGCAAAGCGCGATGGCGTCCGGCCGGTTTACAGCGCACGCCATCACTGAAAAATACCTCGCGCGCATTGAAGCCATAGATAAACATGGCCCGGCCATTAATAGCGTTATCGAAGTGAACCCTGACGCGCTTAGCGTCGCAAAGGAGTTGGATCGAGAGCGCAAACAAAAGCATCTTCGCGGGCCGCTGCACGGCATTCCGGTTTTGATTAAAGACAATATTGATACTTCCGACCGGATGATGACTACCGCGGGATCGTTAGCGCTGGTGGGGTCTAAGCCAACGAAAGACTCCATGGTCGCGCAGAAATTGCGGGAAGCCGGCGCGGTGATTCTGGGCAAGACGAATCTAAGCGAGTGGGCCAATATTCGTTCGAGTCAGTCCACGAGCGGGTGGAGCGGGCGCGGGGGACAAACTAAAAATCCGTATGTGCTGGATCGCAATCCTTGCGGGTCGAGTTCGGGCTCGGGCGCAGGAGTTTCAGCGAATTTGTGCGCCATCGCCATCGGGACGGAAACGGATGGCTCGATTGTGTGTCCGGCGTCGGCGAATGGCGTGGTGGGTTTGAAACCAACTGTGGGACTGGTGAGCAGAAGCGGGATCATTCCTATTTCGCACAGCCAGGACACGGCGGGCCCGCTGTGCCGCACGGTGCGTGATGCGGCAATTTTGCTAGGGGCGCTGACGGGCGTGGATGAAGTAGACAAAGCGACGTCGGAAAGCCGCGGCAAGTCCTACGCGGACTACACGCAGTTTCTGGTGGCTGACGGCTTGCGCGGGGCGCGGATTGGTGTGGTGCGCGGGACGTTTGGCTTTAGCGGCGCGGTGGATGCGCTGATGGGCACGGCGCTGGAAGTATTGAAGGCGCAAGGCGCGGTGCTTGTTGATCCGGCGGAAATTGAAACGCGCGGAAAATTTGACGAGACGGAATCTACAGTTTTCATGTACGAACTGAAGGCAGACCTGAACGCGTACCTGGCGCGATTGGGACCGCGCGCGCCGGTGCATACGTTGCAGGAAATTATCGAGTTCAACGAAAAGCACCGCGAGCAGGAAATGCCTTACTTTGGGCAGGAGCTTTTTCTGAAATCGGAGCTGAAAGGACCGTTGACCAGCCAGGAATACCTGGATGCGCTGAAGAAAAATCATCAACTGGCGCGCACTGAAGGCATTGACGCGACGATGGACAAGCACAAACTCGACGCGTTGGTGGGTCCAACAGGTGGGCCTGCCTGGCTTACTGATCTGGTGGCTGGGGATCACTTCGGCGGTGGGAGTTCGAGCAGTGCCGCAGTGGCCGGGTATCCTAATATTAATGTTCCCGCTGGCGATGTTTTTGGATTGCCGGTGGGCATTTCATTTTTCGGGCGCTCGTGGAGTGAGCCGGCGTTGATTCGTATTGCTTATGCGTATGAACAAGCCAGCAAGTTGCGGAAAGCGCCCCAATTTTTGCCTTCGCTAGGCGCGAAACCTTAGAAGAACGCGATTACGCGAGGCCGCCGGCGCGGGCGAGCTTCAGGGCCTCGATGGCCGCGCCTCTCGCTCCAGCGGTATCGCCGTTGGGCATAACATAGATGGGGATGTCGGCCTGCTCTTCGCGCTGGTTGGGCATGGCTTTGTGAATTTCGTCGAGGAACCAGTTTTGAAATTCCTTGCTGGTTTCCAGCGCGCCGCCGCCGACAATCAAGGCGTCCGGGTCGAAGGTGTTCACCATTTCATCGAAGAACAGTCCCAACGCGTGGGCCTGCACGCGGAAAATTTCGCGGCACATCGGATCGCCCCGGTCGGCGCGGCCGCGCACCATCTTGGCGGCTTGAGCAAGATTTTCCAATTTTTCGAATTCGTGGCCGGGATATTTGGGCAGGAAAAATGGCAAGAAATCTCTTTCGATGGCGGTCAGCGAGCACAGTGATTCCAGGCATCCAATGCGTCCGCAATTGCACTTTGGTTTCATCCCGCTAATCCCCGCGATGCTCTGGTAGGGAATCAGCACGTGGCCAAGTTCGCCGCCGAAACCTTTGCGGCCCTTGATGACGTTGCCATCGAGAATGACGCCGCCGCCTAATCCGGTACCGATCACCACGGTCACGGAGGTTTCTTTTCCGGTGGCGCCAAAAATCGTAAAGTGCCCCCACAGAGCCCCGGCGTTTCCATCATTCAGATAGCTCACCGGTTTGCCAAGCCGCGTGGCCAGACCTTCGCGAATGTCAAATCCGGCCCAATTGGCGTGCACAAAATTGGTGGAGCCGCGAGCGCTCAGCATTCCCGCAGCGCTGGCCGGTCCCGGAGTGTCGAGCCCCACCGCAACAATTTCTGACAATTGGATATTTGCGCGGTCGGCAGCGATTTTCAGCCCGTCTTCAATCTGGCGCAGGCACACGTCGGGTCCCTGCTTCGCTAGCGAAGGATGCTCGCATAAGCCTTCGATGAGAAATTTTTCATCGCGATCCAAAAATGTATAGTTGACCGCGGTTCCACCCAGATCCACTCCGGCTACAATTTCCACGTTTCTTCTCCCTCACTGCTTTGCGTAGTCAGCTGCGCTCAATAGTGTTCCCAGGTGATCGTCCAATGTTCGTCAGAGCGGGACGACTTCAATATGAGTTGCTTTCCTGAAAATTTGTAAATCCGGATTAAATCATTGCCAATTAATGTCCTGACCAAGGAGCCTTCCACGTGGTGGGTGACGGCCTGAGCGTGCTCGTCGACATCAAATTTGCCGTAATAAGCCTCGTAATCACAATCCTGGTACTTAACCGGCCCCGTATTGGCACCTGTTCCGCGGGTCTTGGGCATGATCTGCACGGACATGTGGCCATCGCGGGTGTAAACGATAGTTCCGGCGTAGTCGCCTTTTTGAATCTTGCCGCTGGAATCAGGCTCCTCGATACTGACCAGTTTCCATGCCCCGATGAGTTGATCCCGGATACCGCGTTGCGCTTGCTCCTGGCCGGCGCTGAAGAGAGCACCTGAAAGAACTACACCCAGGATCAGCAATAGTCCAAAACAAGATCGGCATGTCTTTGTCATATTATCTCCCCGATGTTCACACTCAGAGCCAGATGCTCCTTATGTGCCCGAAAAATGTTTATGAGTCTACACCCGCGTTAGCGCGTAGAGTCTACTCGCTTCGTAGATACATTCCTTTGACAATGTGACAGCCATACTCTAAGATTTACGTTTGTCTCTACAGGGAAAGGTGTGACCGTTCAATGAGGACGTACGTAGCCAAGGGCGAGGAAGCAGAAGCCCTCAAAGTAGGAGCCCACTGGGTAGTGATCGATGCCACGGATATGGTTCTGGGGCGTCTCGCGACCAAGATTGCGCGCATTCTAATCGGCAAAGACAATCCGAGTTTTACTCCGTATCTGGATTCGGGTGACCACGTGGTGGTCATCAACGCGGACAAAATCCGCCTGACCGGAAACAAGATCGAGCAAAAGGTTTATTACTCGCACAGCGGGTATCCCGGGGGCTTAAAAGAGGTTCCGGCCAAGCGATTGCGCGCAGCCAAAGCGGACTGGATGGTTCGCGAAGCAGTGCTGGGCATGTTGCCGAAGAACAAGCTGCGTGCGCGACGCGCGAAGAAGTTGCGCGTGTACCGCGACGCGGCGGGCCTGGCACGGCACGCGGGGCAAAAGCCGCAGGCGATGGCCAGCTAAAATTGGCATTAAGCCGGTGGAGTATTGGTTGGTTAGCAGCAAGGTTCGGGGATTGTTGTTCTGGTGGGTGTAACAACCTGCAGTATTCCAGTCTCCAGAGTTCTATCCATAGGGATTTTTTGAGACACACGCGTTAGGTGTCTCTGTTGCGCGAATTTGTGGTCGTTGATTTTAGGAGGAACGTTGAGTTCTACAGGTTCGCCCCTCGCGGGCAAGCAGACATGGATTCTGGGCACCGGGCGTCGCAAGGAATCAGTCGCGCGCGTTTTTCTGCGCGCGGGCTCCGGCAAGTTCAAGGTGAATGGCAGGACCGCGGAAGAATATTTTCCGAATTTTGCGTGGAAACATGATGCCATCGAGCCGCTGAGATTCACGAATCTGCACGACCAGGTGGATGTGGTCATCACGGCCAAGGGCGGCGGCGTGGGCGGTCAAGCGGGAGCGGTGCGCATGGGGCTGGCGCGTGCGATTTCGGTGTTCAACCCGGAATTGCGCCCGGCGCTGCGCAAAAATGGATTTTTGACTCGCGATTCGCGCATGAAGGAACGCAAGAAGTACGGACAAAAAGGCGCACGCAAGCGCTTCCAGTTCACCAAGCGCTAAGGGCAAGTTGTTTTGGATTTTGCTGGGCGCGGTAAGGGCTCAGCTTCGAGCTCCGGCGGGTTCGCGCAAGCGAGACCGCCGAGATCACGGCCGGCAAGGAAGCCGGCAAAAAGGCTGTTCTTTCGCGAGGCGTACGTGTCTCGTGAGCGCAAACAGCAATCCTAAGAGGAGGAAACTTGGCAGTAGAAATTACCATGAAAGAGTTGCTGGAGGCTGGAGTTCACTTCGGCCACCAGACACGACGCTGGAACCCGAAAATGAAGGAGTACATTTTCGGCGAACGCAACGGCATCCATATTATTGATTTGCAAAAGACGCTGAAAATGTTCCGCGAAGCGAGCCGCTTCGTTGGGGAACTTTCGGCGCAAGGGCGGACGGTGCTGTTTGTGGGCACCAAGCGCCAGGCCCAGGAAGCAGTCGCCGAAGAGGCGAAACGCTGCGGGGCATTCTTTGTGAATCACCGCTGGCTGGGCGGCACACTGACCAACTGGTCCACGCTGCAGAAATCCATCAAGCGGCTGAAGCTGCTGAAAGCCATGAGCGAAGATGGCCGCATGCTGGAGCTTTCGAAGAAAGAAAAAGCGCGCCTGGAGCGCGAAATGAAGCATCTCTTCCAGAATCTCGAGGGCATCGAGAATATGGCGCAGTTGCCGGACGCCATGTTCGTGATTGATTCCAACGCGGAAGAGATCGCGGTGAAAGAAGCGCGCCGCATGGGCGTGCCGGTGGTTTCGGTGGTGGACACCAATTGCGATCCGGACGTGGTGGACTGGATCATTCCCGGGAACGATGACGCGTTGCGCGCTATTCGCTTGTTTACCTCGAAGATTTCCGAGTCCGTGCTGGAAGGCCACAACGCTTACCAGCAATCGCAGGTGGCCGAGCAGAAGGCCACCGCCGATCAGGCCCTTGCCGACGGGGTTGAATACGTGGACACCAGCGCCTATGAGCAGTACGAAAAGCAGGAAGGCGACTTTGTGGAAGGCGTCGTGGAGACGCCGCTCGATGCTCCCGTCGAGCCTGCGGAACCCGCGGAAGCTGCGGCCGCTACCGTCCCCCCCGACGAAGCGCATCGCTAAAAGAGCCGGGTAGTGCTGAAGTCAGGCCAGCGCGCCGGCACTTGTCATGGCCCGTGCACGCGGGCGGGGAAATAACTTCATCAGCGTGTAAATCATCAAAACCGTCAGCGAGAAAGAATACGAATGAGCACACAGCCAACACCGATTCAGATTCCCGCGCAACTTGTGAAAGAGCTGCGCGAGCGCACCAATGCGGGTTTCGCGGATTGCCGCGCCGCGCTGGTGGAAGCCGAAGGCGACATCGAAAAAGCGATCAGCGTGCTGCGCAAAAAAGGCCAGGCGGCGGCCGCGAAAAAAGCGCAGCGTGAGGCCAGCGAGGGCCTGGTGGGAAGCTACATCCACGCGGGTGGCAAGATTGGGGTGCTGGTGGAAATCAACTGCGAGTCCGACTTCGTGGCGCGTACCAACGAGTTTCAGCAACTGTGCCACGACATCGCCATGCACATCGCCGCGCTGGACCCGCGATACGTGCGGCGCGAGGAAGTGACTCCCGAGATGCTCGAAAAAGAGCGCGAAATCTACAGCGCCCAGGCTCGCGCTACCGGTAAGCCCGACGCGGTGATCGCGAAAATCGTGAACGGTAAAATGGAAAAGTTTTACGAAGAAAATTGCCTGTACGAGCAGCATTACATCAAGGATGAGAGCGTGACCATCGGCGAAATGATCACCCAGGCGGTTGCCAAGCTGGGTGAAAATATGGGCATCCGGCGCTTCGTGCGCTTTAAAGTCGGCGAGGTAGCGGGCAACGCGTCAGCAGGAGCGGAAAACGCCGGGCTGCCAGCCTCAGCGTAATTTTTATCCAAAATCAGAATCGCGTGAAAAGAGTCCGGCGCGAGCCGGGCTTTTTTTCGCGTACATGCGGCGCGCCGCATAGTTTGTTACAATTCCGAAGATTTACTCGCCAGTCATTGGAGCTACATGTCCGTAAAGACCGTGAAGCCCAAAGCAACCGCGCAGTTAACCGCAGCGGCCAAACGTCCGGCGGCGCCATTGGCAAAACGCAGCGAACCCATTTACAAGCGCATCCTGCTGAAACTTTCCGGTGAATCCTTCCAGGGTCCGCAGGGATTCGGGATTGATGGCGAAACGATTCAGGCCATTGCGAAAGAGCTTAAAGATGTCCACGCGCTGGGGGTGGAAGTGGCCATCATGGTGGGCGGCGGAAATATTTTTCGCGGCGCGCGACAAAAGGGGTTTGAGATTGATCGGGCCACCGGCGACTTCATGGGCATGCTGGCCACGGTAATAAACGCGCTGGCGTTGCAGGATGCGCTGGAAAAAGAAGGGGTGCACACGCGGGTGCAAAGCGCCATTGAAATGCACCAGGTTTCGGAGCCGTTCATCCGGCGCCGTGCGATACGCCATCTGGAAAAAGGCCGCACGGTGATTTTTGCCGCGGGAATCGGCAACCCGTACTTTTCGACGGACACGGCGGCGGCGCTGCGCGCGATGGAAATAAAAGCGGACGTGATCCTGAAAGCCACGCGTGTCGACGGCATCTACGATGCCGACCCGGAAGTGGTCAAGGATGCAAAGTTGTATACCGAAGTCACCTATCGCGACGTGCTGCAGAAGAGTTTGAAAGTTATGGATGCGACCGCGATTTCGTTATGCATGGACAACGGCATGCCCATCGTGGTGTTCAACATGAATCGTCACGGGAATATCCAGCGCGTGCTATTGGGAGAGCGCGTTGGCTCGACGGTGATACCCGCTTAGAATCACGTCAGGACAAATGCGTATTGCAGCTGACTCACCTTTTCCTAGCATAAGAGGGTGCCGATGAGCACGATTGGATCAACAAAAGAAGCTTTGGCAGCAGCGAAAACCCGGATGGAGAAAGCCGTTGAGGATTTTCGCAAAGACTTGGGCACGCTGCGCACCGGGCGCGCGAATGCATCGTTGTTGGACAGTATTCGCGTTGATTATCACGGGTCGCCGATGCCGGTGAATCAGCTTGGCGCGCTTACGGTACCGGAGCCCAGCATGATCGTGATCGCGCCGTGGGATCCCAGCGCGGTGGCGTTGATTGATAAGGCGATTCGAACCTCCGATTTAGGCCTGAATCCAACCAACGACGGCAAAGTGGTGCGCGTACCCATCCCGTCGCTCACGGAAGAACGCCGCAAAGACATGGTGAAACAACTGCACAAAATTCTGGAAAATCACCGTACGGCGTTGCGCAATGTGCGCCGCGATTTGAAGGAAGCGGTGGAGAAACTGGAAAAAGACAAGAAGATCAGCGAAGACGAAAAGAAACGCGGGCTGGATGAGCTTGAAAAGTTGTCGCACTCCGAAACCAAGAAAATGGAAGACCTGTCGGAAGCTAAAGAGAAAGAAATTCTGCAGGTAAAGTAAGCGTCATTTCCTTTTCACGCCGGCTGCGCGACGTAGCGGGTCTAAGGTTTTGACGAGGCGCCAGCCTTTTTAACGTCTGGCTTTCCGGTTTCGTCGCTGCCCGGACGTTCCAGAATAAAATCCTGCGCTTCGTCGTTCTGAACCGCGTGTATAAAGGCTTTATAGTCCGCGACTCGCGCAGCCGGGACGGTCCTCAACAAGAAATTAACGTGTCGCGCTGCCGTGACGGTAGTGTCGTGCGCGGAATACTTCGATGAAAACGTAGCGTAGTCACGTTCCACGGAAGTGCCCGTGGGCGTGCGAGCGGATGTTCCCGGCGGCAAATGCAAAGTGGCGCGCGTTTCCACATCCAGTGGCGTGCCCAATTCGATTGCCGAAGTTGCAGCCGTGGATTCGAACTTTGAGGGTGCATCCGGCAACCCTACCTGAGGCAGCAGTGCGGGAATGCGCACGGGCTTTTTGGACCAGTCGACAAACTTAGGCATGGCGATTTCGTAATCCACGGCGAATGGCTCGCGCGTTACGGCGGGATTAGAAGCGCTGACACTGGTGACCTTGCCGCGGAATCCGTCGGAGATGGAGAGCAGTTGCGCGAGATCCTTCCATTTGTCTTTGGCGGTATGGCGGAAGGCCACGCGCAACAGCAGTTCGTTGTCTCCACGCAGAGCGTAATGCACTTTAGCGGTGAGTTTGCCGTCCGCGGAAAGGCTGGCGTCCACGTCGACTCGTTGGGACGCCGCGAAGGGCAGATCGACGGGAACGGTCAGCCAGCGAGAGAGGGTGACGTTTTCCTTTTCCTCTGGCAAGAGCAGAAAGGCGGATTTGCCGCGCAGGTTGGCGGCGAGCATTCGAAACGGCGCCACCTCCACGCCGGGATCAAGCCAAAAGCCGGGGCCGTCTTTTCCGCACCAGGCGAGTACGTGCGTAAACATGGAGGGGCGGGGAAGCAGCGATTCGGCGTTCTCCGGCGCGCCGGCTAGTGCGACGATCGCCGGAAGCTTTACCGCCCGAACCAATGCGGTGAATAAAAGCATCTTGTCCTGCTCGGTGGCGTAGCCAGCAGACATAATTTCCGCCGGTGGGCGGGCGCGGAACCCGGTGGCCTCCATGGGCAATTCCAGCGTGGCAATATTCAGCGATACGAAATCATAGAGAGCCCGAATTTTCTCTTCAGGTGTCGGGAAGTTTTTCGTCAAGTCAGCGGACTTGGCCATTACTTCAGGAGCAATCTGACCGGTGCTTTCAAATTTTTCGGCCAGGCGCGCGGACAACCGATTCCATGTAGTGAACGTGGTTAACGCCACGTCCGGTTCAGCAGACGCGGTTGATTTCGCGGAGTCCGAAGTTTTGCTGTCCGGCGCCGCCCAGCGATACTCCCACCGACGGACCACGCGGGCGTCCACGGCGTCTCCTGTGGTTTCTGTGGTGGGAGACGCGGCGGGGTTGACTCGGAGTTGCACGGTATTGGCGGCGGGAAGATCCAGTTCGAATTTTTCTTCCGTGACGATGGCGTCTTTTGCAAAGGTGTGGAAGAGATAAAAATCGGGCGCGAGCGGGGCCTTGGTGGCGGTGATGACGCGATATTCCAGTGCATCCGTCGGCTGCAGACCTAGGATGCGCACAGTCTTGCGCCGGACATCAGGATAGGCGCTCGCGTCTGCGACCGCGGGATTTGGTTGGTCGGACACCGCGCTTGGCAAAATGTCCGCGGTGCCGCCGCTGGCATGGGTGATCCGCGCCAGAGGGATTTCCACTGTTTCTAGGGCGCGGTTGTAGTCAAAACTCAGTCGCGCGAATTGCCGCGTGCCAAGTTCGGTGTTGATGCGCACGCGCGCGTGGACTTCTTTGCGGCTGGAGCCGTCGGTTTCGAAGCGAATGTGCGTTTCGAGCAGTTCTATTTGTGCAGGTGTTTGGGCGGCGTCCGGAACGGGCTTTTCAACCTTTTGCCTAGCTGGCGAATCGGATGGTTTGGGCTGCTGAGCGCAGGTTGGAGGCAAGGGCGCCAGCATAAGCGGCGCAAGAAAAATGCCTATTCGCTTCGCGGCGGAAATGGATATCTTCACGGACACCTTGGCAGTTTAGGTGCTTCAGCGAGCGTGGTAAAGAAAAGCTTGCCGGCGAATTGCCCACTGTTCGAGAGACGTACAATCCTTGGACGCAGATTCTTGCCTTTCATCCATAACCACGGAACGCGGCATGTGTCTGAATGCATGCAATCGTTCCTGCAGCTAGACTGGCGTGAGGAGAAACTCAACATGCGACGTATTTTTGCGATGACCGTAGCACTGGCTGGATCGGCCACCTTCCTGGCAGCCAGCGCAGTTCCGAAAGACTTGAACGAAGAATCCACACGGGCCGCGCTGGTCAAGATCGCGGGCGAAGGGCTGGTGGAGTCGCATGTGTTCGAATATCTGACGCAACTCAGTGACGACGTGGGAGCGCGCGTGACAGGTTCCCCACAATCTCAGAAAGCGGTGGACTGGAGCCTGGGCAAGATGCGCGCCATGGGCCTGGAGAATGTTCACGCTGAAAAATTTGAGATCTGGCGTGGGTGGGCGCGTGGCTCCGCGGATGCACAAATAACCGCTCCGATACACCGGCGGCTCGCCGTTGATGCCATGGGTTGGACGGGTTCGACGCCCGCCGGCGGCGTAGAAGGCGAGGTGGTCACCGCAAATGTTTTTAACCTGGATGAAGAAATGAAAAATCCGGGAAAGTTTGCGGGGAAAATAATTTTAATGGTCCCGTCGGGCCAGCCGAAGAAAGGTGTGATGGCGATTTTTTCGCAGTTTGGGGACTTCGTCAAACTGGCGGAGAAAAGCGGGGCGGTGGCGCTTTTTGGCGGGCAGGGTGGATTCAAGAGCGAAGGAATGAATCTGACGCACACAGGCATTCTGGGATTTGAAGCCGATTTTGCCATTCCGGTGCTGTCTCTTACCGCCGAGGATCAGGGGCAACTCGATAGATTCACAGCGAGCGGCAAACACGTCCGCGTGCGGTTGAACGTGCAGAACACCTTCAGTAATGGACCGGTGGAAAGTGCCAACGCGGTGGGAGAAATTCGCGGGCGCGAGCATCCCGAGGAAATTCTGGTGGTCGGCGCGCACCTGGATTCGTGGGATTTGTCGGAAGGCGCGACGGATAACGGCACGGGCTCGGTCAGCGTGCTCGGCGCGGCGGAAGCTATTCTGCGTTCCGGGCAGCGTCCGCGGCGGACCATCCGGTTTGTTTTATTTAATGGCGAGGAACAAGGCTTGCTCGGCTCGGCTGCTTACGTGAAGCAGCACCAGTTCGAGATGGCCAATCATCTTGGCGATCTTGTTCTCGATGAAGGCCAGGGCCCGGTCAAGGAATTTCAGCTTGGCGGGCGCGACGACCTCATCGCCGCGTTTCAGCCGTTTGCCGAATCGTTGGCGAACATTCGCCCGTTGAAAGTGAACGATAAAGTGGAATTCGGGACCGACACCGGTCCGTTTATTCTCGCAGGCTTGCCAGGTATTAATATGAATCAGGATTCTCCGGAATATAAATTTACGCATCATTCCGCAGGCGATGCACTGGAGGCGGTTAAGCCCGAGGTGCTGGCGCAGGACGCCACATTAATGGCCATGACTGCGTTTTGGATCGCGGACCGGACGGAACGCTTTGCAAAACCTTGGCCGGCGAAGAAAACTGCCGCCATGCTGCGCCAGCAACACCAGTATGAATTCCTGAAAGCCTTCAACCTGTGGCCGTTTGGCGATTTAGGCACGGACGAAAAGGACCGGTCAACGAACGATCAGCCCTGAAGATAGGGTGTGAGGATACGAGCGACCCTTTTTTGCGAGAAGCGGGACACTAGTGTTCCTTTTTTGCCTGTAAAATTATGAAGATAAATGGGTTACACGATTTACCTGGGAGGTGATGCAGAAGTACGGGACGTCTCTGTATCGCATCTGTATGAGAGCCGTGGTATTCGCGGCGGTGATTGGGCAAGACGATAGCCAAATCAACGGATTTCCACCGCGGTGTTTCGAAGATAATTTGACAGAGGCTGTTTTCTTCCTTATACTTCGTTGGTTTGTCGGGATGTGTTTCTCCCGATGGGGGCGACCGTTGTGAACGGTCGTGGTTGGAAGGATTTCTTCGGTCCCGGAACATTGCGTCATGGAATGGGACAGAAGAGCGGCCGGAATGGGACGCCAGTCCCGCAAAGCCGAGTAAGCCTCTCCGAATCGAAGCCAGGAGCGAATTTCCGCCTCTTGGAGTGCGCACGGAGTTTCTTGCTGGTATCTCCGGATTCGCAGTAGACCTTTCAGCGTTGGACTGCGCTCTCGCGCATTTTTTGGCGCGCGCCTTGCGAGAGCCGCGGAAAATTGCGCGCGCCACTGAGGGAAATACTGTGCCGACGTTTTCGCAACTAGTACGTATGGGCCGCGAGCAGGTTTTGGTAAAGACAAAATCTCCCGCGCTGATGGGCTGCCCGGAAAAGCGCGGTGTGTGCATTCGCGTGTATACGCAGACGCCCAAGAAGCCGAATTCCGCGCTGCGTAAAGTGGCACGTGTGCGCCTGACCAATTCGATCGAAGTCACAACTTATATTCCAGGCGTTGGCCACAACCTACAGGAGCACTCCATCGTGCTGGTTCGTGGCGGGCGTGTGAAGGATCTGCCGGGAGTGCGTTATCACATTGTGCGCGGCACGCTGGACGCTGCGGGAGTTGAAAATCGCAAGCAGGGCCGCTCGAAATACGGCGCCAAGCGCCCCAAGGCTGGACAGACCAAGTAACTGAAAATTTGAAACAAGTTCGCAACTTTTGAAGGAGCTATAAAGGGAAATGCCACGCAAAGGATTAGTTACCCGCCGGCCGCAAGCGACCGATCCGGTATATGACAGCCCGCTGGTGGACAAATTTATCTGCTCCATGATGTGGGAAGGCAAGAAGTCAACGGCGCAGCGCGCGTTTTATGGCGCGATGGACCAGGTGGCCAAGAAGACCAACGATGACGCGTTGAAGGTTTTCAATAAAGCGGTGGAGAACGTAAAGCCGCTGCTGGAAGTAAAGACGCGGCGCGTGGGCGGCGCGAACTACCAGGTGCCCGTGGAAGTAAATCCCTTTCGCAGGCAATCGCTGGCGATTCGCTGGCTGCTCCAGTATTCGCGCGAGCGCGCCGGCAAGACCATGGTGGACAAGTTGGCGGATGAGTTGATTGACGCTTCCAATGCTCGCGGCGGTGCGATGAAGAAAAAAGAAGATGTGCACCGCATGGCGGAAGCGAACAAGGCTTTTGCGCACTATCGCTGGTAATTCGCAGCAGGTAATTCAGCAGGTCGAATTGTGCCGGTAAACGAAACAACGCAGCAGGAAGCGCTGAAGCAAGGAACCGCAAAACCGGAAGCCGGGAAACAAGTATCTGTAGCACAAGTATCGGGAAAACAAGGGCCTGAACAAGGAAAAATGAGCAGGGCATTCAAACTCGAAGACACGCGCAACATCGGGATCATGGCGCACATCGACGCCGGAAAAACCACGTCGACGGAGCGCATCCTTTTCTATACCGGTGTGACTTACAAGATCGGCTCCGTGGATGAAGGCACCGCCACGATGGACTGGATGGAGCAGGAGCGCGAGCGCGGCATTACGATTACCAGCGCTGCTACCACGGCCTCGTGGGAACGCAACAGCAAGAAATACCGCGTCAACATTATTGATACGCCCGGTCACGTGGACTTCACCGTGGAAGTGGAGCGTTCGCTGCGGGTACTGGATGGAGCGGTTTGCGTTTTTGACTCCGTCGCGGGTGTGCAGCCGCAATCAGAAACAGTGTGGCGGCAGGCGGACAAGTACCGCGTGCCGCGCATTTGTTTCGTGAACAAGATGGACCGCATGGGCGCGGACTTTGATCATGTGGTGCGGACGATTCGGGCGCGCCTGGGAGCGCATCCGGTGCCGCTGCAATTTCCGTTGGGCCGCGAAGACAATTTCATCGGGATTATTGATTTTCTGGAGCAAAAGGTAATCGTGTGGCTGGAAGAAACTCTGGGCGCGAAGTTCGAAGAATTCCCGGTAGAAAAATTGTGGGACAAGGCGTTCGTGGATTCTCGCGCGGACGTGGCTGCGGCTTTAAAAGGTTCCGCCATCGACAAGGCGTTCTACGAAGAACACCGCAACAAGGTTGTTGAATACGTCGCCGAACACGACGACGAAGTGATCGACAAGTATTTGACGGAAGGCACGCTCACCATCGAGGAAATGCGCAAGTCCATTCGCAAATCCACGCTGGCGCTGAAGATTGTGCCGGTGCTGGCGGGTTCGGCGTTTAAGAACAAAGGCATTCAGCCGCTGCTGGATGCGGTGATCGATTTTCTGCCGTCGCCTGTTGATGTGCCACCTCTGGAAGGCACCAATCCGAATACCGAAGAAGTGGAGTTGCGCCGCGCTTCCGATGACGCGCCCTTTTCCGCGCTGGCTTTTAAAATCATGTCCGACCCGTTCGTCGGCCACGTTACCTACATTCGCGTTTATTCCGGCGTTTTGAAATCCGGCAGCTACGTTTATAACTCCGGCAAGGCTACCCGCGAGCGCATCAGCCGCTTGCTGCAGATGCATGCCAACAAGCGTGAAGAAATCGATACCGTATACGCCGGCGACATTTGCGCCTGCGTCGGTTTGAAGAGCGTCAATACCGGCGACACACTTTGCGACGAAGCCAAGCCAGTAGTCCTCGAGAACATCGATTTTCCCGCCCCGGTAATTTCCGTAGCCATCGAACCCAAGACCAAAGCTGACCAGGACAAGCTGGGTGTGGCCATGCAGCGGCTGGCGCAGGAGGATCCGACTTTCCGGGTTTCCACCGAGCCAGATACCGGGCAGACCTTAATTTCGGGAATGGGCGAGTTGCATCTGGAAATTATCGTAGACCGCATGCTGCGCGAATACAGCGTGCAAGCCAACGTTGGCCGTCCACAGGTGGCGTATCGCGAAACGATTCGCAAGAAAGCTACCGCGGAAGGCAAGTACATCAAGCAGACCGGCGGGCGCGGGCAGTACGGTCATTGCAAGATCGAACTTCATCCGATTCCCAGCTCCAGTCGCGAAAACATGAAGGAAATGTCCACCGACGAACTGGACGCGCTGGCTAAGGAAGTTGTGGGTGGGCCGGCAGGCAAGTGGAAATTCGACAAGGAACACCGCTTCCTGTTTATCGACAAGATTATTGGCGGCTCCGTTCCGCGCGAATTCATCGCGCCGATTGAAGCGGGCATTCGCGAAGCTCTGGACAACGGAATTCTGGCGGGATTCACCATGGTGGATGTCGCCGCGGTGCTAGTGGACGGCAGCTACCACGATGTAGACAGCTCGGAAATGGCCTTTAAAATTGCGGGCTCCATGGCTTTTAAAGAGGCCTGCCATAAAGCCTCGCCGGTTCTTTTGGAACCGATCATGCGCGTCGAAGTGGTAGTTCCGGAAGAATATATGGCCGCGGTTTACGGCGATTTGAACGCGCGGCGTTCCGCGATTCAAGGTTCGGAAAATCGCGCCGGAGCGAATGTGATCCGCGCGGAAGTTCCGCTGGCGCAGATGTTCGGTTACGCCACGGATTTGCGCAGCCGCACGCAGGGCCGCGCCAATTTCACCATGCATTTTTCGCATTACGCGGAAGCGCCAAATTCGATCTCGCAGGAAATCATAGAGAAGAACAAGGGCCGGGACACGCGTTAGTAGAAATTTTGCAGAATTCTGTAGTTGGTAACGAGACTTTGATTTGAGGAGCTGAGCAGCGATGGCGAAGGAGAAATTCGAACGCAATAAGCCGCATGTGAACATTGGGACCATTGGTCACATTGATCACGGCAAAACGACGTTGACGGCGGCGATCACCAAGGTGCTGTCGAAGCACAATCCCAAGGTGCAGTTCCGGGCGTTTGATTCGATTGATAACGCTCCGGAAGAGCGCGAGCGCGGCATCACCATTGCGGTTTCGCACGTGGAGTATGAAACGCAGAACCGCCACTACGCGCACATGGATTGCCCGGGACACGCGG
>JALYLI010000247.1 GCA_030774335.1 Acidobacteriota bacterium | reverse complement strand
CGCGAGGGTGTCGAGCAGTTTTTGCGTGACGCGATTGGGGTAGGCGTAGAGGAAGCGGACCCACTGCAAAGTTTCAATTTGCGCGAGGCGGGCGAGGAGTTGCGCGAGGCCGTCGGGGAGGCCGAGGTCTTCGCCGTAGGAAGTAGTGTCCTGTCCGATGAGGGTGATTTCGCGGGCGCCCGCGGCGGCGAGATTTTCGGCTTCGCGGACTACGGATTCGAAGCGGCGGCTGCGAAACTTTCCGCGGAGCTGCGGAATGATACAAAAAGTGCAGGGATGATCGCAGCCTTCGGCGATTTTGATGTAGGCGGCGTGGCGCGGAGTAGTGATCACGCGCGGCGTGAGATCGTGATAGAGAAACGCGGGAGCTTCGGCGGGCAGCATGCGCAGGTCGCCTTCGACGGCTTCGAGGATGCGCTCGACTTCGCCGGTGCCGACGATGGCGTCCACCTCGGGAACCTGTTTGAGGATTTGGGCGCGGTAGCGTTCGACGAGGCAGCCAGCGACGATCAGTTTTTTGGCGGCGCCGAATTTCTTGTGCTCGGCCATTTCGAGAATGGCGTCGACGGATTCTTTTTGCGCGGCTTCGATGAAGCTGCAGGTGTTGACGACCAGGACTTCGGCTTCATCGGCGCGGGGAGTCAGCTCGTAGCCGCCGCGCTCGAGAATACCCATCATGACCTCGCTGTCGACGAGGTTCTTGGGGCATCCGAGACTGATGAAACCGACTTTAGTCATAAATTGGAAATGTGCAGGGTTTACTGCGGTATTTCGCATGAACAGTGTAACACGTGAGGCGGCTGGCAGGCCTTGCGCGGGGGTTTTTCAGCGAGCGCGGAAGGCGGTTTTTACCTGGGCGAGAAGTTCGCGGAGGCGGACAGCGTTGCAGGGGGCTTCGCCGAAGCGGGCGTGGCCGTAAATTCGGGTGAACTCGCGGACGGCGGGAGCGACGCGGGCGTCGCCGACGGTGGCGGCAAATTCGAACGCGGTTTGTGTTTGACGACGCAAAATTCCGTGGCGCTCAAGGACGTGAAGGAGTTCGGAATAGAGGCGGGCGGCGAGTTCCGGGTTAGTATGTGCGGAACGGCCGACGCGCATCTGCGCGTAAACTTTAAGGCGGCGGATAATTTCGGGAACCATGTCGACGCGAAGGATCACCAGGAAAAATACCAGCGCAACGGGGAGAAGGTAGCGCAATTTGGAATGTTGAAACTCCCAATGCTTCATGATGCCGCGGGCTTGCTGCTGCTTTTTGTCGAACCAGCCGCGCAGGGATTCGCTCCAGGTGCGCGAACTGGTTTTGAGATTTTGCGCCAGGACGACCTGGTGAGCGAAGTCGTAGCTGATGATCCACTCGTTCCAGGTGAGCGAGATCCAGTCCATGTATTGCGCGAGGCGCGAAAATAATCCGCCGGCGTTGTCTGGACCCGCGGGCGTGGGATCGAAAGTGATCCAGCCGTTGCCGGGAAAGAAAACTTCCACCCAGCTGTGGGCGTCGCTGGCGCGCACGACATAGTCTCCACCGAGGTCGTTGAATTCGCCGGGAAGAAAACCGTTCACTTCGCGCGCGGGAATGCCGAGGGTGCGCAGCATGACGGTCATGGAGGAAGCGAAATATTCGCAATGGCCTGCGCGGGTTTCGAATAAGAAATGCGCAAGCGGATCAGCGCCGGGCTTGCCGGTGAGATTGAGGGTGTAGCCGAAGCGCGTGCGGAGAAAAAGCTCCATAGCGGTGGCTTTGTCGAAAGGCGTTTCGGCGCGCGCGGTAATTTGTTCGGCGAGTGGAGCGATGCGCTTATCCAGCGTGGGGAGCTGCAGATAGCGGTCTTTTATTTCTTTCGGGTAATCGGCGCCTGCGGCGCGCAACTTCACAGGCTCCAGGGTGGGCAGGCGCGAGAATCCCGCGTAACGCACGGCGGAGTAATTGTGAAAAGGATTGAAAAGCGAGCCGGTGGAATCGCGGAACAGATAGGTTTTGCGCGAAGAGCTGATGGTGTTGCCGGATTCACCGTTGAAATTTCCGCGCAGCGAGACGATTTGGCCGGGAACAAAAATGGCGTCGGACGCGATGGGTTCGAGATAAACGGTGTAAATCAAGCCGGGTGCGCGGGCGTCGCCGCGGGGAAGTCCACTGCCGGCGTAAATCCAGCCTTCGGCGTTGGCGGGGAGGGTTTCCGCGCCGCGGTCGGAATTGGACCAGCGCTTGCCGTCGAAATTGACAAGAGCGAGGCCGCGCCAGCGCAGGCGGGGATAGGCGATCGGTTGGCCGGTCTGGACGCGCATGACGATGGTGGAATCTTTTTTGATTTCGCCGATCTGGCCGAGTTCCACGTCGTCGTTGAAGCCGGTCATAAGCGCGGGATTGAAACTGGTGCGGCCGAGATAGCCGGCGCTGAAGCGCGGAAAGAAAAAGAAAAGAGTACCGCCTACGACGATGGCTCCGAGGGCCACGCTGAGAGAGGCGTAAGTCAGGGCGCGATTGAGGCGGCGTTCGCGGTCGGGCGTGCCTGCATGAACGGTGGGATGCAATGCGCCTTGTGCGGCGCGGCGCAGCTCCATGCCGGTGAAGGTGGCGACGCCGAAAATCAGGAAAAAGAAAAAACAGAAGAGGAAGGTGGTGTCCACAGTAAGCACGGCGGAAGCCAGGATGCCAGCGAAGGCCAGCATGGTGAGGAAAATGGCGTCACGGTCGGTAGAGGCGCTGTAGAGGCGCACGAGCATGACGAAAATCAGGAAGTGCACCGCGCCAAGTAATGCGGCATAGAGCGGCGGGTTCGCGGAATTGGCTACCGAGAGGCGTGAAAAGAAAAGCACGTCGAAAGGGAAAAAGGCCAGGTAGGCCAGAACCAGCAAGGTGGCGCGGTTGTTGCGGAGCTCGTTGGGCTTGCCGCGGTACCAGCGGACTCCTTTATAGATAGCGGCGGCGGGAGCGAGGATGGCGGTGAAGGGGTCGAGCTTACCGGTGAGCGCGAGAGTGGTTACGGAGGTGAAAATTAGCAGCAGAAGCGACGCGCGAAAGAACTTTTCGGCGGGGAGGATGGGTAAATCTGGAAGTGCGGCGGCGGTAACCATCGAAACTTTATCGTAGCATTCGAGCTGCTCGGACTGGAGATTCGCGACGCATAGGCCTGCGCGAAAGTTAACCTTCACTCTTCGGATACATTCAGTTTAGGCGCGGGACAGCGTTGTGCGGAGAGCCTACTCGATTTTTTTCAGGGCGGCGCGGGCGGCTTTGCGGGTCAGGTTGGAGACCGGGACGGCGGCGAAATTTTTCAGCGGGACTATTTTTGCGCCGGGGATTTTCGGAAGGGTTTTCAATTTCACGCGGAAGGGGAGCAGGGTTATGGCGCGATAAGTGACCGCGTGGCGAACTTTGTTCAGCGGCGTGAGGGGCGGCACATCTTTCGCGTTCAGGAAATTTTCAGACAGATAGGTGCGCAATTCGCGCTCGGGATTTTTTCGTACGGCTACGGTGGGGAAGTGCCACATGCCGGAGACGAGGGTGGGGACGTCGTCGGCGGTGGCTTTTCTTGTGCCTGCGTTTGGTGGCGGGAGCAGGAGGCAGCGGCCTTGCTGGTCGGTGAGGATCGCGGCCGCCAGGGTGACGACTACGGTCGCGCGCTTTTTGCGTTTTTCTGGAATTAAATCCTGAATGCCCAACTGGCGTGCGCGGCAGAATTTCGCTACGGGGCAGATCAGGCACCGCGGGGCGCGCGGTGTGCAGATGGTGGCGCCCAGTTCCATCATGGCCTGGTTCCAGTTGCCGGGCGCTTCGTGCGCGAGCAGGGTGTCAGCGGACTTTTGTAGCAAGGACCAGTTCGCGCTTTCGCGTAAGTCGCCGCGAAGGGCACTGAGGCGGGCGACTACACGGGCGACGTTGCCGTCCAGGACGGCGTATTTTTGTCCGTAGGCGATGCTGAGGATGGCGTTGGTGGTGTAAGCGCCAATGCCGCGGAGCGCGCGGATTTTTTCTTGCGTGCGCGGGAATATCCCGTTGTGGTCGCTGAGGATCTGCTGTGCTGCCGCCTGCATGTTGCGCGCGCGGCTGTAGTAGCCGAGCCCGGACCATAGGCGGAGGACTTTGGATTCTGGCGCTTGAGCCAACGCTTTTACGTCAGGGAAACATGCGCAAAACTTTTCGAAGTAGGGGATGACCGCCGCCACACGGGTTTGTTGCAGCATGATCTCGGAAATCCAGATGCGGTAGGGGTCGCGGTTAAGACGCCACGGGAGGTCGCGTTTATTGATTTCGAACCAGGTCAGGAGTTGGGAACGAAAAGTTTTGAGTTGACCAGTGGACAGCGAGGGCTCGGTGATCATTGACACGGGTATTTTGTCATAGTTGGTTTGTTGGGAGGATTTGGAGGGGGGAGTCAGAGATTAGAAACTTTTAGAGGCTAGAAAAGTCAGAGGCGATCAAAAACTTTTAAGGACCAGGCTTTCTTGTTTCCACGTGACGAAGCCCACCCGCCCAGGCGGGCAGGCCCTCCGGGTTTTTATGAACTTGAAAACGGATCACGCATTGTTTTTTAGCGTTATTTCCACACACCAGATGCTGTGATTCCCTTGAATGGCTAACTAAAATTTAGCGGAGGAGGTCGTCGAGAAAGATTACGTAGGAAGAGTGCCAGACGGCGGAGGGGATGGAGCCGCGGGGTTGGCTGGTGACGATGATTTTGAAGAGTTCGGGCGAGGCGGCAAGGTCGGTTATCAGTTTATGTTGAGGGTCGGGGGGAAGCGGATTGGCCATGGCGAGGTGCCGCAAAATTAGAAACACGATTTCTTCGGCGGGGGCGAGGCGGGTTTCAACTTCGGCACTGCGAAATTGCAGCAGCGCATTGCGTTCGTAGAAATGCCAGGTCAACGCGGCGCAGAGCGTGACGGCGCGCTCGAAGCGGTCGCCGGCGGTTTGCGCCGTGGGCGTACTCCCCAATTTCACGACTGAACCGATGTGCGGGTCGAGGACGAGAAGCACGCGGCAATCGTCTTCGCGGGTAAATTCGCGGACCATCAATGAACCGGAACGCGCGGAAGCTTTCCAGTGCACGTGACGCACGCTGTCATTGGCGACATAGCCGCGCAGGGCGTACAAATCCTGGCCGCGTCCCTTGGATAAACTTTCGAGCGCGCCATGCAGGCCCGGCAAAATCTCCACGAATTCTTCCGAGGGCGCGACGGAAGGATAGACGATGGCTTCGGTTTTCATATCCATGCGCCGCGACTTCTGCAGAAATCCAAACGGGAAGCGCGTGACGATGCGAAAAGTATCCTGGCGGTGCACGCCGCGACGCGTGAAGGTCATGGGCACGGTTTGCTGCACGCGGTCACGTTTAGGTACGTAGGGAAAATAGACCGGAGTTTCGAGCATGGCCGGCGCAGGAGAGTCTTTGGGTTTGACGGCTTCGACGCGCAGAGAAAAACTCGGCAGGGTGTGCTTGTCGTTCTGCAATTCGATGGTGGCGCGCACGGCCTGGCCGGCAAAAATATGTTCGGGAAGGTTGAGGCGCATCTCCACGCCCGAAAGCGTGACGGAGGAAAGAATTCCGGACATGAGGATGATGGCGATGAGGCAGGCGAGCACCAGGAAAAGAAGATTGTTGCCGGTGTTCAGCGCGGCGAGCGCAACCAGAAGGATCCCGCCGAAATAAATCCAGCCGGCGCGGGAGACGCGGTACTCCATTTTGTAACCGATCCAACGCAGCGGAGTGCGGCGGGCGAGGACGGGCACGAGAGTGATGGCTACCCAGGCGGCCACGGCGAGGGCCGCAAGAGCGGACGTGCCGGCGAGGAGGACGTTGCCGAGTTCAGCGGCTGCGCCGGAATAAAGCGCGAGGAGCAACGCGACGGTGAGAGCGGCGATGGCGAGGAGGAAAGTGCGGACGGCGGAGCGTTCGGAGTGGGCGGTGCGAGCCCAGAGACGGCGAATGGTGTAGCGGCTAGCGCTCATGGGAGGATCCGACTCGAGTGGCGCGCGGGAAAAGGTGGTACTGCGGATAGATCGAAGAGATTCCTCCACTGCGCAGGCCGAGTCGTTCGCGCGAGCGAACGACAAGAAAAAGCGTCGGCCCGCTCCGGTCGGAATGACAGGTCTGGGCTTTGGCGCGGCAGTGTTGCCAAGATCATAAAGTGGGCGAGCGGCCAGAGAACGACTTCTTAGCAAATTTTCACAGTGGTACGGGAACGGATTCGACGATGTCGCGCAGGACGGATTCGGTGGTTTCCGATTTTTTCTGGAGCGAGGCGTGGCGGGAGCTGGCCACAACGCGATGGGAGAAAACGGGGACGGCGAGTTGTTTGAAATCGTCGGGGAGGCAATAGTCGCGGCCGTCGAGGAAAGCGCGGGCCTGCGCGGCGCGTTGCAGCATCAAGGTACCGCGCGGGCTGACGCCGAGGGCCAGCAATTCGGATGTGCGGGTGCGATTGACGATGTCGAGCGCGTAATCGTGCAAACTGGAATCCACTTTTATTTGCGCCACAGTGTCCTGCATGGCGAGGACTTCGCTGACATCGGCGACGGGCTCGAGCGAATCGAGCAGGTCTTCGCGCAGCGTGCCGACGCGCTTGCGCAGAATTTCTCGCTCGGTTTCCGGCGAGGGATAACCCATTTTGATGCGCATTAAAAAGCGATCGAGCTGCGATTCCGGTAGCGGATAGGTGCCGTGATGCTCGACAGGATTTTGCGTGGCGATGACCAGAAATGGTTGCGGCAGCGCCATGGTTTTGCCGTCGATGCTGACCTGCGCTTCGTTCATGGCTTCGAGCAGCGCGGATTGCGTGCGCGGGGTGGTGCGATTGATTTCGTCGGCGAGAACGACGTTGGCAAAAATGGGGCCGGAGCGAAATTCGAAATCGCGGGATTCGGGATTGTAAACGCTGACGCCGAGCACGTCGCTGGGGAGCAAATCGGAAGTGAACTGGATGCGCTGAAAGGTGCAGTGAAAAGATTTGGCGAGCGCCTGGGCGAGAGTGGTTTTGCCCACGCCGGGTACGTCCTCGATGAGCAGATGGCCGCGCGCCAGCAAAGTGATTAGAGAAAGTTGAATGGCTTCTTCTTTGCCATAAATCGCGCGCGCGATGCTGCGCTGGAGTTGCGCGACGATCTGAGAGGTGGCGGTCGGCATTGGTTGAAAACCCGGGCCCTTCCTGTTACAAATAGACCACTGCGTTTGCTGCTGCGGGCGATTAGCTCAGTTGGTTAGAGCGCTCCCCTCACACGGGAGAGGTCAAAGGTTCGAGTCCTTTATCGCCCACCATTTCTGC
>JALYLI010000246.1 GCA_030774335.1 Acidobacteriota bacterium | reverse complement strand
AAGGCCTGCGCCAGAATGTAGTCCACGTCGAAGCCGTCTCTTTTCCATTCCGCGGGAGTGCCGCACGTTTCCAGCGAAACTGGACTACGTTGCCAAACCTCTTGAATCCCGGCGCGCACAATCTGTTGCGGATATACGTCCAGCATCTCCGGCTGAAAATAGGGATTGTCTGAAAAGTGGCGCAAATCTCCGAGACAATCGAGGCGCCAGCCCGCGCCGTGCTGCGTTCCGTAAGTAAGCGCGTGCTCTTCATCGAAATTCATCAACAACGGCGTTACGCGGAACGCGTTGAACCAGATGTCCGTCAAATCTTTCTGGTAAGAGAAGTCCGGCATGTACGGACTCCAGCCCTCGCCCCAGTACCCGATGGAAGAAATGTCCACGCTGTCCAGAAATGGATTTCCGTCGTAGCGCTTGCCGGCTTCCTCGACGAGTTCGCCCCAATATTTCAGAAACAACCGATCGGTGTAATCCGGCTGCCAGATATCGCCGTCCTTATCCGAAGGTTTATTGGCGCGGCGCGCGCCGGAATTGCGATACCAGTCCGGCAGCGCGTGCTTGTCGGTGTAAGGCATCAAGCGGATCGCCAGCGTTTGCCCGTGTTCGCGCGCTTCCGTTAGCGCCAGATCTATAATTTCCCAGTGAAATTCCCCTCGTTTTGGTTCGATTACATCCCAGACCCAACGGCAGTACGAAACCGAAGTCGGAGGAAATTCCGGCTTCTGCCGGGGATCGGCAATTTTTTCTGTGGGACCTTCTTCGGACCACGTGAGCGGGGGATTTAAAGGCTGTCCGTTGAATCTCTGAAACGTGGTAATCCCCATCCCGGGATTTACCAGCACATCGTGAATTTCTTTTGGGCGAATAACAACCGAATCGGTTTGGGCAGACACGCGTTCGGCGCCCGCCAGAATCAACACCAGGCCGAGCATGCGCAGCAGCGCATGCGCAAAAGCGCTGACGAATCCGCGGGCGTCCTCTCCCCGGCGTCGGTGTGCAACCCGTACTTCTCTTTTTGCCATTCGAAGAATCCCTTCGGGAATACCGCTTCATCGCAATTCAATCCCGTCTCGCCTCGTGAAAATAAAGCATTGAAAACGAAAAGGAAAGTAAATAAACGAAATCAATGGCATCATATCGCCTTTGCATCCGGCGAAATGATGAACCGCTGCCTAAAATTTCGACTGATCTTGTGCCAACTGGCCATCCTGGTCACCGGATCCACCATTGCTGCGCAAGACTGGCGTTGGTACGGTGGCGACCCTGGTGGTACCCGTTCATCACCGCTAACGCAGATTACTCCGCAGAATGTTGCTCAATTGAAACTGGCTTGGGTCTATCACACCGGTGAAGTCCGCCGTGAGCAACGCAGCACCGCCCGCCATCGCATTCCACCCTTTGAATCCACTCCGCTGGTCGTTGACGACGTGCTGTATTTTTCTACACCTGCAAACCGCGTCATCGCTCTCGATGCCGGAACCGGTCGCGAGATTTGGCAGTTTGATCCTCAAGCCGGACACTCTGGGCCGCGGCATTTTCATCAGCACCGCGGCGTAGCCTACTGGCAAAACGAGTCAGGCAGCGAGCGCCGCATTATTTTTGGCACCTATGACGGCCGGCTAATCGCGTTGGACGCCGGAACGGGCAAGCCCTGCTCTGATTTTGGAAATCATGGCGTCGTCAATCTGCACGATGGCGTTGAGGAGCGTGCCTCTCGTCAACTCTATTCTGTGACTTCGCCCCCGGCCATCTATCGTGATCTGGTCCTCGCCGGTTCAGAAGTCCCGGAGTATCCCTCCATCGGACCAAGCGGCATGGTCCGCGCTTTCGACGTTCACACCGGCAAGCTCGCTTGGACCTTTCACACTATTCCCCAGTCGGGGGAACCGGGCCACGAAACCTGGCAGGGCGACGACTGGAAACATCGCACCGGAGCAAATGTCTGGTCGGTGATGAGCGTAGACACTGAGCGGGGAATGGTATTTCTGCCCATCGGGTCGCCTTCGTACGATTTTTATGGCGGGGATCGCAAAGGACAAAATCTCTTTGGCAATTCTTTGGTAGCGCTCGACGCCGCCACCGGCAAACTCATCTGGTACTTCCAGATGGTTCATCACGACATCTGGGATTACGATCTTCCCGCGCAACCGGTACTCATCACCGTGAAGCGTGATGGCGAAGCGGCCCCTGCAGTCGCGCAAGTAACAAAAATGGGCTTCGTATTTATTCTCGATCGGCTTACGGGAAAATCGCTTTTTCCCGTGGAGGAGCGTGCGGTGCCGCCAAGCACCGTTCCCGGTGAAATCGCCTGGCCCACCCAGCCCGTACCGGTGAAACCTCCTCCGCTCGTACGGCAATTTTTTCTGTCCGCGGACATCAGCACCATGACGCCGGACTCGAATCGCTATTGCTCCAAACTTTTCCATTCGCTTGAGAATCACGGCATGTACACCCCGTTCAGCACAAGAATGACGCTGGTCGCCCCCGGCTCATTGGGCGGTGCGAATTGGTCCGGCGCGTCCTTCGATTCAGCTTCGCACTATCTTTTTGTCAACGTGAACGAACTGGGGTCAATTGGCGAAATGAAGCGCCAGCGCTCTGGCGCGCCGGTACGTTACCGCCGGCACAGCAAAGCGGGCGAATACGCGCGCTTCTGGGATGACCATCACTTGCCGTGCCAGCAGCCTCCCTGGGGATCACTGAATGCCATTGACGTGAACACCGGGGAGATTGCGTGGAAAGTTCCACTGGGCACCATCGCCGGACTGCCGGGAAAAACCGGAACGCCCAGCCTCGGTGGAACCATCGTCACCGGAGGTTTGGTGTTCATCGGGGGCACGACCGATAGCCGCTTCCGCGCATTTGATGAGAAAACCGGCGAAGAGTTATGGTCCGCTACTCTGGATGCCAATGCTCACGCCACGCCAATGACGTATTCGCTCAAGAAGAGCAGCAAGCAATTTGTGGTGATTGCCGTCGGAGGCGGGGGAAATTTCAGCAGCACCGTTTCCGACACGCTGGCCGCGTTCGCTCTTCCCGAGCTTTAGCTTCAACCCGGCCGTTATTTGCAGCACAAGATTTTGATTTTTCGTTGCGAGCTACGATCCTCGACTTCATCCGGAGTCACTCATATGAAACGCCGTGATCTGCTGAAAAGCGCTGCGCTCCTCGCTGCCGCAAGCGCACATCCCCGAAAATTACTATCCGCAACTGATACACAATCGCAAGACGCCACAACGCGAACAGCCGATCGACTCGATCAAGGGCCCTTCGACATCGATCAGGATGAAGGATGGAGAACCATTTATTTCAGCAGCCCTTCGGAGAAGCCCGTTCGCAATCCCGGCCTTGGTCTGGTCGGTTACATTTGGGAAGAGAACGGTCCGTCGATCGCCACGCGTCAAGGCCGCGAAACCATCGCGCAGCATGTCGAAAATATCGCTTCTTTGCCGTTCGTCGACATTCTTTATATCCGCTGCGACTGGAAACACGTGCAGTCTCAGCCGGGCCGATTGGACCTTTTTCCTTTCTGGCAGCTCGCCCTCGAGGCCGCTGAACGGCATAAGCTCAAGGTCGCCTTCCGCGTGCAACTTTCCAATCCGGAGTTCCAGCCAGACCAGCTCGCTTTGCCGCAGTTTTTGATCCCGCGCATACCGCTGGTGAAGATAGGGCGCATTCCGCGCAAACCAGATGCTCAATACCTCGAGCCGCGCTACGATCATCCGGAATTTCAGCGCGCGTTTAATGAACTCAACGGTCTGCTCGCCGCCCGATTCGACGGCCATCCCCTGATTGAATGGATGGACCTGATGCAATACGGATTCTGGGGCGAGGGTCACACCAGCGACTTTCCCAATCCGTTTCCCGATTCAGCAATTGCAAAAAATACTTTTGTCGAAATGACGGCGCGGCAGCTGGCCACCTGGAAGCGCACGCCCGTCGCCGTGAACACGCAACCGGACATCAGCAATGTCGGAAATCGCGCGGTCATCGGAATGGCCAAGCAGGCTGGAGCCTGGCTGAGGTCCGACAGCATCATTGTGGAAGAGCCGGTACAGATCGAGGAGTTGGCCACGCGCCCTCCCTGGCTGGCCGCAATTCTTGAAGACGGAGGCCTGCGCAGGTATGACGTCTCGCAAATCAAGGTGGATCCTGCGGGCGTGAACATGATGGAGAATTACATGCTTCACGTCCTCGACATTCGTGCCAACTATTGGGGTCTGTGGACCGAGTCCGCGAATCTGCGGCAGTACGATCAGCAGTATCCGCGCGGGTTTGCTCGCCTGCGCGCTGCGCTCGGATATCGCTTGAGGCCCGCATGGGTCTGGCAACGTAAGCGAAAAGGAACGTTAGAACTGATTCTCGGAATCGCCAATCGTGGGGTTGCGGGCGTCCCCGGGACTTTGTGGGTTCAGGTTCAGGATCAGGAGCGTGCATGGAAAATGAGGGGCACCTTGGACGCCGGCCATCCCACGGGCGGCGGAATACGGCTCTGTTCGTTTATCTTGCCGCACGGTTTCGCGGGGAAAGTGCAGCTTTCCGCGGAACTGGAAATACGTCCGGGAGTTCTGAAGCCAGTAGCGTGGTCCTGTGAACAAGCATTGAATCCCGACGGTTCTATCCCAGTGCAGGTAGAGCGAGGAGATGCTGCCGGGTGGAGAAAAGGCGTTTAGAAAAGTGCGCCGACGTTTCCAAACATTCCTACTTAACTATTTATCCACAATGTAAAAGTTTCGTTTTCTTTTCTTTCCTTTCCTTTATTGTGCTACCTTTCGTTTTGCCTTGAACATCCTTTCAAGGATTCGTCAATCTCTTGAGGCGTTGGCCTCATCTCCGCAGGAGCTATATGAAACTCGTCTTGGCGTTCCTCCTTTTGGCCACACCCACATTTGCGCAACTGGATAGCGGCGCCATCGTGGGATACGTGCGCGATCAAAGTGGCGCAGCCGTTCAGTCCGCTACAATTCTCATTACCTCCGAAGCGACCAACGCGCAATGGACAGTCACATCAGACGACCATGGCGATTATGTGTCGCCCCCCCTTCGCGCGGGGATGTATTCCGTTCGAGTCGAAGCCGCGGGTTTCAAGAGTGCCACGAAAGAAAACGTCACCGTTCAGGTGCAGGATCGTTTGCGCATCGATTTCGACATGTCTATCGGAGCGGTCACCGAAAATGTGGAGGTCTCCGCCGATTCGCAGTTGATCCAGACGGAAACATCCTCGCTGGGCCAGGTGATTTCTTCGAAACAGATCACCGACCTGCCCTTGAACGGTCGCGACTATGTGCAGTTGGCAACTTTAACTACCGGCGTGGTGCGCACCAGTTCCGGAACCAACGGAAATATCGGCGGCTCCAGCACTGGCGGGCAGAACAGTTTCGTGGCCAACGGCGCTCGCGGAACGTTGAATAACTTTCTTCTCGACGGCATTGACAACAACTCTAACGACAATGGCGGCTTGATTTTGCGCACCAGCGTGGATGCCATCGAAGAATTTAAAATTCAAACCAACTCCTTCTCCGCGGAATTTGGCCGCAGCGGTGGCGCGGCCATTAATGCCGTGATCAAGTCCGGCACCAATTCGATTCACGGCACAGTTTTCGAGTTTTTCCGTAACTCCGCGCTGGATGCCCGGGATTTCTTTGAAGATCCCGCTACAAAGAAAGCCTCGTTCAAACAGAATCAGTTCGGGGGCACGCTGGGCGGTCCGATACTGAAAAACAAACTTTTTGCTTTCGGCGATTACCAGGGCACAAGAATTCGCAACCCGCAAACACTGATCTCCTCCGTTCCGACAGCTGCGGTGCGCACGGGAGATTTCTCCGGTGCTGAGAATTCGGTAATCTTTGATCCCCAGACGGGATTGCCATTCCCCGGCAATATCATTCCAGCTGATCGTATCGATCCCATTTCACAAGCCATGTTGAACCTGTATCCGCTCCCGAATCAGCCGGGCTTCCGAAACAATTTCAAGATTTCGCCGACCGAAAAGGATGGTATCGATCAGGGTGACGGCCGCCTCGACTACAACCTTTCGCAGTCCAACCAATTCTTCGGGCGATATTCCCAGAGCGGCCGCCTGGACGTTGCGCCTACTCCGCTGCCCGGACTCGCCAACGGCGGTGGCGGCGCTACTGGAAAAGGCTTCGAAGACACGAAAGGCGCGGCGCTAGGTTACACGCACATATTTTCACCGTCAGTCGTGAACGAATTTCGCCTCGGCTTTAACTACGTTCATGTTCGCCGCGGTGTCCCCCCGGGAGGCAACCAGTTGCCGCCGCCGGAATTGCGCGTTCCCGGCGTGCCCGACAATCCTTCCACCAACGGTATTACGCTGTTCCGTCCCGGCGGGTATCGGCGAACCGGCGATCCCCGCTTCGCCCCCACAATTCTAGCCAGCCAGGAACGCCAGATTCGCGACGTCATTAGCTTGACGCGCGGGAGGCATTCCATCAAAGTGGGCGCCGAAATGCGCTGGAGCGAGTTCAATATTTTCCAGGTGGCGGATCCCAATGGCACGTTCGTCTTTACCGGTCAATTCACATCCGATCCTGCAGGTATCCTGGACTCCGGCAGTTCCATAGCCGACGAGTTGCTTGGCCTCCCGCTGACCTCCAGCATTTCCACGCTCCTGAATCTTGGGAACCGGCAGCATGTCCCCAACGTTTTCGCTCAGGACGATTTCAAAGTGAACCGGCACCTCACGCTGAATCTTGGCGTGCGCTACGATTATTTCTCCCCCACCGTGGAGGTCAACAACAAGCAAAGTAACTTTGATTACGCCACCGGTCAGATCATCGTGGCCAACCGCAACGGCGCCTCGCGTGGCCTGGTGGACGTCGATAAGCACAATATCTCTCCCCGCATCGGATTCGCCTGGAGCCCGCTAGACAGCGGCAAAAGCGTGCTCCGCGGCGCTTATGGCATTTTCTATAGTGGCCAGGAAATTCGCACCGCGGCTCCCTTGCAGCTGGCCTATAATGTTCCTTTCTTTTCTCGACCGTTGTTTATCAGCGACGGCATCACTCCTTTGCTTACTGTTTCAGGCGGCTTCCCCGCGGTTGATCCGGCTAACGCCGTAGATCCTCCGGTCACCAGTGTCGACCAACGACTGAAGACTCCGTACTACCAGCAATGGAACCTGGCTGTTGAGCAAGCCCTCCCGGCAAAGATGTCGCTCGAAATTGCCTATGCTGGCTCCAAGGGCACCCATCTCCAAGTGGCCACTGATCAAAACCAGGTTC
>JALYLI010000245.1 GCA_030774335.1 Acidobacteriota bacterium | reverse complement strand
AGTAGTGATTGTTATCTTTCGAAGCGCGGCCAATGATCGTGGACACGCCGTTCTCAAACCCCTGATTCTCCAGAATATCGACAAGAAATTGTGTGAAATTCTTGTTTTCTTCCGGAAATGCAAACGGGTAGGAAAAAGACTCTACTGGCGCGCCAATCTGCTGCTCAATAGTTTCTTTAGAGCATCCCACTTCGTATTCGATTTGGTCCGGCCCCAGGGAACGCAAATCCGGGTGTGTGACGGTATGCGATCCAAAGCGGGTTCCGCTGGCATGTAGCTCCCTGACTTCTGACCACGTCAGGTAATCCACGCCCTCGATCCGTACTGGAGAATCCTTGATGCGGTCAGTGGCCAGAAAAATGGTCGCCGTGAATCCGCATTGCCGGAGCGCGTCGAAAGCGTCGGTGTAAAAATCGCGGTAGCCGTCATCAAAAGTAATCACGACGGTTTTCGAGAGGTCGTCACCGACCTGCATCGCCGTCCACATTTGCGTCAAATCCAACGTGCGGTATCCGTTGGATCGCATCCAGCGCATCTGCTTGGCAAAAACTTGGGGCGACGTATTGATCTGATAATAGGGATGCGATTTCCCGAATAAATTGTCAGAAATACTGTGATACATGAGGATCGGCACGCGCGCCGCGGAAACTGCGCCAATCACTCGCGCAAGCGGGTGCGACAGATAGATGGAAGCAAGTCGATCGATTCTGGGCATAAAAAAATCTGTGGGATGCATGATGGCCACGTGAGCTAAGCACGTGGTTTGGAACGACTAACGGGCCGGCGGTATATTACGGATTATCGAGCGGCGCCAATCTTTGCGCTGACGAATTCTTTCACGCCGCTCGCCACGGCCGTTAACTGTTCATGGCGAAGTTGCGGGAACATTGGAAGTGAAACGATTTCCGCGGCCACGCGCTCGGTCACCGGAAAGTCGCCATTTTTGTAGTTCAAATGCTGATAAGCCTTCTGAAGGTGCAGAGGAATCGGATAGTGAATCCCGGTCGCGATGCCCGCCTCGGCCAGATTGGCTTGCAGCGCTTCGCGATCCGATACGCGCACCACATACAGGTGATACACGCCTTTGGTCCACGGCGCTTCCACCGGAATCACCACGGAGTCTTTCACGTCTGCAAATAACTTGTGATATCGGTGAGCGTGCTCCCGGCGAGACTCGTTCCACTTCCCCAGGTGGCGCAGCTTCACAGAGAGCCAGCCTGCCTGAATCGCATCCAGCCGTCCGTTGTAACCTTCCATGTCGTGATAATATTTTTTGGCTTGCCCGTGATCGCGGATCATCTTCATCCGCTTGGCCATGCCTTCATCATTGGTAGTTGTCGCACCGGCTTCGCCGCATGCTCCCAGATTCTTTCCGGGATAGAAGCTGAACGCCGACGCCAGCCCCATCGAACCGGCTTTTTTCCACTTATTATCTTTCTTCGAAAAATATTCCGCGCCGTGCGACTGGCAAGCGTCTTCAATAACCACCAGATTGTACTTCGCCGCCAGTTCCATGAGGGGGTCCATGTCGGCGGTTTGTCCGTAGAGATGCACCGGAACGATTGCAGCTACGCGATTTCCGCTTTTGCGCTCCGTCAGTTTCTTATTTTTGCCGTCAAAATCGCAATGTTTCTCAAGGTATTCCCGTAGCCTTTCCGGATCCATCGTGTACGTGGATTCGTTGATATCAACAAAGGCAATTTGCGCACCGGCCTGTGAAATGGCTTCCGTAGTGGCAATGAAAGTGTGCGGTACGGTGACAATGATGTCGCCTAGGCCTACTCCCGCGGCCATAAATGCGAAACGCAGCGCATCGGTACCGCTATTCACGCCGACGCAGTATTTCGAATCGCAGAACGCCGCGAATTCCCGCTCGAAATCCTCCACCATCGGTCCGCCAATAAATCCGGCGTTGCTGAAGGCTTTTTTCGCGACCGCAAGCAGCTCCGCTTCCAGCTCCTGGTGGGGAGTAACTAGATCGAGAAAAGGCACTTTCGTTGTAGGCGTCATTGCTTATTTTTTCTCCTCGGAAATAAACCGCAGAAATCTTGCCGGATTGCCGGCCACGATCGCGTTATCGGGCACATCCTTGGTCACTACACTCCCGGCTCCCACGATCGCATTACTTCCTACCGTCACTTTGCTTAATATTGTCGAGCCTGAGCCGATGGACGCGCCCTTGCGTACCACCGTGCTCTCCACCTTCCAGTCGGCTTCGGTTTGCAGCTCGCCTTCGGCAGTGGTCGCCCGCGGGTACGCGTCATTAATAAACGTCACGCTGTGCCCGATGAAAACGTTGTCCTCGATCTGCACGCCTTCGCAAATAAAGCTGTGGCTGGAAATCTTGCAGCGGCGGCCGATACTGGCATTTTTTTGAATTTCCACGAACGCACCGACTTTGGTCTCGTCGCCGATCGCGCATCCATACATGTTGATAAATTTCGAAAGCTTGACGTTTTTACCCAGCTTAACGTCGGGGGCGATACATACAAATTCGTTCACAGGATTACCGCCTCCCCGCGCTTTCGTACGGAGCGATCTGCCGCTTCCAGGATCCGAACCACGCGCAAGCCCGCGACTCCGTCATTGAAAGGAGTCTTGTTTTCATTAATGCATTGCAGAAAATAAGCTGTTTCGACGCGAAGAGCTTCGATCTGCTCCACCTGCGGCGCCCACATATCGCCTGAACGGTAACTTACCAGCAGCTGATGCAGGCCGCCGGGATTCGGGTTAGACATGCTTACGCCCTTGTCATAAACCTTAATTTTTTCGTCGGCTTCCAGGTCGTTCCACACCAGCATTTTCTTTTCGCCGCCGATTAGTGTGGTGCGTACTTTTACAGGAGACAGCCAGTTCACATTGATGTGCGCGATGACGTGTCGCGGGAAATAAACGGTAATAAAGGCCACGTCCTCAACATTGTTCAAATGGCTTTCGCCGGTGGCCACCACTGCGTCCGGTTTGGCGCCGATCACATAATCCATGATGGACAAATCGTGGGGAGCCAGGTCCCAGATAACATTTACATCGTGTTGAAACAGGCCCAGGTTCACACGCAGCGAATCGTAGTAATAAAGATCCCCGAGCGAGCCTTCATCGATGAGCTGCCGTATCTTCTTGACCGCTCCCGTAAACAAAAAGGTGTGGTCCACCATGATCTTCAATTTCTTGCGGTCGGCAAGTTCGATAAGCTCTTCCGCCTGGGCCACGCTGCAGGTGAAAGGCTTTTCTACAAAAACATGCTTGCCGTTCTCCAGTGCTTTCTTCGCCAAGTCATAGTGCGTCCAGACGGGTGTCACCACAGCGACCACATCGATATTCGGCGAAGTCAGGATTTCGTTCTCATCCGTGGTGAAGGCCATCCCGGGATGAGCTTTGCGCAGGCGCTCTTGCGTCTTGGGATTTTTATCGGCGACCAGTGTGACTTCGGAGTTTTCGTGAGTATGGAAATTGCGGACAATGTTCGGGCCCCAGTAGCCGTAGCCAATCACACCAATGCGGATCATACATCTCCTTGTGGAATTACATCCCTCGGCGTAAGAGGCAAAGCGAGGATTGGGACGCTTGCCGGGGCGTGGAGTTTCGAACCCTGCAACTCCGCGGGACAAATCTAGCCTACTGCATGGAACTGCGATTTAAGAGCCGATTTAGGATGCGGGTTTCCTGAGGGAAACCTTGACTTCGCTCAGTGCGCGCCGTCGCCGGAAAATACAGCGGACGGAGTTTGGATCAGAATCTTGACATCCAGCCAGATCGACCACCCGCGTGCATACTTTAGATCCAGACGAACCATGTCATCGAAGCGTGTGCGGCTGCGCCCTTCCACCTGCCACAGGCCGGTGATTCCGGGCTTGATTTCCAGCACGCGACGCCGGTGCCACAGGTCATAAGCGCGAAACTCGTACGCGATGGGAGGTCGAGGGCCGACCAGCGACATTTCGCCTTTCAGAACATTTATGAATTGAGGAAGTTCGTCCAGGCTCGTCCTGCGGATAAATCTGCCGATTGCCGTGACCCGCGGATCTTCCTGGATCTTGAATACCGCTTTCGCGCCGTCGGCGCCGGTGTCGCCTACTTCGCCAGAGATAAATTGATTCACGTATTCCTGGTGAATCCTGGCGTCGCAGTTCGTATACATCGAACGAAACTTCAGGAAAGTGAAAGTCTGGCCGTACTGCCCGAGCCTTTCCTGCCGGAATAATATCGGGCCTTTGGAACTGAGCTTGACAGCGATAGCTATCGCCGCAAACACCGGAGAGAACAACACCAACGCTGCGGCGCTGCCAACAACGTCCATGGCGCGCTTAATCCCGAATGCCAGCTTCTTGGAATCTTCCTTGCGCGAGACGTCTGGATAGAGCGCCACATTTGCAGCCGGATTCGAATCGCTCTTGCCATACTCTTCAGGAAAGAAGTGAAACGACACTGAAATCTTGGAACTCTTGTCTTTACCAACCGCTTGCTGGAACGCCGCGCGAAGTTTTTCCAGCAATCTCTCGTGAATTGTCTTCGCGGACGCTTCTCCGAGCTCCGTGCCGATGATTCCGACCAAATTATTCTCCAGGTACCATCCCAGAATGTCGGTCTCCCTGGTTGAATTTGTCAGCGCCACGCCAATCTTTCCCAGCGTGCGAGTTTTATGGCCGTCTTCCAGCGCTCTTTTCACATCCACCAGCACCAGCACAAACCGTTTTTGAGCGCGTTCCGCCCTTCTACGCTCCAGGTACAACATGGATACAAAAGCGTCTTCGCTTAAGAGCGTTCGTGCTTCACTCTCGAAATTTCCCTTGGAAACAGAAGTATTTTCTGTAACGTGCAACTTCCCTTGGGCCACTTCTGTTCGTACCGCCGTCTTTATTGAGCTCATCGTTCCTTGTCCGCAAGTCCCGTAGCGATCAAATTCAAAATCAAAACAGCAACCCCGAGTGCAGCTTAAACATTAGATTCCAGCCATCACAGATTCCGTCGCGCGAATCGTTGTGGCTGACGCTTTTCCGCTGTGGTGCTCCAGAGGAGTCACCCAATCCAAGTCGACTTCCAGTGCCAGTGACCGCTGTAACAGTGTGACTGACAGTACCACCCGGTGGTTTCCTTTGAAATTGACCAGGATTCCCTCCAGGCCGCTCAGTCGGCCGCGGTTAACCGTCACACGCTCGCCTGTCTTCAAATAAGGCCAAGGCTCGCTGGCCACTTCAGAACGCATCGCCGCTTGCAAGGCCTCAATCTCGCGGTCGGGTACCGGAGTGGCTACCTTGCCGCATCCGACCACCTGTACAACGCCTGCCAGCGTTACCACCTGTTGCCGGTCGTCATAGACGAATCTGCTGAACAGATAGCCCGGGAATAGTGCTTGCTGAACTTCTTTGGTCCGATCAGACCATTTCCTCAAGTTCTTATATCGAGGCAGAAAGCACTCAATGCCTCGCCTCTCGATCTGGCTGGCCACTGAGAGCTCTTTCCGACAGGTAACCTGTAGCGCATACCAATTCATATATTTGAATCTGACCGTTTCCAGCTTCAACCTGTTGTCCTCAAGAACACTCGGAAGCGAATGGGCTACCGCCACGAAACTCCCAGTGCGGAGCCCGACCCACGCTACAAGGGGCAATTAGACTGCCACTGCCCTTGTCCTGAATCCATTTCAACTTGAGAGGCCTAAATCCTAAACTGTTGATTCTAAACTAATAATTTCGTTGGAAGAATCTAATGGAGAGCCAAGTCCGTCACTTGGGTGGTAGTACCCCAACTAAATGAGAAAACGACTGCCCTATTGTTGCAAACACCTTCCGAGCGATATAGTTTTTGCCATTAGTTTAGACACTAAGACTACCCTAAGCCAAAGATTAATAAGGTGTTACAACCTCTAGATGAGACCGCACCTACAGGCTATACTTGAGATTTCCGGCTGTGAGACATTTCTCAGCGCTGTGTTTATTTTGCTCTCTCGTGGACCACTTTACCTTCAGGCAGGCCCCTCCATTGCGAACACTAGGTTGCGGCCGTTCTCATTGTACCGCGAATTCTTCCATTGTCGCTTGATTCTGGGCGACATACATCTCATGAGGAACCTGACCTCTAGGACAGTAAATGGGACTGTCCGATAAATGACCGCTGACCAAGTTGTTACCCTGCGGAGCCAACGCTAGTGTCCAGCTATGGATTGCCGCAGAATCGCGTCAGCAGGTCGCCGTTGGCCGGGTGTGCTTTATTTCCAGCAATGGGCACCCATGGTCTTGGCCTTGGCGGTATCGCTGGGCGCAGAGGCGTGCGCGCAAATAAACACCGATGCTGTCCACGTTCAGCAGTCTGGGGATCAATCGAAGATTGTCCTGGTCCCCAACGCGATAGACTTTAGTAGCGTCGTCCTGGGCCAGAAAAATTCTCAAACGGTAAAACTCACCAACACGGATATTAAAAGCGCCCAGATTAGGGATATTAAAGTCGCGGGCGCTGGACTGAGCGTGACCGGCGTAACCCTTCCTCTTGCCCTGGATCCGCAGGCAAGTGATACCTTCAATATCGAGTTCGCTCCCAAGTCTCCAGGGCCCGTCAGCGGAACGCTCACGATCGAAAGCACGATTGCCTCCCAGGCCTTCAACGTTAAAGGTACCGGCACAAAAGCTCACCCGAAGTTACAAACCGATCCAACTTCCATCGATTTCGGGAAACTGATCCTTAAGAAGACCACAACGCGAAAAGTGACTGTTTCGAATACCGGAAATTCCCAGGTAACCATCAGTAAAGTTGCTGTTAGCGGAAAGGGTTTCGGCGTTTCTGAACTTCCCTCCCAGTTCGCGCTTGAGCCACAACAGACGACCTCCTTTCAAGTGTCTTTTCATCCCCAGGTCAAAGGCGCCGTGAAGGGATCTTTGAGTTTTGCCAGCAAAGATCTGGCTACTCCCTTCGTTCTGGCGCTAGCCGGAGATGCGGTGGATGCGGGTTCTGTAACCGCTAACTCCGGCCACACCGTTAGCCTTGAATGGGATGCAAGTTCAGGAAGAGTAGCTGGTTATAACGTCTACCGCGGGGAAAAGTCCGGCGGGCCTTATGAGAAACTCACAAAATTCACCACCGGGAATACCAGGTATTCAGATACTGAAGTCGAATCCGGTCAAGATTATTACTATGTAGTTACTTTAGTAAACCGTGATGGACACGAGAGCAGGCACTCCGACCAGGTTTCGGTGAGCATCCCAAATCCGTAATCCCGGAAGACCTCCACGAAGGTTTCTAGATTTGTTCAGCGTTCCCAAAAACGAATGCACGGCAGTTTGCCTTCGGTGATAATCGCCGCAGTGTAACCCGGTGCGGGCGTGAACGAGCGCAAGCTCCACCGTTGCTTATCTGAGCTTTGAAGCATCTCCGGCTTGCCAGGTGTCAACGACACATCAAAGCTGGCCAGTGGAATTTGCAATCCGTCACCGTGAGCTTTGATGTAGGCCTCTTTGCGCGTCCAGCAAAGAAAAAACGCCGTCGCTCGAAGCTCATCGGGCACTTCGCGAAGTTCTTTCTGTTCCTTTTCGGAAAAATATCGCTCTGCGATGTCCTCACCGCCAAAGTCCGGCCGAATTTTCTCCGCATCGATTCCTAGCTCACGCTC
>JALYLI010000244.1 GCA_030774335.1 Acidobacteriota bacterium | reverse complement strand
CGGAGGTGGGTGGCCGGCATTAAAAATTTCGTAGTGGCCCTTTCCATGACAACTTGCACTTTCGGAAATAACGCGATATATAACATTCACCTCGCGACGAATTTTATACTTAAAATAGTATCTTCTTGAGTAAATTGACCGCACGCCCCGGACCCCGTGGACAAAATTGTTATCAGTCAAGATGAGCTGGTCGATTCACAGGTTGAGCCGCAACAAACACCTCGCGTCGAAGCGAAACTAGCTCCCGCCATTCCCTGGTGGACCCGCGCGGCCCTCGCTCCCTTGGTTTTTGTGTTACCGCTGTTGTGCCTGATCACCATCGTTCTACGAGTGGCGTTTCGGAGCCAGCCTCCTCGCACTCGCCACGCCTGGACCTCCTATCTCTCCACGCTCTTGATCGTCAGCGGAATTCTCACCTCCATGGCTACGGTGGTTCTGTTTTCTCTAGGTCCCATTCCGGCCATAGTCAGCACCGGCCTGGCCGACCTCGACGAACGCACCGATTACCCCAAGCTGCCGTCGACAACCTCTTTGTCCGGCGCGGACGTTTCGCACAATCTGAAAAGTCTCGTCGCGGTAATTTCTCCCGCCGCGCAATCCCTTTTCGGCAAGCGCGAAATGTTGTCCATGTCCTTCGGCGCCGGCATGCTGCTGCAGTCCAACGCCGCGGGCTATTTGTTCGCCACCGCCAGGCACGTGGTGGGAAATTCCGCCGCCATTGCTGCAAAAACTCCCCACGCCATGCTTTCGCTGGAATCCGGCGTGTGGTCCACGGCGGACGTCATCGCCATTCACAAAGACCTCGATCTAGCGCTCATCTGGGTCTCCAGGCATTCCGGGGAAGCTTCCTTTTTGCAGCCCATCGCCGGCGCCAGGCAGGGTGAGGAGATTTTCGTGATCGGGCATCCGGAGGGCTTGAAGTTCACGCTGAGCTCCGGAATCGTTTCGCGCCTGGAAAACAGCATCCTGCAAGTTTCCGCCCCCATTAGTCCCGGCAATAGCGGTGGCCCGGTTTACGATCATCAGGGCAACCTGGTCGGGATCGTCAGTTCCACGCTGGATAAAACGCTTCGCCCCAATGCCGAAAATTTGAATTTCGCCATTGCCGCCGAAGCGCTGCTGCGTGAACCTGGCTGGCAGTTCGCTCCCGGCGGTCGCGAGCATCTCGCGCAATTCTGGCGAGACTCGAAAACCGCCCTGGCCAACCAGCCCGCTGCGGCCTCTGCCGCAAGTCCGGCGCATGCCGGGCGATGAGCTTGCTTTGGAGCGGCGCTGGCGCCGCCCGCGAATTTAATTTATTGAGGAGCCATGGCCAACATCAACGTAACCGTTTACGATTCGACGGAAAATAAGCGCGTGCCGGTGGAACTCCCCAACGACGCGCCGTGCAACAAAATTATCGCCGTGCTGATTCAAAAATTACGCCTGCCCACCAACGGCCCCGATGGCGCGCCGCTCAGTTACAAGTTCCATCACAAAAATTCAGGCCGCCAGATTCTGGACTCGCAAACGCTCGCCGACGCTGGAGTGCAGGACGGCGACATCCTGCGCCTGCAACCGGAAATTACGGCCGGCTGAATGTTCACCTCGCCTCCAGGCGTCACCTCTCCAGTCACCCCCGGCGTCACGGTCGATTCGCAGGGCCTCCGTGAAGACCGCTACAGCCGTCTGCGGCTCATCCCCTGGTGGGACCAGAACAAAATCGCCGCCGCTAAAGTTCTCGTCGTGGGAGCAGGCGCGCTCGGCAATGAAATTCTCAAAAATCTTGCCCTCCTAGGTTTCCGCGAAGTGGTCATTGTGGATCTCGACCGCATCGAAGAATCCAATCTTTCCCGCGCCGTGCTGTTTCGCTCCTCCAATCTTGGCCAGTACAAAGCCGCCGCCGCGGCCAGCGGATTCGAAGACCTCGCCGTTGCCGGTCACGCTCGCGCCATCGTCGGCAACATCATGCACGACTGCGGCCTCGGCCTTTTTGCCTGGGCCGATTTAATTCTCGCTGGCCTGGACAATCGCGAAGCTCGCCTGTGGATCAATCGCAGCACGTGGAGAATGAATCGTCCCTGGATTGACGGTGCCATCGAAGGAATCAATGGCGTGGCGCGAGTTTTTCTGCCCGGCGCTCCGCCGTGTTACGAGTGCACGCTCGGCGAAGTGGACTGGCAGCTTCTCGAGCAGCGCATGTCCTGCAATCTTTTGCTGCGCGAAGCCAGCACCGAAGGCAAAGTCCCCACTACGCCCACAATTTCTTCCATCATTGCCGGGATTCAGGTTCAGGAAGCGGTGAAGCTCCTTCATGCCATGCCTACGTTGTCCGGCCAGGGCTTCGTCTTCGAAGGCTTGCATCACACCTCCTATCGCGTGAATTACACCACCAACGATGATTGCATGAGCCATCACACCCTCGAGCGCGTCATTTCGCTGCCGGAGTGCTCCAGCGAAATGCGGCTTGCCGATCTCTGGAAGCGGGCTTGCGATGATCTCGGTTCGCGTGAAGTGACCATCGATTTCAGCCGCGATGTGATCCACAAACTGGTTTGCTCCGGGTGCGGCGCTGAAGAAGAACAATTCGTGCCCGTCGGAAGCTTGTCGTTCGAACAGGGCCGCTGCCCGAAAGACCGACAGATGCGCGTAGTGCAAACAATTCATTCGTTCAGCGGCACCGAAGCGTATGGCCAGCGTTCCCTTAATCAACTCGGGCTGCCGCTTTTCGACGTTTTCACCGCGCGAACAGAGAATAGTGAAATCGGCTACCTCCTCGCCGGCGATCAGCGGGAAATCCTGGGCTCCGCGGCGGATTCCTCCGAATGAGTTCGCGCAAATCCAAATCCGTTTCCGCGCAGCCGCACGTCCTCATCAGCGGGGAAGTCCTCCGCCAGATTCGCCAGCACGCGCGCTCTTCCAGCAAGACGGAAGTTTGCGGCGTTTTAATCGGAGACCACGGCGCTGACGCCAATAAAATAAAAATCGCCGCGTGCATCGCGGGACTCAACGCCGCACAGGCGGGCACACACGTCACTTTTACGCAAGACACCTGGGAACATATCTACAAAATCAAGGACAGCAAATTCCCCGAGGCCCGCATCGTCGGCTGGTATCACTCCCATCCCGGCTTCGGCGTCTTCCTCTCCGACCACGACACTTTCATTCACAAAAATTTCTTTTCCTCTCCGCTTCAGGTCGCGTGGGTTTACGATCCGCACAGTGATGAAGAGGGCTGCTTCGGCTGGATTGGCGACCGTCTCGAGCGCCTGTCCGAAATTTCCGTGGAAGACGGTAAAGGCGGCGAAGGCGCGGGCGAAACCGGCAAGCCCGAACCCGTAATCATGGGCGACGGTGACGACCAAGAAGAACGGGACACGCGGGTGACCGATGCCGCTGGCGCATCGCCCGTGTGGCTTCGCCGAGTGGCCTCCGTAATTACTCATCTGACTTTGCTGATTGCCGGGTTTCTCATCGGCTGGTACCTTCCGCCCCGCGTGTTTTACGTACCTGTCGATGCTCGAACTGGTAAGCAAGTCGGCCAACCCATCGATGAGCGCGAACTAGAACGCGCGGTCCGCGAGCGTCGCGCTCGACAACCGATCGCTCCAAGCGAAAGCGCCCTCTCGCCCGCTCCTTCAGCAGGCGAAAACAGTCTCGAAAAGGGTAAAAAACCGGCGCCCGATGTCGGCGCTGCACCCGGTAACAAATCTCCTGACAAGTCCAACCTCCAGCCCCCGGATAAAAAAACGGACCCTTATGCCCCTTGAGAATCCCAACCAGCCCATCAAGATCACTCTCGACGATCTTGCCAGCGTGGAAACTCCCGTCCTGGCGCCGCCCGGCACAGAAGCGAAACCCGGCCAAGCCCGCGTCTACGGCAACGTAGGCGACTCCGCCGAACTTCAGGTGCAGACTCCCGAGGAGCGCGGCAGCATTTTCCTGCAAGCCTGGTTTTATCTCGGGTTCGCCGGTCTGCTCGGCGCGTTCCTGGGCTGGGCCATCTGCGAACACGCGTTTACTGATGGCAACACCGGCCCCCGCTGGGGCAACTTTGTCATCATTCCCATGGTCATTACTTCGGAGTGCGTCGGCTTCGCCATCGCCGAAAGTATCGTGGAGCGTTCCGCGAGGAAAGCGATCATCCGCGGTTTGCTCGCGCTGCCGCTGGGAGTCGTGCTCGCTTTCGCCTTCGACATCGGCGCGGAAGCTATCTTTGCCATTGGCGTCAACATTGTCGCGGCTGCCGGAGTGCAGTCGTCCCACAATCCCGCGTTCTGGATTGTGCGTGGTGTTGCCTGGCTGGTCTTCGGTGCCGCCGGCGGCGTCGTGTACGGAATCGTCGGCCAATCCTCCAAGCAAACCGCATACGGCGCTCTTGGTGGATCGCTCGGCGCACTCGTGGGTGGCTTGCTGTTCGATCCCATTGCCATGCTCACCAAGGGCGGAGCAACCAGCCGCGCCGTGGGCTTCTCTCTACTGGGCATGGCCACCGGCATTGCCATCGGTCTGGTGGAAAGCGCGATGAAGGATCGCTGGCTCTACGTAACGGCCGGCCCGCTCGCCGGTAAGCAGTTCATCCTCTATAAGCCGCGCACCATCATCGGCAGTGACCAGCACAGCGACATTTACCTTTTCAAGGATTCCAATATCCAGGCGCAGCACGCGGTCATCGAGATTACCGGAGCGCGCGTGCAGCTTCGCGCCATGGGAAATGTTTTTGTATCCGGCCTGCCCGCCAAATTGCAGGTGCTGCAGAGCGGCAGCCCCATACAGATTGGCCGTTACGGGTTTCGCTATCAGGAGCGTCAGCGTAAGTGAATCCTGTCTGCCCTTATTGCCGCACGGAATTTGAAGTTGCCCCGCTCGAATGCCCCGGCTGTGGCACTCCGCATCATTCCGAGTGCTTTGCGGAAAATGGTGGGTGCACGGTCTTCGGCTGTTCCTCCGCCCCGCCCGCTGAAACGAAAATCAGCGTGGCGGAAACGGAACTCGCCGGCCCGCAGCGTCCGCCGGCTGCCGGGCCTGTTCCACGGCGTTCCACCGCGTGGCTTGGCCGCGGCTCGGTGCTCGGTTCTATTTCGAGCTACGAGCCACCTGATGCGCCGTCACCGACGCAGGAAACTTCGGCGGCACTGCCCACTCCGCCACCGCCGCTGCTGGAATCGACTGCCGGGGCGCCGCCCCCACCCTTGCCTTCGCCGCGAGGCGTCTACGCGCCGCTGCTCCCCGCGCATCTATTTCCGGTAGCAAAACCCAAGAAGCGCGTGCAGTTTGTCCTGTTGGCTATCTTCTTGGGCATGTTCGGCGCGCATAATTTTTATGCCGGCTACACCAAAAAAGGTTTTATGCAGGTATGCTTCACCGTTCTGACCTGTTTCTATGCGGCGGTGGTCAGCTGGGTGTGGGCCATCGTGGAAGCCTGCATCGTGAACACCGACGCCGACGGCGAACAGTTCACTTGATCGGAGAGCACCGATGAATTATTTCGTGAAGCGTGACGTTCAGGAATACGGTCCGTACACCTTGTCTGAATTGCAGCGCTACACCTCCAGCGGCAATGTGTTGCTCACCGACTTGTGCCGCAGTGAAGGCATGACCGATTGGGCGCCGGTCTCTCAGGTCATCGGCAATATTCCCGTGCCCGTTCCGTCTTCTATTGCCCCCGCGGCTGGCGGTTTTACCGTTTCTCCGTTTCCTCCTCCTCCGTCCTTGCACTGGGGAGTGGTGATACTTCTCGCCGTCATTACGTGCGGAATTTTTGGCTGGGTGTGGGCCCTGGTGCAGGCATCGTGGATGAAAAAAGTGGAGCCCGCCAGCAAAGCGCTGCTGTACTACGGAATCTCCGTCGGCCTTATCCTCCTCGCGTCGGCCACCAATATCTACCAGGCTTCGCAGGGCTTGGGCAGAACGGGAGCCGGCGCTGCTCTGAATTTGATCGGATGGGTTTTATGGTTGGTGGCGTCCTTCAGTATGAGAACTTCCATTGAGGAGCATTTTTCCAGCGCCGATCCGGTCCCCAGCGCCATGAGCCTCAGTGGCGGGATGACTTTTTTCTTCAACGTTTATTACTTTCAGTATCACTTCACCAAAGTAAACGAACAGAAGAAGCGCCAGGGTATGTACGTATGATTTCCATTTCCCACAAATCCAGGGCCCACGCCGTTGCAGCCGCACTGGCTACTGCCGCAGCGGTGCTTTATCGTTTCCCGCCGGAGCGGTATCATTTTTATCCGCAGTGTCCGGTGTTCCGCTATCTGCATATGTACTGCCCCGGATGCGGCGCCACGCGCGCTCTAGCCGCGCTTTTACACGGGCGCCTGGTCGAGGCGCTCCACTACAACGCCTTCGTCGTATTACTGCTGCCGCCAGTCGTGTACTTTCTGATAAGAACTTACGCGCGTATTCTTCGCGGGGAATCGTTTGCCTGGCCCGAAATTTCTCCCGCGGCCATAAATTTCTTGTTACTGGCGGGCTCTTTGTTCGTCCTGTTGCGAAACACCATGCCTGCGGCACTATAGGAAAGTTATGATGTCACCCAGATTTCGCAGGCTCAAACTGGATCACGAAACCATCGCCACGCGCTTTGCGGAATGGCCCCTGATCGAACTGACCGGAACGGCCGGCATGCCTCCCGAAGCGTATCGCTTTACCTATCGCCTCAAGGGCTTGTATGTCGGGCCCGCCGGAGAAATTCTCGAGCGCGACACCCATCATCTGGAAGTAAATCTCTCGCTCGGCTACCCGCGGCGTGCGCCGCAATGCCGCATGCTCACGCCGGTGTTTCATCCCAATTTTGACGAAGCCAGCGTATGCATCGGCGATTTCTGGGCCGCTTCGGAAGGTCTTGATGACCTGATCGTGCGCATCGGCCGGATGATTGCCTACCAGGAATACAACACGAAGAGCCCGTTGAACGGCCTCGCCGCAAAATGGGCCGCGCAACACACTGAGCTCTTGCCCATCGATCCGAGGACCATCGCGCCCCCAAAAAAAACTCCGCCGGCTTCTGTGGGAGAGGGCGCCGCACTTTCCGCGCCGGCTGCCGTCGTGCAGCCGCCCGCAATGCCGTCCGCTGGCGCCGAGGACGAGCCGGCCTTTTTGTCCATTACGCCAGACGATCTCACTCCCGCTCCGCCAGATTCTGCCGCCAGCTAGCAGGTCTTTCACAGCGATGATCCTGAAGTTACGGCCGTATCGACAACGCTGCCGAGGACTTAAGAGCCGTCCTGGGCGGTTTCAAGCGGCGATTCCAGAATTGCCGCCACTCAACGGGGCGAGCAGAATTTTTACCGACGATGGGGCGCGAGCCCGCCGGGCACGGCCCACCTTCATGGCCTGCCAGCAAGTGCTTGATGAGCGCGGTAATGCTGTCGTGCTTCTGACCGTTGAGGTCGGCGTCTTCGAAGAAATTGACGTCTCGCGATCGCCGGATTCTCCGCACTTCCTGGAGTACGCAGGTCGCCTCGATATATAGTTTGTTGAGGTGTTTACAGCTGGGTTCCTGGGGCACGGCGCGAATTATATTAATTTAATATAACGGCTCAACAGTACTTTGGTACTACGGAACCACTGTCGTGCGGCTTTAGAGATTTAACGGTGTCATTGTTGCGGGTCATCGGTTGAGATCGCCCCTTCGAATTATCGCACTTTGCAATTTGACTTCGGTCCCACCGGGGGCCACGTTTCCTCAGACCATGTGCGAAGCCGGGTGTGCCTGTATAATGCGTCGCAACCAGAGCGTTTGAAACAACCTTGAGCGGCCAAAAGTAATTATTTACGCAACTAGACAGACGGAGGCGGAGGAAACATGCCGACTACAACGAGATTTGACTTGGGTGGTGCGGGAATCCCAGGGATGCCGAACTTTCGAGGAGCTCTTTCTGGAATCGTACGCGTGGTTTTAATTGTGGTGGTGCTGCTGTTGCTGATGTGGAGCACCACCTCGATCCCGACAGGAAATGTGGGCGTCTTGACCTTGTTCGGACGAGTGACCGGGCAGACGCTTGCCGAAGGCATTCACCTGATCAATCCCCTGAAATCAGTCGAGAAGCTTTCCGTGCAGACTCAGTCCATCAAGGAGAGTGCCAACGTGCCGTCCAACGAAGGGTTGATCCTGGCGCTGGACACTTCTTTACTTTTCCGCCTGGATAAGGAGAAAGCGGCCTTCGTTTATCAGACCGTGGGCAACAACTACGTGGAAAAAATCGTGGAGCCGACGCTGCGGGCGGCGATCCGCGCCTCCACGTCAGCGCATTCCGCGAACGCGTTATATACGAACGCGCGCGAATTGGTGCAGCAGCAAATTCAAGAGGAGCTCACCGCGCAACTCGCCCCGCGTGGCGTCATCGTGGAAAACGTGTTGCTCCGCGACGTGCAGCTGCCGGCCATGCTGAAAGGTTCCATCGAAGCCAAGCAGCAAGCCGAGCAGGATGCGCTGCGTATGAGTTTCATCCTGCAAAAAGAAAAACAGGAAGCCGAAAGAAAACGCATCGAAGCCCAGGGTATTTCGGATTTCCAGCGCATCGTGGCTACCGGCATCAGCGCGCAACTGCTGGAATGGAAGGGCATCGAAGCCACCGAAAAGCTGGCCCTCAGTAACAACGCGAAAGTTGTCATTATAGGGAATCCCAAAAATGGCTTGCCGCTGGTGTTGGAGCCAAAATAAGACCGCAGCCAACCGCTAGAGGATGTTCACAGCCCGCGCCGCGATCAGTACGAGGATGGCCAGCGAAATCAGTGACTGCGCCATCATTCCCAGCTTGGCGCCGCGCGACAGCACCGCGGTGTCGGTGGGCGAAAATGCCGTGCTGGTATTGAAGGCCAGGAAAAGATAATCGGTAAATTGCGGCGACCAGACCTCACTTTTCTTCTTGCGGTCGCTGGAATCGTCGTCAAAGTCTTCCCCGCGCTGCAACATTTGAGGGAAAAGAAACGCGCTGTTGAGTGTTCCTTTAGAACGTTCACGTTCGTGGGGCCCGCCACCGTCCACTCGCCAGTACCACAACGCAAAAACCAGAATGTTGGTGAGCCACAGGCCCACCGCCGAACGCAGCAGCGCTTCCGGTTGCTCGCGGTGTTTTGGGAGACCCTGTATGAGAAATGCGATCGATGCAATCATCGCAGCGGTGATCACGCCATTGGCAATCAGCGTCAACAGCCGGACCAGCGGCTTATGACCACGCCAGTGCGCAACGATGATCGGTATGAGCAAAAACAACACGATAGCGAGCAGCAACCACCGCGGACCGACGGAAAGGCTCTCCGGTAATCCCAGGTAAAGCGCCGCGTCGGCGACAATCGCGACGATCGC
>JALYLI010000243.1 GCA_030774335.1 Acidobacteriota bacterium | reverse complement strand
TCCGAGAAAGAAACTGCCCGAGTTCCTCCATCTCTCGATTCACCGCGATCCGCAGCGCCAGAAACGTTTTTGTTGCGGGATGCAGTCTCTGCCTTCCCCATTGCTTTCGGGCCCCTGCCACAGTCGTTGCCAAGTGCGCGGTATCCCGTAGGGGTCGCGCTCGTACCATCGCCTTGGCGATTCTTCTGGAATCATGCTCATCCGCTTCGCGATAGAGGAGGTCGGCTATTTCTTTTTCCGACCATTGATTCACAATTTCGTCTGCCGTCAATTCCCCTTCGGCGCTCATGCGCATATCCAGCGGACCGGCTTCGCGAAACGAAAATCCGCGTCCCGCCTGATCAAGCTGCATCGAGGAAACTCCCAAGTCGGCCAAGACCCCGTCCACCTTCGGAATCCCCAACTCTTGCGCGACCTCCGCAATCCTCGAGAACGGCGACTTCACCAGCGTCACGCGATCCTTCCATTCCTTCAGATTCTCGCGCGCCAACTCTAAGGCCTGTTCGTCCTGGTCCAGGCTGATCAATCTCCCGCGGCTGCCCGGCTCCAGTCTTTGCGCGATCGCCGCCGAGTGGCCCCCGGCTCCCAGCGTGGCGTCTACGTAAATACCGTCTGGTTTTATTTGAAGCCATTGCAAAACCTCTTCCACTAAAACCGGCGTGTGTGACTCACTTCTATTCACTGAGCACTCGCCGTTCGTAACTGCCCGCTGCTAAATTCCCAAATCTTCCAGCGCCTTGTAATCCTCGTCGGTGTATGGAGAATTCTTCAGCTCGTCCAGCACCCGCGTATGGTTCATGACTTCGAGATAATCCAGGTTCCCGAACACGTCCACTTCGCTCTTGGTTTGCGCCGCCTCGCGCAACACCGCCGGCAGCAGCACTCTGCCCTGCGCATCCAGTTCCACCGTTTGGCCGTAGTAGCTCGTTCTCATCAGAAATTTTCGTTTTGCCCGGTTCTGTGAGGATACGCCCGCAAGTTTCTCTTCAATTTGCATCCACACTTTGATCGGATAAATGCGCGCCGACTCTCCGGTTGGGCTGGTGATATAAAACTGGTTGCCGTACTCTTTCAGCCCTTCCAGGAACTGCGCGGGAATCTTCAGCCGGCCCTTCTCGTCCACCTTCGCCGGATAGTTTCCCCGCAAGCTCATTTGCCCCGCTCGTTTCGGCCATTTTCAAGCCGCTTACTCGCTTGACGGCCACACAACCAGACACTAAAAGATAGTCTTGGATGAGCAAAATGCCCCCAAAACGCCCACATTTAGTACAAAAGTTGATTATTTCTAATGCAGCCCTGATGACGCTTGCAGAAGCTTTATTGAGCCCTACCTACTTCTACTTTGCCCCACTTCACTCCACAATGGACCACATCATAAGCCCGATTTATCCCCTGTCAAGCACAAACATGAAAGTTTGAAAAAAAAGTTGTGGATTATGTCAGCGGGAAAATTAACACTTTTTACTACGACCAGTTGTGGTTTCAACTACGCGCGATAGCCATACTTGGTGGTCCAGATTTTCGTTTCATTCGTGAACAGTAGGTACTGTCGCACGGTGCAGTACGGATAAACGCGATTTTCAGTTTTTCATTTTTTCCGCTATCAAATGGCCGCGCCTGCATGGATTTCTATCTGCCTGAACCACGTCCGCATTTTTCAAATCGAGATTTAATAAGTCCCGCCCAGGTCAATCGCTTCGCTACACCAAGCGGACGACTGTTGCCCTAGGGGAAAGACCGGGTTGATTCTTCAAAGGAGCATGCTATTCTTGTCCTGCACTTCTATTTATCAGCCAAGGAGCCTTCCCATGGAATGGACCACGCCGCAACACGACGTCATCGACCTCAACTGCGAAATCAGCTCGTACGCCAACGCTGAGCTGTAGTTTGATGGCCGCTCTGCGGTCTGCTCGGAATCGGAATCTGTTCGAATGCGCGTAAGAGTCCTCGGCTCAGCAGCCGGGGGTGGTTTTCCCCAATGGAATTGCGCTTGCAGCAATTGCCAGAGGTTCAGGGCCGGCAAATTTCATGGCCGCGCCCGCAGCCAGACCCAACTGGCTTTTACCACTAACTCCAAAGTTTGGTTTCTCCTTAGCGCCTCCCCAGACCTGAGAACCCAAATCACGCAAACTCTCGAATTGTGCCCTGGCCCAACCGTGCGCGGAGCTTCGCTCGAATCAGTGGAATCGCCCTTGGGTGGTGTATTTCTACCTAGCGCGGACGTCGATTCCGTGGCGGGTCTGCTGCACTTGCGCGAATTTCAATCTTTTTTCGTCTTTGCCACCCCATCGGTGCAGCGCATCTTGCAAAAAGAAAACCGCATCTTTCGCGTCCTTGAGCGCGCCGATCCTCCGGTTAAGTGGGTAGCGCTTTCCAACAAAGGCCGCCTCGGCTGCCACCTCGACGAAGACTCTGGTTCTGCTCCCGAATTTCTTTGCAGCACCGTGCCGCTCGCCGGCGCCTATCCCGACTACGTCAGCGAAGAACTCCAGCGCTCCCTCGTTCCTGAGGAGTCCACCTCCGCCTTCGTAATTCATCAAAGTGATAAGCGTCTTTTCTACGCGCCGTCCATCCCCGCGACGGGTGCCGCCGCAAATTCAACTGGCTGGAAATCCCACGTCGAAACCAGCGGTGTATCCTTCCTGGACGGCACTTTCTGGAGCGATGACGAGTTGATCCGCACCGGCCGCAGCAAAAAAACCGCTCGCCAGATTGGTCACGTGCCACTCTCCGGACCGGACGGCTTGCTGGAGAAGTATCCAAAAACCGCCACCGGCCGTCGAATCCTCATTCACATCAACAATACCAACCCAATATTGGATGAAGACAGCCCGCAGCACCGCGCCGTGCTGGATGCCGGCTTTGAAATTGCCTACGATGGAATGGAGCTGGAATTATGAACGCGCCCGCCAGGCTGACCGTAGGCAAAAAGATGCTGCCCGAAAACGAATTTATCGCCGGATTCCACGCCATCGGCGAAGACCGCTACCACCACAAACACCCTTTTCATTTGCGCATGCACGAAGGTAAGCTGACGCGCGGCCAGTTTCAGGCCTGGGCCCTCAATCGCTACTATTACCAGAGCCACATCCCCATGAAGGACGCCGCCATCCTGGCTCACAGCGAGGATCCCGCGTTTCGCCTGGCCTGGCGCAAGCGCGTCATAGACCACGATGGCGATGGAGTCAAACCCGGCGGAATCGAAAAATGGCTGTGCCTCGTCGAAGCCACCGGCTTGGATCGCGCGCAAGCACTGCGCGGCGATGGCATCTTGCCGGCCACCCGCTTCGCCGTGGAAGCCTATGTAAATTTCGTCAGCACCCACCCGCTCTTGCAATCGGTAGCCTCTTCCCTCACCGAATTGTTCTCGCACAAACTGATTACCCTACGCGTCGATCGCCTCCGCGAACATTACCCCTGGCTCTCCAGCGGCTTGGATTATTTCAACGCGCGGCTGACTCAAGCTCCCGAAGACTCTGAATTTGCACTGGCCTGGGTTGTGAAAAACGCCCACACCCGCGACGAACAAGAAAAAGCGTATGCCGCCCTGCGCGCCAAATGCGATATTTTGTGGGCCCAGCTCGACGCCCTGTATTTCTCATACGTCGAACCCGGCTGGCCCCCGCCCGGCGCCTTTGTGCCGGACGATACAATATAAGCCAGCGAAAGATTGTCGATGACACCTGACCTCCACAGCCGGCCACAGCTCGCCGCGGGATGCCGCCTCAACGACGCCAAGCAGCAACCGCGGGTCTTGCTGATGCCGGAAAAAGCCTTGCGCTTGAACGGTCCCAGCCTGGAAATCGTGGAACGCTGCGATGGGCAACGCACCGTCCGCCAGATCATTGCGGAGCTCCAGGCCATTTATTCCAAAGCGGACCCGCACAAAGTAGAAACAGACATCCTCGGCTACCTGTCCCTGCTGAACGATCAGCGCGCCTTGGATTTCCTAAAGTAGATTGCGAAATACCGTGACTAACTATCGATGAGCCAAGCAAAGGGAATTGAGAACAGGACTTCGGATTGTGCATCGAAGGCCTTTCAGGAGGCGGGGCTTCAGCCCCCGCGTAACGCGACCTACAAAGGGGCTTCAGCCCCTGAGGCAACTTAAAATGGACGCCGCCACCCTCACTCCCCTCGCCCTCATCGCCGAACTCACGCATCGGTGCCCGCTGCATTGCGTCTACTGTTCGAATCCCCTCGAACTAAACGCCCGCACCAACGAGCTCTCCACCGAACAATGGTCAAAAGTTTTTCGTGATGCCGCGCAACTTGGCGTTCTCCAGGCGGACTTTACCGGCGGCGAGCCTCTCGCCCGCCCAGACGTCGTCGACCTCGTCGCTGCCGCTCGGGCCGCCGGCCTGTATGTAAATCTCATCACTTCCGGCTTACCGCTCGACGAGGCGCGACTCGTGAAATTGGTCGCTGCCGGTCTGGACCATTTTCAACTTAGTTTTCAAGACGCGCGCCCGGAAATCGCCAGCGAAATATCCGGCACCACCACGCACGTGCAAAAGCTGCGCGTGCTTGAGTGGCTTCGCGCCCATCGCCTGGCCGTAACTCTGAATTTCGTCATTCACCGCCACAATATCCAGCAACTCGAAGAAATGTTGGCCATCGCCGAAGGCTCTTGCGCCTCCCGAGTAGAATTCGCCAACGTGCAGTACTACGGCTGGGCCTTCGCCAATCGCGAAAATCTGCTCCCCACCCGCGCCCAGCTTGATTCCTCCCTGGAAATTCTGAAAAGTGCCCAGGAGCGCCTGCGCGGAAAGATCCGCATCGAATACGTCGTCCCGGATTACTACGCGAAATATCCCAAAGCTTGCATGGGTGGCTGGGGCCGCAAACTCATGCTGGTAGTGCCGGGCGGCGATGTCCTGCCCTGCCACGCCGCGCGCGTGATCCCCGGTCTTACCTTCGACAACGTGAAAGACCGATCGCTCCGTGAAATCTGGGTAAACTCCTCCGCTTTCCAGAAATTTCGCGGCGAAGACTGGATGCAGCAGCCCTGCAAAACCTGCGACCGCCGCGAAGTGGACTTCGGCGGCTGCCGCTGCCAGGCCATGCTGCTCGTCAACGATCCCGCCGCCACCGATCCCGTCTGCTCCCTGTCACCGAACCGCCCTAAAGTGGATGCCATCCTGGCAATGATATCGGCAATGCCTACTCCTATCGCGTCGCCGGAGGTTAAATTGGAGTGGATTTATCGCACGAACCCAACTTGAAAACGCAGCAACCGCCATCTGTCGTAACCCAGTACTAATAAGCCGGATGATAGCCACCAGGCTGTTACCTGATGGGTAAAAAGCCCACGCCAACGGAAACGCAGAGGCCAAAATGAGCAAATAAATTCCTTCAGGCGGATTGCTTTAGGATGGGATGTGTGGTTCAGGGGGAGTAAAATTGCTCCTAATTTCGCGATTCACATTTCTTTTAGGAGCAGCATTTTGTGTTAACCGAGATTCTCCCACACCGTTGAATCAACTGACTTCTTCCTCCGGCGGCGCATCAGCCCCGCGACAGCAAGTCCCAATCCCACGAGTAAGCCTGTCGCCGGCTCCGCCGTAGGGACCGCAGTTACAATGGCGGTCCCCCCCATGAAGTCCTGCCCGACTCCGTTCCCCGTGGCGCACAGGCATTGAAAGAATAAGTCTGTCGCATACGTCCCGGGCACGTCCGGAAGCGGAGGAATTGCGCCTCCGTGATTCCCACTGTTCATTTGCCAGAATGAGCCGGTAGAGTTACCAAAGCTCATAATAGATATGACTGAATTCTGTCCCATCGTAGAGATCAAATATTCGGGAATTGCAGTGTCAAGGCCCTGCCCCCAATGGCCAACAGCAGTGATTTGGAAGTCCGACAGAACGTTGGTGGTCGTATCCCATAAGAACGTCAAGCCGATCGTTTCATTACCGAAGCCCTGATCTTCGCCACTTAGATCAAACGTCGTAGGTAACATGTTCACCGACACATAACTATCTGCGCGGCACGTCGAAGCTCCAGCCAAGAATAGGACCGCAAACATCCCAAGCAGGACTTTCATCTCGTCTGGTCCTCTCTGAAGAAAAAAGCGCGTCGTCTTGCTTTGGACTGGAAGAGCCGCAGAAATCGCTGCAGTTTCAGGGCCGTTTTGGGAATTGCCGAAATCCTCGTCTCGCTACAGCCACACGACCGTTATTTCGCCGCCGACACTGACGCCGCCGACACCTGTGGACTTAGTCGCAGCGCCACGCGAAAAAGAAAAATCAAGCTACCAACTATTACGAAAAGCCCAAAAATCGTCAGCGTGTAAGGCGCGCCGATATGCTTGGCGATACCCCCGGCGATCAATGACCCAACCGGCTGCACGCCCATGAACATCGTCGCGTATACCGCCATCACCCGGCCGCGCAGCTCGTCGGGCACGCGGTTCTGCACGATGGTGTTCGTGGCCGCCATTTGCACCGTGGCGGCAAACCCCACAAACAACAAAACCGCGGCCGAAAACCAGAACACCCGCGACTGCGAAAATAACACCAGGCCAACTCCGCAAACCAGTGAGGTACCGGCAATCCAGCGCGCCAGCCCCTTGTAGTTGGTCCGGCCCGCGAAATACAACGCGCCCAGCACCGCTCCGATTCCCGCGGTACTCATCAACAAGCCAAAGCCCTTGGCCCCGCGATGCAGCACGTCACTCGCAAAAATTGGAAGAAATACGGAATATTGTAGACCCAGCAGACTCAGCAAGCTCAGCAGCAGCAGTGCGGAACGCACCGGCAGATCCCCCATCGCAAAACGAAAGCCCTGGATAAAATTCTGAAATGGCGACCCTTCCGGGCGCTTGGCGGTAATTTTCTGAATGCGCATGGCCAGCAGCGCCGCCAGTACCGCCAGAAAACTTATCCCGTTCAGAAGAAAACACCACGCCGGACCTTTCCACGCCAGTGCAAATCCCGCAATCGCCGGACCGACCACCCGCGCCCCGTTGAAGATCGACGAATTCAACGCGATGGCGTTCGGCAAATCCTCCTTCACCACCATTTGCACCAGGAAAGCCTGCCGGATGGGTACGTCGAAGGCATTCACAATGCCCACCAGAAACGCCACCAGGATCAACTCCCACACCTTTATCGCTTCCGCGAAGGTCAGCGCCGCGAGCGCAAACGCCAGCACCATGGAAACTACTTGGGTAGCGATAACGCCATAATGGCGGTTGTAGCGGTCGCCGATGTAACCGCCAATCGAAGCCAGAAATAGAATCGGCGCCTGGTTGGCAAATCCGAAAACTCCCAGTAATGCCGCCGAACCAGTCATCTTGTACACCAGCCACAGCTGCGCGGTCGTCTGCATCCACGTGCCGATCAGTGAAACCAGTTGCCCACCGATGAACAACTGAAAATTGCGATGCTGCATGGCGCGAAAGCGCGTAGTCACGAAAGAAAGTTCCCTCTCCGCTCTGCAACGTACCGTGGCGGCACGTCACCTGAAGCCGTGATCTACAGTGTAATGGATGGAAGACCACGATCGCGCTCGGAGAGGACTCATCCTTCATGACCTGGAGAGTGTGGCCGTGGTTCAGAGGGGAAATATTACTCGTTCGGAGGATCCGGCGCGCCGCCGACATGCAAATGGCTCAGATCTTGCAATGTCGACCGGTCTTCCTCGCTCATTCCCCGCGTGAAGTAGGGATCATTGAGGTGTCGGTTGCGCGCCGATTCCGGCATGTTCTGCAGCACACCCAGGCGCTGCTCGATGGCCTTCTGCCGTTGCGGCGGCATGTTCCGCCAGGTCGGCAATACTTCGTTCTTGATGTGCTCGCGCTGCTGCGGCGTCATCTCCTGCCACACCCGCCCGCGTTCGCGCATGTCCTGCTGCTGTTGGGGAGACAATTGCCGGAAGCGTTGTTGATTCTGGATCACCCGCTGCCGCTCTTCAGGACTCAGCCGATTTTGCTGCCCGCCATAGCTGCCATAATTATTATCCGAGCCTCTCGAATACTGGCTGGAAGGCGGCCGGTTCGCATTCGTCCCGCCACGATTAAAATCCGGTCGATCGGAATTTCCCCGGTTCAAGTTTGGATTTTGCCGGTTCAGATTTGGACGGTCGTAAGCGCGCCGGTCCATGTTCGCGCTTGGACGATTCGGATTCCTCACCGCGCGGTCTGCATTCGCCGCACCGGAGTACGGCCTCGCGCCACGCGTAACCGGTGCCTGCTCGCGGCGCGGCTCACTCCTCTGCTGGCGCGGCTGTTCCCTGGGCGCTGAGTTTTGCGCGTGCGGTGCAGCACCAGCGCGCGGTGCAGCACCAGCCCTCGGAGCCGGCCGCGACTCCTGCCTGGGTCTCGGCGCGTTGCGATCCTGCTGCTGCGCCAGCGACACGCCCGCGAGCCCCGCGCTAAGCATCAGCACAAGCCAGCCATTCGCGAATTGTCGCCTCAGTGTCATCGGTCTTACATATCCTGTTCACTGGAATCGTCGGCAGGAACGTCCTTCGACAGCTCCGTCAACGGTTCAAAGTTGGCCAGCACATCGTAATTTTCCAGCACCGGCAAATCCTGGTCCGGCACCACCTGCGTTTCATTACCGCTGTTGGGATTCGTCACGTTCGCCATATTTCCCATGTCAGTGTGATCCAAAGGCCGGTGGCCTACCCAGACGGTAGCCAGCAACAACATCGAAGCCGCCACCAATACCCGAGGAGCCGCACCCAGCCATGACCACCAGTCCTGCTTCACCGGCTCAGCTGCTATGCGCGCCTGCAGCCGTACATCAAACGCCGCCGACGGCGCAATAATCGGCAGCTCGTCCAGCAAACTGCCCACCGAACGAAACTCATTCACGCGTACCGTGCATGCCGGGCAGCCCGCGAGATGCTTTTCCACATCGCGCTGCTCGTTCTCTTTCAAGCGCCCATCTATGTATCCCAGAAGCCTTGTTTCCATTCGAGCACAACTCATGACTGCCTTCCCTTCCGTGCCCTCAACTCTTTCCTCGCAACGCCACCAGCGGGGCTAGTTCAACTCGCAGCGTTTCATACGCTCGGAACAACAACGACTTCAGCGCGCTTTCCGAGCATTCCAGAATCTTCGAAATCTCGCCGTAGTCCAGTTCCTGATATTTGTGCAGCAGCACCGCGGCTCGTTGTTTTTCCGGCAACTTTTCAATCGCGTGCCGGATCATGTCCCGCTGCGCTTCCTGCACCAGGTGCTCTTCGATGTTGGGATTCTTTTCCGCAACATCAATCGGCCGCTCATCCCCGTCTTCCGCACCCACGGTCATCGGAGCATCCAGCGAAACTTCCATCCGTTGGTGCCGCGTGTCCCGCACCGAATTGAGCGCCAGGTTTGTGGCGATCCGAAACAACCACGTGGTGAACTTGGCGCTCGGCACATAGTCCGCGCGCGCCCGGTACACCCGGATGAAAACCTCTTGCGCCAGGTCCTCTGCCTGCTCCCGATTCCGAACCATGCGGTAGAGGAAGTTGACCAGCGGCGTCCTGTAGCGATGCAAGAGAAGCGCGAACGACTGTTCGTCGCCCGCCTTCACGTCCAGCATCAGTTGGACGTCGGTCCTGGCCATAGCCGACACACTGTATCAAACCCGTGTATTGTCAGGAAGTTGCTAATCAGGAGTGTAAAACCGGCGGGTCGCTGGTTAATTTATACATGGAACAAATGCTGCATTATCAGCAAGCTGGCCAATCCTACGAACACCAGGAGCGCCATGCGCCAGCCAGGCTCCCGATTGACTTCCGGCAGCAAGTCGGTCGCCGCGACATACAGCGTAACTCCCCCGGAAAGCGGCAAAGCGTAGCTCAGTTGGCTCGACAGCGCCGTCGTCAGCAGCACTCCTAATAGGGTAGCTGCCCCTAGTAACCCCGATGCCAGCAAAGCGTTGCGGCGGCTCTGCCCGCTGGCCAGCACCACCGACGCCACCGTAAATCCCTCCGGCAGTTTATGCAGAAAAACCGCCACAAAAATAACTACACCCAGCCAGTTCGAAACCAGAAACCCTGCCGCAATAGCCACCCCGTCAAAAAACGTGTGAATCGCCAGCCCCAGCAGCAACGTCGTTCGCGCGTGATGGTGACTCACTTCTTCGCAATGCGTCTCTTCTCCAAAATGAAAATGCGGCGCGATGGTGTGTTCGAACAAATGAATCAGGAAAAAACCAATCAACACATACAGAAACGCGGCGTCCCCCGCCAGCCGCACCGACTCCGGGATCACTTCCAGAAACGCCACCGCCAGCATGTACCCGGCGCCCAGCGCCAAAAAATATTGCAGAAATCTACGCTCCCAATGGTGGTAAACAACAAAATACCCGCCCAGCAAATTCCCGCCCGCGGCCACCAACCCCAGAACGGCCGCAAGCCCCACGCGCGATGTTTCCAAATTCAGCATTCGGTTAAGAATTCGGGTGGCCTACCCTTGCTGCTTTTGCAAGGGTGGGACGCTTTTCTCTTAAAGTGGCGCGATCCATGCTGCGCAAAAACGATCGGCACGAAATACTCAGCGGCCAACGAAAAAATTGTCATTCCGACCGAAGCGGCCCGACGCTGTTTCCTCTCCTTCGCTCCTGCGAAGGAGTCGGGCTGCGTGTGCCGGAATCTCTCTTCAATTCACTGCGCCAGTCCCAAAAATTTCACGTCAAGACCCCGCTCAAAAATCGAAACGTTTTACCCGCTATGCCGGAACAAAATCACATCGCCTTCCTGCACAATATATTCGCGGCCTTCCAGCCGCACCTGCGCTTTCTCCCGCGCCGCCGCCAAACTCCCCGCCGCCAGCAAATCATCCCAGCGCACCACTTCCGCGCGAATAAATCCTTTCTCAATGTCGCTATGAATCTCCCCCGCCGCCTTCACCGCGCTCGCGCCCTTGCGAATCGTCCACGCGCGAACCTCCGGCTCCCCCGCCGTGAAATAAGG
>JALYLI010000242.1 GCA_030774335.1 Acidobacteriota bacterium | reverse complement strand
ATGTGGGGGACTCGCCGGAAGATGTCCAGATGGCGAGGAGCGCGAGGGTGCGAGTGATCGGCGTGCTGGGACCATTCCCAACGGAGAAACGTCTGCGCGCGGCGAAACCGGATCTGCTTCTCAATTCGCTCCCGGAATTACCGGCGGCGCTAAAACGGCTGCATGCTGACCACAGAAAGACATGAGCCGAGAATGGTTCATCATCCAATTGGGGACATTGGTCCGGTGGCCTTATTGATTTTGAGGATTCGCGGCAGGCGGAGGAGTGACAGCATTCGGCGACGCGGCCGGCGGCAACTCCGCCTGACCAGAAGCATTCGGGCCGGCAGGTTGGGCGGGTTTAAAATCCGTCCACTTCACAATCAACCGAACCGGAATGTCGCCGTCTTTCAAACGTAATGTGTCGTCGGAACGCAGATACGTGGGAAACCAATATTTTCCGTCCACGTTTTCGCGAAACGTTTCGAACAAGGAAAAAGGTAGCTGCGCGATTCCGCGGGTGTCGCCCTGGTCGGTGACCCACTTGCCGTAAGTCTTCACCACTTCCAGGTATTTCATGTCCACCCAGATGACGCCGTCGAAATAAGCTTTGGAGCGTTCGACGATTTTCGGTTTGGCCTGGAAAATGTAGCATTCAATTTCATCGAGTTGCTCGGTGCCCAGATATTTCAGGTCGTACTTGGAAACCTGCGCGCTGGTGATGGGAAACGCGGGAATTTTGTCGAGGGCTTCGAGGTCTTCGGGAGCGAGATAAATTCCCTGCAACGTGGATTGCGGCTTTTCGATGGTTTTTGCCGTTACTCGGCCGTCCGCCAGCTTGGAGTATTCGGTGACGCGCAGAAATTCTCCGGCGGGGACACCGTCAGGGCCGAATTCCTGGATGCGCACGCTTTTGCGGAAACCATAGTTGGGGCGCGATTTCAGATACTGATCTTCCTTTTGGGAAAATCTGCGAATTATTTCTTCGGGCGGGAGCGAGGGTGGCGCGGGAGGTTCGGGTTCGGCGCTGACGCGGCTGACGTGGTGCTCGGCGGGAGCTTCCATCGGGCCCTGGGGAGTTTCCTGGGCGAACACGGAAATGGGGCACGCGGTAACTGCGAGAATCAAAGCACCGCTTATCGGCAGGCGAGAAAATTTCATATTTGTATTAGATGCACGCGCGGCGCATCCAGCCGCTTTGTTATTGATTGAGTCTACCACCGCGGTCCGCGACGCATACTCGGGCGGAGGCTTTTTCGGAGGACGCCGGGAGTCTGCTACAATTTTGCGGTTCGTGAGCGAGCCGAAACAAGCCAGGAAATTTTTGATCTTGGGTACCGTGCAGGGCGTGGGGTTCCGATACTTCACACAGCGCGCAGCGGCCAAGATAAAGGTGGGGGGATACGTCAAGAACCTCCGCGACGGTCGCGTGGAAGTATTTGCCATGGGGACGCCGCAGCAATTGCGCGAATTGCGCAGCGTGCTGGAACGCGGCCCGCGATTTTCCAGCGTTACGGAAGTGCGCGAGGAAAGCGCTTCCAGCGATCCGCAATACGAGGACGTTTTTGTAATCAGCAACAGCAGCGATTAGCCGCAGCGCCTGAGTCTTGCCAGTCAAAAATCCAGGCGGCGCGCATTAGGAGAGGTGGGAATGGACCAATTGAAAAAGCTTATCCGGGAAGTACCCGATTATCCCAAGCCGGGGATACTTTTTTACGATCTGACCACGCTGCTGAAGGATAAGAGCGGATTTCATGCGCTGATTGACCGGCTGTGCGAACACTACAGCGGGCACACCATCGATATCGTCGCGGGGATTGAGGCGCGCGGGTTTATTTTCGCGCCGGCGCTGGCTTACCGGCTGAATGCGGGATTCGTTCCGGTGAGGAAACCGAAAAAATTACCGGCGAAGTGCGCGAGTGTTTCTTATGCGCTGGAATATGGGACGGATACTTTGGAAATTCACGAGGACGCCATCAAGCCTGGGGATCGCGTGATTATTTGCGATGATTTGCTGGCTACCGGCGGGACGGCTGCGGCTACCGCGAAGCTGGTGCAGCAATTGGGTGGGACGGTGGAGGGTGTGGCGTTTGCGGTGGAGCTGACGTTTTTGAATGGGCGGGCGAAGCTGCCGGGGTTGGATGTTTTTTCCTTGATTCAATACGACAAGTAGCAGAACCAGATTTCCGCACCCGCGGAGGGTAACTATTCGGCGTCAGGTCTCTGGGAGTGGAGTGTTGGCAGTTAAGTCGGTAGCGGGTATCGTGGCTGACGCGGTCAATCGAAGAGATTCCTCCGCTGCGCGGCCAGTGCTCGCTGCGCGAGCGCGGAAAGGGACTGGCCGCTTCGATCGGAATGACCGGTTTTGGGCTTTTTCGCAGTTTGATTGCGCGCTTATGAACCAAAGACACGCTTCGCAGATTTGCGATGTTCCCGCGTTATCAGCCAGACCCTGCCCGCGACGAAATAAATTAAAAGCAGATTCCTCACCCGCCTGGGAAAGGCGGCGGGTTCGGAATGACAATTGTAGTCAGGCGGGCGGGCCCTCCGTGTGGCTACAGTTGTAGGGAGGGCGGCGTGTCGATTGCAAGATTATTTGGGTTTGGCGTTGCGCTGGCGGAGGGCTTCGAACAAGACCACGCCGGCGGCGACGGAAACGTTTAGAGATTTAACCGGGCCGGTGGTGGGGAGCGAGACTACGAAGTCGCAGCGTTTGCGGGTTAGTTCGTGGAGGCCCTGGCCTTCGCCCCCTAGAACAATTCCCATCGAAGAAGTGTAATCCACCTCGGTATAATTTTTTTCGGCGGTCTCATCGAGGCCCACCAGCCAGAAACCTGCCTGCTTTAGTTCTTCCATGGCGCGCGAGAGATTGGTGACACGGGCAATAGGCAGATGCGCGAGCGCGCCGGCGGAGGCGCGAGCGACGGTGTCGGTCAGGCCGACAGCGCGCCGCTCCGGGATGACTACACCGTGCGCGCCCGCGGCGAGGGCGGTTCGAACGATGGCTCCCAGGTTGTGCGGGTCCTCGACGCCATCGAGCAGGACGATTAGGCCGTGACGGCCGCCGCCGGAGTTGGCGCGCTGTATGACGTCGTCGAGCGAACTTGCGGCGCGCGCGGCGACTAGCGCAACTACTCCTTGATGATCTTTGGAGTTTGCGAGGCGGTCGATCTGGCCGCGGTCTTCGAAACGCACGGGAATGCCGCGTCCGCGCGCGAGCTGCACGATTTCTTCGGTACGCGTGTCCTGGCGGCCGCGCGCGATGACGATGCGGTCCATGGCGCTGCCGGCCTGCAGGGCTTCGCGCACGGCGTTAATTCCGGTCAGGCGATCGGTTAAGGGGCTCATGCGAGGAGACAGTTTACAGGCGGGCGCAATTCCGTGAAAGCGCGGAAGAGTGCTGCCGCAGCGCGGCAGGTTAATCGAGTGCGGCGCAGAATTCCAGGATGCGCGCGCGGGCGGATTTGACCGGAACGGCGAAAGGAAGAGCGGCGGCTTCGTCGAGGAGCAAGACGATGCGATCGAGTACGCCGTCGCCGGCTTTGCCGGCCAGCGCCAAGCGAATGGGAAGAAACAAATCGCGGCTGCGCAAATCGGAGTTTTCTTTCATCGCGTTGATGATTTCCTTGAAGCGCTCGGAATCGAGGGCGCGGCCATCGAGTAGCAAAAAGGCCAACCGCCGCACTACGTCTCTGGCGCCGTAGCGCGCGAGGACGGCGTGGCTTTCCACGTGTTGCAGAACAGCCGCGGCGTTGTACTGAAAAATCAGAGCAAGCAGTTCGGCTAAGGCGGTGCGATCGCCGGCGTGGGAACCGAGCAGGGCGGCGGCGCGTTCGCACCAGGCATCAAGCTCTGGCGA
>JALYLI010000241.1 GCA_030774335.1 Acidobacteriota bacterium | reverse complement strand
CGTCTCTCTGAGCTTGGGAGGCTGTAAAGATCTTGCGCTATCATCGTTTTATCCACCCGAAATTAGGTTTCCGTGAGTTTCCTTCGGTATAATCCGCCGCGATTGGCTTTCATTTCATTCTGTGTTTCGAACTAAGAGGGTACATGCGCTTGCGCACAAGTTTAATGATGTTATTGGCGGCGACATTGATGACGTGGGGCGCGTTGGCTTCGTGGGCGCAGATACAGGGGGCGGGGGATCCGCTACAGCGGATGAGCGCTCCGCAGGGGGCGGGGGCATGCACGAACGATGCGGCGTCTTCGTGCGCGGAGGCGGCGGCAAAAATATTGCCGGTGGTGATGGGGCCGTCGCCGATGCAGGAGAATTTGCGAAGGCTGACGGACGAAATTGGCGGGCGGGTGACGGGCACTCCCGCGATGGCGCGGGCGATTCGGTGGGGCGTGGAGGGATTTCGCGCCGCGGGCGTGGATGTTCATACGGAAAAATATCAACTGCCACTGACGTGGAGCGAAGGCGATACGCGGCTGGAATTGTTGGGGGAAATAAAATTTCCACTGCGCGCCGTAAGTCTGGGATGGTCTCCCGCTACGCCGCCGGGCGGAATCGAAGCAGCCGTCGTGGATATTGGCAATGGCACGCCAGAAGATTTCGCAGCCGCAGGCGCGCAGATCAAAGGCGCGATATTGTTGGCGCATACCGACATCGGCGCCACGTGGGCGGATTTGTTCAACGAATATTCTCGGCCGCCGGATATTATTGATCGCGCGGTGAATGGAGGGGCGGCGGCGATTCTGTGGGTGGGAGCGCGCGAACGGCTGCTGCTGTACCGTCACACCAATACCGGGGACGGACAGCTTGAAAAAATTCCGCAGGCGGTGGTGGCGCGCGAGGATGCGCTGCGATTTTCGCGCATGGTGCTGGCTTATCCCGGGAAAATACGGGTGCGATTTTCGATGCCCAACAAGATTGGGCCGGCTGTGGAACAGGAAAACGTAGTGGGCGAGATTCGCGGCTACGAGAAACCCGATGAAGCGGTGATTGTGGGGGCGCACCTGGATTCGTGGGATTTGGGGACGGGCGCGCTCGACAACGGTTGCAACGCGGCGCTGGTGATTGAAGCGGCGCGCGCGCTGAAAGCCACCGGATTGCGTCCGCGGCGCACCATTCGATTTATTTTGTTCAGCGGCGAAGAAGAGGGGTTGCTGGGATCATGGGCGTACGTAAAAAGTCATCGCGCCGAGCTGGACAAGATTCAGGCGGTGATTGTGTTTGATTCGGGAATCGGGCGGGTCACGGGATTTTCGCTGGGAGGCCGCCGCGAAATCGAAGCGGGCGTGCGCGAAGCGCTGAAGCCGCTGGATTCGTGGGACGTGAATCATCACACCGCCGATGCGCAGATGGGCACCGACCATTTTGATTTCATGATCGAGGGGGTGCCGACGCTGGTGGCCAATCAGGAAGAAGCGAATTACCTGCCGAATTATCACGCGGCTTCGGACACACTGGATAAAGTGGATATGCGCACGCTGAAACTGCACACCGCGATTGCAGCGCTGGCGGCGTGGGGACTGGCCGATCGCGCGGAGGCGCTGGGCAAGCGTTTGTCGCGGGAAGAGCTTGAAACGATGATGAAAGAAACGGGTTTGGACCAGCAGATGAAAGCGATGGGCTTCTGGGCTGATTGGGAAAAGGGGACGCGCGGGCGGCAACGCTAGCGTTGGGTGCCTTCGGCGCCACCCGGTATACTAAGCAGGTGACCCAAGTGGTCGATTCCACAAATCAAGCCAAGCGCGCCACCATTCTGGCGCTGGACTACGGGCGCGCGCGGATTGGCGTGGCCATGGCCGACGCGGAGACGCGCATGGCGAAGCCGCTGTCTACTTTGGAGCGCATCAATCGTAATGAGGATATGCGGCGGCTGCGGGAACTGGCGCGCGATCAGGGCGTGATCCAGATTATTGTGGGCTTGCCGCTGCGGCTGGACGGTTCGCATGGCGAAATGGCGGAGGAGGCTTCGCGTTTTGCGGAGCGGGTGCGCAAACAAATTGGGTTGCCGGTGGAGATGGTGGATGAGCGGCTGACCAGTTGGGAAGCGCAACGGATGCTGGAGGAGCAGGGCGGCAGAGTGCTGAATCCTGCGGTGCGCGCGGGGGGTGGCAAAGATACGGACAAGGACCGGCGCAAACCTAAGGCGGAGGGGCGCATGACCGTGGATGCCATGGCCGCAACAGTGATGTTGAAAGAATATTTGCAGCGGCAGCTTTCGCGGTAGCTTTAGCTGCGGGCAGGCATCTAATAATGGGCGGGTATTTGTGGAGATTCGGCGGACGTGGGTAAATTTTTAATTTTGATTTTGTTGATTGCGGCGGCCGCAGGCGGCTGGCTGTGGTACTGCGTCAACTATCCGTACTCGGGGTTTGGCGCCGACGGAGTATTTGTGGATGTGCCGCACGGCGCGTCGAGCCGCGGGGTGGCGCGATTGCTGCAACGCCAAGGCGTGGTGCGCAGCGCGGTGGCGTTTGAGTTTTACGCGCGACGGCATCCGCGGCGGTCTTTGCAGGCGGGAGAATATTTTTTCGATCGCGCGGCTTCCGCTCACGACGTGTTCTGGAAATTGGCTAGCGGGCAAGTGTTCGAACAGCCGTTTACGGTGCGCGAAGGCGAGACTATTTTTGATATAGCACGGGATCTGGAAGCGGCGAACCTAATGCCGGCGAGCGATTTTTTGCGGGCCGCCAAGGATGCGGCGACGATTCGGGATCTGGCGCCGCAGGCTGCGACGCTGGAGGGATTTCTGTTTCCGGCCACCTATCATCTTTCGCGGCATCCCGCTGCAGAGGCTTTAACGGCGGAGATGGTGAAAAAATTCAGAGAAGAATGGGCGGCGGTGACGACGGATGGTGTGGCCGGGGCGGCGACGGATGGGGGCAGCACGAATGAAATTGATGCGACGGCTTTGAGCAGCACGGGGCTGGCGAGCGTTCGGCCCATCGCTGCGGTGGTGACGCTGGCTTCGCTGGTGGAGCGCGAAACTCCAAGGCCGGAAGAACGGCCGCTGGTGGCGGGGGTATTCGTGAATCGCCTGAGCAAAAGCATGCCGCTGCAATGCGATCCCACGGTCATTTATGCGCTGGAGCAACGCGGCGCATATAGAGGAACGTTGACGCTCGCGGACCTGCGCATCGAATCGCCGTACAACAGCTACACGCACACGGGCTTGCCGCCGGGGCCGATCGGGAATCCTGGGGAAGCTTCTTTGCGCGCGGCGTACCAGCCGGCGAAAACAAATTATTTATATTTTGTCGCCAACACCCAGGGCGGGCATTTTTTCAGCGCCACGCTGGCAGAGCACAACGACAATGTGATTAAGTACCGCCGGTTACTTGCCGGGGAGCGGGCCGCGACGCGATGAACGATCCAGCCAACACAAAAAAGTCGCTGATCCTGGAGACGGCGCGGCGCATTGGCGTACAGAAATGGACGCCCGCAGAGATCGACCAACTGCGGAGACGGTTGATTGCGGAGCACGGCGAAGCGGGAAAAACGGGATCGGATTATATCGCGGACGTGCTGGAAGGCGCGGGGCTGAAGCTGGAATTGACGCTGCAGGAAGAGGCGGAAGACCAGTACGAGGAAGAATTTGAAGACCTGCTGCATTTCAAAACGCTGGAAGACGCGGAAGTCAGCGTGATGCGGCTGGATGAACTGATGCGAAAATTTCGTTCGCAGGGGGAACACGCGGCGGTGGAGCGGGTGCTGAACGTGGCGCGACTGGGCAAGCGGCGCGCGGAAATGATTTCGCGGAATCAGAAAGTGGAAGCTCCCAAGCGCGCGGAGAAAGAAGAGATCGCCAACTGGTTTCGCATCTGGCTGGAAACGCCGGACGCGTTTTTTGACTGGCTGGACGTGCGCAAGCAGTCGGCAGAATTCAAAAGCAAATTTCCGCAAGCGGGGCTGGACGAATGAGCGCCGCGGGCAATGCACTGGGCGGCGGAGCACTGGATCTGCCGCCGTTCTCGCTGGACGTGGAAGTTTTGAACATCGGCTCGGAAGTGAAAGCGGTGGGGATGGAACTGATCGAAACGGAAAACCGCGAGCCGGTACGCGGATTGCAGGCGGCACAAATCTGGTCGGCGGCGTTTCCGGTGCTGGCAGCGGAAGAATATTACGTGGTGGACTTCTTCAGCCACCTGGATCGCGTGCGCGATTTTTGCAGTACGCATGAAATTTCCTATCGCGATGCCGCGGAGCGCTGCCTGGTAATTCCGAAACCGACGCAGGAGCAACTGCTGGAATTGTTTACGCGCTTTGAAGCGGAGACCTTTGGCGTGCGCGTGGGCGCGGCGGCGCAAGCGGCTGACGAGACGCTGGAGGGCGAACTTTCGAAGCGCGGGCTGGATGCGTACCAGGGCGCTTACACACGCTACACCTTTTGCGGCATTTGCGAACCGGAAGACGGCTGGGTGACGCTACTGAGCGAAAAGCTGTGGCCCAGTGAAGTGATTCGCCGGGTGCGGCCGGCGTTGCAGCCGTTTGACGTGCACATCGCGCGGCCCAACTAATCCTCGTGCCTGAAAGATACCATTGCACCAAAATCTCACAGCGCAGTTTGTGGGTGATTTACTTCGCGACTTTCGCGCTTACGTGCGGGCTGGTAGCTGCCGGGTGCGGCAACGGCACCAAGGTCAGCGTGGTGAAGACTACGCCGCCGGCCCTGAAGCCGGTGGTGAAGGATGCCACGCGCGAGGAATTGCTGGAGAAATACAATGCCAGCGCACGGGCGGTGACTACCCTCAATGCCACCGTGGAATTGAAACCCACCGCGGGATCGAAATACAGCGGCGTCATTGAGGAGTACCACGAGGTGAAGGCCTTCCTGCTGGCGGCGCGGCCCGGCAGCATTCGCATGATCGGGCAAGCTCCGGTGATTGGCACGACCGTTTTCGACATGGCCAGCGACGGGCAGAATTTTCGCGTGTCTATTCCGTCCAAGAATAAATTCCTGGAGGGATCGGTTTTACTGGAACGCGCCAGCAGCAAGCCGATTGAAAATTTGCGCCCGCAGCATTTGCTGGAAGCGCTGTTGTGGCCGGAGGTTCGCAGAGAAGAACCGGTACTGTTCGAAGAATTCAACGATGAGGCGGCGCGTTTTTATGTGCTGACGGTTTTGCGCGGCGGGTATCAAACGGAAATTTTGCGCAAAATCTGGTTTGATCGCGCGGACCTGGAGGTGGCGCGGCTGCAGACGTTCGGGCCGCGGGGAATTTTGATTTCGGATATACGATTTTCGAACTGGCAGCCTACCAATGCGTCGGCTGGCGGGTCTATACCCGCACAGGGGTTTCCCCGCACCATCCGCATTGAACGTCCGCACGATGATTACCGGCTGGATCTGCAAATTACTAAAGTCACGTTGAACGAGGATATTCCGGGAGACCGCTTCAAGCTCGAAGCACCAGCCGGCGCGGAAATCATTCATGTGGGTGAAGAAAAGCAACCGGTGGCGGACGGCAAGCCCCAGGGAACCACGCGATGATGGGCGAACTTGTGACGCGGAATCTGCTGCACCGGCCGATGCGGACGTTCATCGGGGTGATGGCGGTGGCTGTGGAAGTTGCGCTGGTGGTGCTTATCGTGGGCCTCACGTCCGGATTGCTGGCGGAAACAGCCAAGCGCATTGAGGGCATTGGCGCGGACATTATGGTGCAGCCGCCGGCGGCTTCGGTTTTTCTGGGATTCAGCGGCTCGCCGATGCCCATCAAGATTGCCGCGCGGCTGAAGGCGCAAAAATACGTGCAGTCGGTGGCTCCGGCACTGCTGCAATTTAATTCCACGGGAGGCGTGGAAGTCGTTTACGGCATCGATCGCGACAGCTTTCGCGCGGTTTCTGGCGGGTTCGTGTTCATCCAGGGACACGACATGGAAGGCCCTGATGACCTGCTGGTGGATGACTGGGCCGCGAAAGCAAAAAATATCAAAGTGGGCGACACCTATAATTTGTTGAATCACGACTGGCATGTGGCGGCGATTATCGAGCACGGCAAGGGCGCGCGGCTGTTTGTTCCGCTGGCGACCTTGCAGGACCTGGTAGGCGCGCACGACAAGGCGTCAATCTTTCTGCTGCGCTGCACCCGACCGGAGCACACCGCGGACGTGATGGAAGAGCTGCGGCACGTTTTGCCGGGGTATACGATCCGGCCGCTAAAGGATTTTCTTTCGCTGATGACGGCGACGAATATCCCGGGCTTGCAGACTTTTATTCACGCCATGATCGGGCTGGCGATTGCCATCGGGTTACTGGTGATTTTTCTGACCATGTACACCACGGTGATTGAACGCACGCGGGATATCGGGGTGCTGAAATCACTGGGAGCGGACCGGTCGTTTATTATTCGCGCACTGCTGACGGAATCCACCGCGTTGTGCATTATCGGGATCGCCGCGGGGGTAGGATTGAGCTATGCGGTGCGCGCGGCATTTCTGGCGGGATTTCCGACGCTTTCTATCTTGATTACGCCGCGATGGATTTTGAGCGCCGCAGGGATCGCACTGGGCGGCGCCATTCTGGGGGCGAGCTATCCGGCATGGATGGCCAGCCGCAAGGATCCCGTGGAAGCGCTTGCTTACGACTAGATTTTGGAGAACTTGGCTACGTCAAAGAGGCCGCAAAAAGCGTCCCACCCGTTGCAAAGGGCGCAAAGGGTAGGCCACCCAGAACCGCCGGCGGGGCACGCGGGTGTGGCCACCGAAACGGACGCGCTGCTGTTACAATAGCAACCTGCCACAGGGCCGTAACTCAAGAAAAGCTATTGGAACCGATACTTAAAACAGAAAATCTGTGGAAGCTCTATCGAGCGGGCAAGGTGGAAGTGCCGGCTTTGCGCGGGGTGAATTTCGAGGTGCAGCCGGGCGAATCGGTGGCGGTGATGGGTCCGTCCGGTTGCGGCAAGTCCTCGCTGCTGTATGTGATTGGCGGGATGGCGCAGGCGTCCAAGGGCACGGTGCTGGTGGACGGCAACGAGCTGACCACCATGAGCGATGCGGAGAGAACGCGGCTGCGGCGGCACAAGATAGGCTTTGTGTTCCAGCGATTCAATTTGCTGCCCACGCTTTCGGCCAAAGGCAACATTGCCATCGCACAATTCATTCACGGAGACGGATTCGACCCGCACCGCTTTGATGTGGTGACAAAAATGTTGGGCTTGGCGGGGCGGCTGCATCACCGGCCTTCGGAGCTGTCGGGCGGCGAGCAGCAACGCGTGGCCATAGCGCGCGCATTGATCAACGAGCCAAAGATTCTGCTGGCGGACGAGCCGACAGGCAACCTGGATTCCACAAATTCCGAGATCGTGCTGCAGATGCTGCGGCAACTGAATAAGGACCTGGGCCAAACTATCGTGATGATCACGCACAATCCGGAAGCGGTGGTGTATTTCGATCGCGTGGTGCACATGCGCGATGGCGTGATCGTGGACGGAATTCCCGCGGATTAGCATGGCCAGCCTGGGACAAATATTTTCGCGCATGTTTTTCTGGTCCTACGAACGTGGGACCTGGCAATACGACGTGGCGGTGGTGGTGATTCTGATTTTTGCGCTGCTGACGCCACGCAACTGGTTCCACGACGAGCCGGCCAGCGGAGCTCCGGCGGGGCCGGGACAAGTCTTGCTGGTGTCGCAAGACGGCAACCGCCAGACCTACCGCGTGGACACGCGCGTGCTGGCTCCGCCGACCAAGCTGGCACTGCAGAACGATCTTCACAACGCGTTAAAAGAGGCGTTGCCGGAACTGCACAAGGGAAATTTTTCCATCTCGAAAATCGAGCCGGTGCGCGATGAGCAGGGCACGGTCATCGCCTACCAGGTGGAAATCAAGCGCTGAACATGCGCTGACATAACGCGTCACTCCTCTACAAACTTTCCCACGGCTTGGAAATCCGATTCAGATGGAGACGGCTTGTTTAAGGCGTTTCTGGTTAGTTGTATATTGGTCGAGCCGTTTTTAGAACGAACTCCGGACTAAGGGCCGGGCGTTCCCACGTTAAAGACCCCACCCACCAAAAACCCGAGGGGTGGGGCACCCTGCACGTTTTTTTGGTTTGTGGCGGTGCACATTTTTTGGTCGCGACCGGCATCGAAAGCAACTTTCCTAATGAAACGTCTCAAGCCATACGCACGTCTCTTTGCTATGCTAGGAAAAGCGAAAATGACAGGTGTAGTGTGTACATTTCACGAGGGTCACAGGGGCCAAGATTGAAGCGTTTTTCCGTATTTTTCCTGATTTTGATAATGGGTTTGGGCGCTGCGATTACGGGTGTGTCGCGGGCACAGAATACAGCGTGGAGCACCGACAGCGTGCTGGGCATGATGGACAAGTCCGCGCGGGACTTTCATACACTGACCGCCGACATTGAGCACATCAAGTACACCGACGTGGTGAAAGATACCTCCACGGAAAGCGGCAGACTTTTTGTGCGCCGCGACGAAAAGATGCGTATTGAATTCACCAAGCCGGACCCGCGCACGATTCTTCGCAATGGCGACAACCTGTATGTGTTCACGCCGAAAATTAATCGCGTAGAGGAATACGACCTGGGGAAAAATCGCGAGATGGTGGACCAGTATGTGTTGCTGGGGTTCGGCACCAAGAGTGAGAACGTCAGGAAGAGTTACCTGGTGACTTTGCTGGGCGAAACGGAGTTCGATCACAAAAGAACGGTGATGCTGGAGCTGATTCCCAAATCAGACCACGTGCGCAAGCAGATCGCCAAAATCCAGATATGGATTGACGAGGCTTCGTGGCTGCCGGTGCAGCAAAAGTTTTTTGAGTCGGGATCCGAGGACTACCTGATTTTCCATTACACCAACGTGATGAAGAATTTGAAGATTGGAGACAGCCAGTTCAAGCAGGACTGGCCGAAAGGCGTGAGCCGCACCAAGCCGCGCGCATAACTTTTGGAGCTTTTGCGAATCCGCACCCTGGGATTTCTTTCAGGGTGCGGGTTTTATTTTTCGGCTAGCTTGTTTACTTCGCGCCAGCGCGTTCGGCGGCTAGGAGTTGCTCTTTGCGCGACAGGCCCCAGCGGTAGCCGGCCAGGTTGCCGTCGCCGCGAATTACGCGGTGGCAAGGCACAACGATGGAGACGGGATTGGTGGCGCAAGCTCTGGCCACGGCGCGCGCGGCGGTCGGCTGTCCCAGCGATTGGGCCACCTGCGTGTAGGTTCTGGTGGCGCCGCGCGGAATGCGCTGCAACTCCTGCCACACGCGGCGCTGGAAAGCGGTGCCTTGCACGTCGAGCGGCAATTGTTCGCTAGCAGGCTTGCCTTCGATCTGGCGGACAATTTCCACGACCCATCGTTGATACGATTCTTTCGCGGGAGCAATTTCGGCGCGCGGATATTCTTCGCGCAGCTCGGCGAGCAATTCTGGTTCGGCGCCGCCGAGATACACGGCGGAAAC
>JALYLI010000240.1 GCA_030774335.1 Acidobacteriota bacterium | reverse complement strand
GCTATGAATTTTTTGCCTGGGACGCGCCCCAGCCCTGCCGGTATTCCCGCTTCAGAAAATCGTTGGCCTGCGCCACGTTGGTGATTCTCATGTTTGCGCCGTCATACATGATTTTTTTGCCCGCGCGCAGCGCCACCACTCCGAGCAGCATTACTTCAGTTAGCCGCGCCGCGTACTCGAACGGACAAGAGGGCTCAACCCTTCCCTTGGCGGCTTCTACCCAATTCATTTCATGGTCCTCGCCGGGAATGCGCGGCAGTTTTTCCGCCGGCTTGCCATATGAATCGTGGAGCGTCTTAGGGAGCAGCCGCGGTTTCAACCCGTAGGTATCGTGCATCAATTTTCCCTTGCTTCCGATCAACAGCACGCCGCCACCCTTGTTCAATTCCTCTTCGCCAAGCTCTTCAGGTTTTGGCGGAAGCAGCCCGCCGTCATACCAAGTCATTTTCACCGTCGGCATCTTACCGTGTGCCGGAAATTCGTAAAATGTCTGCGTGGCCAGCGGGTAAGAAGCTCCGTTGAACGGAGTTGAAACCGTCTCTATGCTCGTCGGAAATCCCAGATCCAGCGCCCACATGGAGTGATCGATCAAATGCGCGCCCATATCTCCGATGGCGCCAACGCCCCAATCCACCCAGCCGCGCCAATTGAAAGGATGATAGATGGGGTGGTACTCGACGCGTGGTCCCACGCCAAGAAATAGATCCCACGCCAGCGTATCGGGAACGGGATACGAACCAGCGAACGCGTTCGCTTCCCGCGCGATCACTCCCGCGCCGTTCCACTTCAAGGTATCGCCGCCTTCCTTCAACGATTCGGGGCGCGGCACGCCCTGCGGCCAATATCCGAGTGGCCGGTTGGTCCATACATGTATTTCGCGAACCTCGCCAATCGCTCCGGCGCGAAGGTATTCGACAGTAGTGCGCGCGTCGTTCAGCGAGTGGCCCTGATTTCCCATTTGTGTAGCGATCTTCAGTTCTTTCGCACGGCGCGCCAGCCGCCGCGATTCGTCGATGGACCACGTCAGCGGTTTCTGCACGTACACGTGTTTGTTCAGGTCCATGGCCGCCAGCGCGATCGGCGCATGCATGTGATCGGCGGTAGCAATCACCACGGCGTCGATATCTTTCTGGCGCTCCAGCATCTCTCGATAATCGCTATAGCGTTTTGCCTTTGGCCAGTGCTCCGTCTTCAGCCGGATCATCCCGTTCAGACGCCTTTTTCCTTTTACACGGTCGAACTCCACCACCGGCTGGCCAGCGATGGGCTGAGGGTCGGGATTATCGAGCCGTGTCTTCAACCCCTGGATTTCCGTATCCAGCCGCTCAAACGATGCACCGGTGTAGCCCCAGTCCACGTCGCAGAGGGCCACAATGTTCTGGCTGGCAAGGTTGATCAGGTTGGCGCGCCCCATCCCACCGACACCAATGCCGGCAATGTTAAGCATGTCGCTGGGCGGCGTAAGTCCGCGCCCCAACACGTGCCGCGGCACAATTGTAAACGCCGCCGCGGCGGCGCTTGCATCCGCCAAAAACTTGCGTCGTGAAATCTGTGTCTTTGGGCTCATCGGTTGTCCTTGCGCTTTCTGCTACGCACCCCCACTCTAGCCCGAACTAGCGTGTCGGCAAAATTCTTTCCACCTCTGGAAACATTTGCCGCGTTCCAACGTCCTACCTATAGCTGTCTATAGGAGCTTCCCGTGGGTTCCAGAAATGACGTGCTGCAAGGCACGCTGGCTCTTTTGGTCCTCAAAACGCTCATGCGCGGGCCGCAGCACGGATACGGCGTCACGTTGCACATACAAATGCTTTCGAAAGAGGTTCTGCGCGTTGAGGAAGGCTCTCTTTATCCCGCGCTGCACCGCATGGCGCAGGATGGCTGGATCAAAGCCGAGTGGCGGACCTCTGATAATAATCGTCGCGCCCGTTATTACAGCATCACTGTCGCAGGCCGCAAGCAACTTGCTGAAGAAGAAAAGAGCTGGGCGCGGCTGACCCAGGCGGTCGCACACGTTTTGCAGTACGCCTGAACCGGCCGAAGTCAAAGCTCGGATGCTTTAAAGGAAGGTGTGGAATGTCCTGGTTATCCCGGTTGCGCGACACGTTTCGAAAAGAAAAGCTGGATCGGGAACTCGATGAGGAATTGCGTGCGCACGTTGAGATGCGCGTCGCTGCCAACCTTGCCGCAGGGATGACTCCGTCCGACGCGCGCTACCACGCAAAAAAACGTTTTGGAAACTCCATGCTGCTGCAAGAAGACATGCGCGCGAGGGACATCATCAGTTGGCTCGATACCTTCACCGGCGACTTTCGTTACGCGCTCCGCATTTTGCGCAAGAATCCCGGCTTCACGATAATCGCTGTTCTGACCTTGGCCCTCGGGATCGGCTGTAACACCGCCTTCTTTTCCATCGT
>JALYLI010000239.1 GCA_030774335.1 Acidobacteriota bacterium | reverse complement strand
ACCACGATGGTGGAGGCGAGATTTGAGCCGAGTTCGCCGGCGTCGAGGATGAGCGGCAGGCGCGCGCCGAGTTGCTCCAGGACTTGAGCGCCACTGGTACACGACGGATGGCCGGAAATATTGGCGCTGGTTCCGGTGATGGGGGCGCCAAACTCTTCGATGAGTCCGGAGATTACGGCGCTGCGCGGCCAACGCAAAGCGATGCGGGCGGTGTTGCCGGTGACTTTCAAGGGTAAGCGATGCGCCGCGTCAACGACCAGCGTGAGTTCGCCCGGCCAGAATTCGTGCACCAGGCGCATAAAATTGGCGGGGACTTCACGAGAGAGCAGCATGGCTTGATCGACAGAATTGACGAGGATTGGCAGAGCGCGCGATTCGGGACGTCCCTTGACGCGATAGATGGAGTCGATCGCCGACAGATTGAAGGGATCGGCGGCGAGTCCGTACACGGTATCGGTGGGAACGGCAACGACCCGCCCGCGCACCAGGAAATCTGCTGCATAGCGCAGCATGCTTGGTTCCGGCGATTGCGCATTGATGCGCAAGGTTTCTGCGGGCAATTTTCTGGCCTTTAGCGAAGTTGCGCGGCGCACTGGTGCGGCGCGGCGCTGGATTTCAATCCGGCGACGCTACCATAGGCGTAGAGGCGGCGCAATGAGTTGGGGCGAGGGCCGGATTCGGCCGGTTGGCTCAGTGCGTTCCAATGCGGAAGGGTGCTACGCTTTCGGGCGATGGGAACCTCTCCAGAAACCGGACGCAACGGACGAAATTTGCGTTCGACTCCGCGCGCTAGCGCCGCCATGTTGACCAGCCGAGACAATCGATGGCTGAAACAATTTCGCATGGCGCTACGCGGCGGAATTCCAACGGAGTCGGGATTTGTGGGGGTCGAAGGCGTGCGGCTAGTCGAAGAGGCGCTGCGCTCGGGATGCAGGATCGAAGCCGTATTGTTCAGCGAAGCCGGGGAGCGTTTCCGCGAGAGATTGGCGCCATTTATTGCGCGGCCGGAGATTGCGTTTCCTGTATTGCGCACGACGGACAGATTGTTCGAGGGATTAGCAGATACCGAGCATCCGCAAGGTGTCGCGGCGCTGGTGGAACCGCGCGTCACGACGTTCGACGATTTGCTGCGTGCGCCCGCGGAGGTCTGTTCGCCGCTAATCGTTGTGCTCGCCGGGGTGCAGGATCCGGGAAACGTAGGAACGATTTTGCGCACGGCGGCGGCGTTTGGCGCGACCGGCGCGGCGATCTCTGCTTCCGGGCAAAGCGGAACGGCCAACCCGTTTTCGCCGAAGGCGTTGCGGGCATCCGCGGGTGCCGCGCTGCACCTGGGGATTTTGTCAGGGACACCGCTGCCCATCTTAATGACGCAACTAAAAGTGGCGGGATTTCGAACCCTGGCTTCGAGCACGCACGAACCGGAGACGGGCGAGCAGCCGCTGCTTGCCCCATGGGAAGTGGACTGGTGCGCGCCGGCGGCGCTGCTGGTGGGTAACGAAGGATCGGGGCTTCCTGTTGAAGTGGAACGCAGCGCTGATGCGCGCATCCGCATACCGATGGCAAAAGGAGTGGAGTCGCTGAACGCCGCGGCTGCGGCTGCGGTTTTGTTTTATGAAGCGGCGCGGCAGCGCAACTCCCCGCGCACGCGGAACATCCAAGAGCCGTGAGCTTATTCAACAAAATTCCACTGGGGCCGGGCGGAAACGCGCTGGAATCGGAGGTGCCCGCGGCGCACCAACCGCTGGCGGAACGCATGCGTCCGCGCACGCTGGACGAGTTCATTGGGCAAGAAAAGCTGCTGGGGCGGGGCAAACCGCTTCGCACACAAATTGAAAACGACGATATCGGGTCGATGTTGCTGTGGGGCCCTCCGGGGTGTGGCAAGACCACGCTGGCGCGATTAATCGCGCGATTGACGCGCTCGGAATTTGTTTCCTTCAGCGCGGTGCTTGCGGGCATCAAGGAAATCAAGGAAGTGATGGCGGTGGCGGAGAGAAAATCGCGCTCTGGGCACCGCACGATTGTCTTCGTGGACGAAGTGCACCGCTTCAACAAGGCGCAGCAAGATGCATTCCTGCCGTACGTGGAAGCGGGGCATATTACGTTTATCGGAGCGACGACGGAGAATCCTTCGTTTGAAGTGATATCGCCATTGTTATCGCGCACGAAAGTATATGTGCTGGCCGCGCTTCCTACACCGCTGATCGCGGAACTTTTGCGGCGGGCGCTGCTGCACAAGGAACACGGACTGGGAAACGAGGAATTTGAGGCCAGCGATGAAGTGCTGATGCGCATTGCTTCGTTTGCGAATGGCGACGCGCGATCGGCGTACAACACGCTGGAGCTGGCGGCGCGCAGCGCCATACGCGACGGCAATGGTGTGCTGTCGATTACGCCGCTGCTGCTGGAGGATATTTTGCAGCGCAAGCTGCTGCGTTACGACAAGGCCGGCGAAGAACACTTTAATTTAATTTCGGCACTGCACAAGGCGGTGCGTAATTCCGACCCGGACGCGGCGCTGTACTGGTTGACGCGCATGCTGGAGTCGGGAGAGGACGCGTTGTACCTGGCGCGGCGGCTGGTGCGCATGGCCAGCGAAGATATCGGGCTGGCGGAACCCGGCGCTCTGGCGGTGACTCTGGCCGCGAAGGAAGCGTTTGACTTTCTGGGCGCTCCGGAAGGACATCTTGCGCTGGCGCAGGCGGCGGTCTATTTGTCGCTGGCTCCAAAATCAAATGCTCTGTATACCGCGCACGGAGAAGCGATGGAGGACGTCGCAAAGACCGAAGCGGATCCCGTGCCGCTGCATTTGCGAAACGCTGTGACCGGACTGATGAAAAACGTAGGCTACGGCGAAGGATATAAATACGCACACAATTTTGAAGCGAAAGTGACGGACATGACCTGCCTGCCGGATAATCTGGCCGGGCGAACGTACTACAAACCGACGGATCAGGGATTTGAGGTGAGGCTTCGACAGCGATTGGAGGAGATTCGCAAGCTAAAAGCGAAGGCGGCGGCAAAAGATTGATGCGGTGCTGCAGGGATGCCTATAAAATATTGTTTACCATGGTGAAGACATTCAAATCGCGTTGAATTCCAAAGAAAATTTATGATTTGCCCTTGTTCGCGCAGCCGGTTTCGGTGGCTTCGGGGATGGTGCGCACTGGTGTGCGCGGTTTTTGGCTGCTGCCAAGTGCCGGCTGCCAGCGCACAAGTGGTGGACTTTGAGAAGCCGCTGCAAACCATCGATGAGGATATTACCGCGTTCGCGTTTGCTCCCGACGGGCGCATCGTTTATTCCGTGCGGCGCAACATGAAAACGAAGTTGTATGACCTGCAGCACGACGACATCTGGCTGCAGGAAACAAATGGGAAGAAGAAGCGCCTGCTGTTGGGAGAAAAGTTCAAGGTCGGCGATAAACCGTTCAGTTACGCGGTGGATTCATTCCGCTGGTCCCCGGACGGCCACCTGATACTTGCGCGCCTTTTCGTGACATCGCTGATAGACGAGAGCAGCAAGACGCAGGACTCGTTCATGACCGTGGTGTTGGATGACAACGGTAAAGAGGTGCGCATCAACGGCGGAGAAAATGTGATACGCGACTCCGCGAATGCTTTCTGGCTGAAAGATAACGCCACCGTGGTTTATCTGACGGAAGCGGTGAAGCCACGCGCGCTGTTCTCCCTTCAATACACAAATCTGAAGACCGGACCAGCCGGGGCGGCGTTTGAAGGGCGCACTTTTCTGGATGTAGACGAGATTCGTCACAGCAACGTGGCCATTGGCGTGGAGCAGGATCGCGCGCAGACGGGTCCACCCAGACTGCAGCGCCTCGATTTGCTTTCACAGGACGACACCGAACTGGCCACCATTCTGGCTTTCGCCGGCGGACTTTCGATTTCTACCAGCGGCAAAAAAGCGGCCTACTACATTGATAAGGAAGTGCTGGAGATTCGGGATCTGAGTGCGATTCATCGCGTGGCACGGGTACGCGTGGGCATGGGCGTGTTCCATTGGTCGCCGGATGAAACCCGTATTTTGCTGAAACGCGCGGTGGAAAAGAAGACCGCCGAACTCGTATGGATTGATCTTCCCGAGACGGTTGAAATCAACCCCGGCGCGGATATCAAGGTGGCCGAGCCTACTCCTCAACCGATTCTGCGTGCGGTGACGTTTCGAGATTTTGCGATTTCAGACGATGGCAAACTGCTGGGAGTGATTGCACCGGGGAAGCACAATTTGTTTGTGTTCCCATTGACGGTCAACTAGCGCCGCGGCTATCGCCGCAGGCGGTGCTCGATGAGGATGCACGCGTCTTCGATTACGATAAGTCCGGCATCGCGGGCTTTTGCCGCTGCCGGCGGATTGGCAATGCCCTGCTGCATCCAGATTACTTTTGCTCCCACGGTAATCGCGCTATCCACTACTGGCGGAATGAACTCCGAGCGCCTGAAAATATCCACGATTTCAATTTTGTGCGTCTTTGGAATGTCTTCAAGCCGCGGATAGCATTTTTCGCCGAGAACTTCGGTTTCGTTGGGATTCACGGGAATGATGCGGTATCCGGCAGATTGCATGTACTGCGTGACGCTGAAACTTGGACG
>JALYLI010000238.1 GCA_030774335.1 Acidobacteriota bacterium | reverse complement strand
CGCCGCTGGCCCGTGAATGCGATGAACTATTTATCGCTTCCATTGAGTCCACCTCGTTTGCCGCTTCTTACGCAGCGCCCATAGCTCTGCTGAACGCGATCCTCGCTACCTGTGCGCAGTATCGCCGCGCCCAGACCTTGGCAGTGGCCAAGGAACTCGCCGAGGAGCAACGCAAGGGCTTCCGGTGGTACACGGCGTAAACGGCAGCGCGTGGGATCCGGCCGTAGCGCCGCAGATTGCTTCCTCGGTCGCTACAAACGGCACGGAGAGGACAGACAAGCGCGAATTATTGATCCAGCGCAATAACTGAATTGCTCTCTTCTCTCGGTGGACGCCGCGAGTCAACGATAAAAGGGGTATTCAGCGTTTTGGACACAAGGATTCCCATTTTGATACTTCGATAGCATTACAGACCGTGATATCCTCAATGTGCCCTGTCCTCTGCCTCGAAAAACTTGGAGTACCACATGACGCGAATGGACCTCTTCCAAAATGCGGCATCCAGCAGACTGCTCAAATGCGCTCCAGCGCCCTGGCGGGGCATCGGCACGTTAGCGATTGCGGCGCTGGCACTGGCGATTTCTCCGGTTTCGGCCCGCAGTCAGGGTATTCCCGAGGACTGGGCCGACCGACATGTGGTTTTCTCCAACCCCGGCTCACTGACTGACGCCGTCAACCATGGAACTGTGGAAAAGTGGTATAACATCGTCAACAACCCGCGATTCCAAGCCCAGAGCCGCAGGCGTTCCGCAGCCGCAGCACGAGCCAATCGTGGCGACAATCGCTCCGCCGAGGCCGATTCTGTCCTTGATAGGCTTGAGAACGCTGGCAAGGGCAAGGGTGGGAAACATGGCGATGGCGGGGGAACCACCGCTGATGATGGCAGCTTGCAAAAAGACTGGAGCATGAATATCGGCGTAGGCGGTAAAGTATTCCCGGACCAGTTCCCCGCCAAGTATTCTTTCGACGCCAGCACGGCCTTTTGCGACAGCGCCACGACTCCCGACTTTGTCGTGTACCCAACAGGGCTTCCGGGCACCACCAGCCAGCCCAGCATCATCGCGTACGATAACCTCTATTCAGGATGTTCTAATTTCACCACGGGCCCCCTGGAGTATTGGAACTACAACGTCGCGGGAGGAACGATTATCACCTCGCCGGTGCTTTCCCTGGATGGGACGCAGGTGGCTTTCATAGCGACGGGTAGCAGCGTTCACAGCGGCGCGAGCCTGGTAATTTTGAAATGGAAAGCGCCAGCGACAAAAAACACCAACAATACCACTATCGTTACTTTGAGTAACACGGCGGCCGCCAGCTATCGGGCTTGTGTAGCTCCCTGCATGACTGTGATCGCGCTGAGCGGTAACCCCGATGACTCGCTTTCTTCACCTTATTACGATTACGGAAACGATGTCCTCTACGTCGGTGATGACGCGGGCGTGCTTCACAAACTCACGAACATATTTCTTTCCGGAACACCCGCTGAGATCACCGGCGGCGGCACAACTTCTGGTTGGCCACAAACGCTCAGCCTGAATAATAAGTTGACGAGTCCGGTTTATGACTTTGGTACAGGTAATCTGCTGGTCGGCACGTTTAGTGGCGTCGTGGCCTTTTCCGGCACGCTAGTAAGGATTCCCGGAGGCGGGGGAGCTGTAGGTGGCGGATCTTCAAATATTGTTGTGTCCGCTGACTTGGCAAATGCGACGGGTGTCGCGTCTGCGCCGATTGTCGATGCGCAGGCTGGCAGAGCTTACGTGGTTGTTTACTGCAATACCGGAAAAACTTGCGCCAACCCCACTGGGCAAGCGGGAACCGGAGCAATCTATCAATTCTCGACGTCGTTCGCGGCAGCTAATGCGGGGTTGGTGAGCAAAACCTTTGGGACTGCGACAATTAAAACCCAAAAACTTTATTCGGGTGCGTTCGACAACATCTATTTCAGTAGCGCAAATAGCACGGGGAACTTTTACTTCTGCGGCATGTCAAGTGGTACGGCCGATCGTCCCCAACTTTACCAAGTTCCGATCACTGCTAATGTGATGGGTACGCCTGTGGCGGGACCGGAGGTTGCAAGTGGCATCGCGGGAGTGGGGGTAGGCTGCTCGCCAGTGACTGAAATTCTTAACGGAACAACTGACCTCATATTTTTGAGCAATCAAGCAAATAATGTCACCGCTGCGCCAATCGCCTGCCCGAGCGGCAGCGGTTGTATTATGTCTTTCAACGTCACCAGCGGCGCGGCCCTTACGACGAGCAAGGCCACTTCCGCTCGCGCAGGAGCGGCGGGTGGGACGAGTGGAATCATCATCGACAATGTCGTCGCCTCGCCAACGGGTACATCGCAGGTATACTTCACACCGTTAAGCAACGGAACCTGTATTGGAAATGGCACCACGGGAAGTGGAACAACCACCGGTTGCGCTGTCCAACTCTCCCAAGCGGGGCTAAACTGATCCAAATGAACACAAACAAACCATCCCAATCGAGCAACGCAACGTCCGAAAAAAAACTCTATTCCAAACCCGAAGTTCGCCACGAGCGTATCTTCGAAACCCAGGCGCTGGTCTGCGGGAAGATACAAGCGACCCAGGCGCAATGCCGCGGCAACCGCAAAGCGTCTTAGTGGACCACTAAGTGGACGATACGACCGAGTTCCGAAAGTTCACGCGCAACGAACTGGCCGCCCAGATACTTCGTGACTCCGGCAAACTGCGATTTCGCGCTACGGGCTCCAGTATGCTTCCGGAAATTCGCCCCGGCGATGTTCTGATGGTTCATCGGCGTGGGATATCAGAAATCCAACCGGGAGACATCGTCTTCTTCTCTTGCTATGGCGGAGTCGTCGCGCATCGAGTTAAGTTCGCGAGTCCCGATCACCTGACGGCCCAGGGCGACACCGCGCATTCCGCCGATCCCGCGGTCACCGCCGAGAACATCTTGGGCCTGGTTGTCTCTATCGAGCGCGACAGCCACTCCTTCGTTCCTTCCCGACGTCTTGGGTTGCTCTCCAGAGTCACGTCAGCAGTTCTCCGGCGGTCTGATTTTGCGATGCGGATCTGGCTGGCGGGTTGGATACGCATCCGCTCACTGCGTAACAGCAGCAAGCCACAATTACACACTGTCTCATCCAGCCTCACGACACCGTTATGACCGCCACGACGGAGCGTTTGACCGCAACGATCGGAGTCGGCGGCATGACCGTGCACCTGCACGTGCACGTGCAGGACGCGGCGTTTCTTCACATGGTGGAAGACCGTTACTCCGGGTTTCCGGGATCGCTCAAAACGGCTGAATGTAATTTTGATGTCGAGCTGCTCCCCGACCACTTAGACGGAAAAGAATTCACTCTCGGCCTCGATCCCGACGAAGATGTGCAGGTCTGGCGCGAAGGTCACGTCTGGAATTTCACGCGCGGCGACTTCCGCGCACAATGGAATCCGGAACAGCGTCGCGGGCATATTCGCCAGAGAGCCAATCCTTATTCTGTTGATTCCGTTCTGCGTATCGTCCACACCCTTGCGCTGGCCCGCCAGGGTGGTTTTCTGGTGCACGCTGCCAGCGCCATTCGCAATGGGAAGGCATTCCTTTTCTCGGGAGTTTCCGGCGCTGGAAAAACCACCATCACGCGCCTGGCGCCCCCTGATGCCACGCTGTTGACCGACGAAATTTCCTACGTACGCCGCGCCGCGAATGGCTACGGCAGCTACATTGCCTACGGCACGCCATTTGCCGGAGAATTGGCCAAGCCCGGAGAAAACGTTCAAGCTCCGATCGACACGCTATACTTGCTCGCGCAAGGACCGGTGAATCGCATCGATTCCATAGCTTCGCCCAGCGAAGCTGCCGGCGCTCTGTTGAGAAATATTCTTTTCTTCGCGCATGATGCGGAACTGGTGGAGCAGGTGTTCCAGGCCGCGCTTGATTTTGTGCAGCGTGTACCGGTCAAGCGCCTGACTTTTTTGCCCGATGCACGAGTGTGGGATTTTATTCAATGAGCAAGGCGATCACGGACGGAAAATGCTATGTGGCCCGCAGCCGCAAGAT
>JALYLI010000237.1 GCA_030774335.1 Acidobacteriota bacterium | reverse complement strand
CCCGCCGGAACTCGATAACAATTTCCGTGCTGCGTTTCGCTAGCCGTTTCCCGGTGCGCAAATAAAATGGCACGCCCGCCCAGCGCCAGTTATCAATCAACAGTTTCGCGGCTACAAAGGTTTCCGTTCGTGAGGTGGCACTCACGCCCGGCTCCTGTCGGTATCCCGCCGCAGGCTTGCCGCCCACTTTTCCAGGCGCGTACTGCCCGCGTACTACCGCCTGCGCCACCATCTCCAGGTTAAATGGCCGGATGGACTGCAGCACTTTCAGTTTTTCGTTGCGTACCGAGGTGGCGTCAAACGACGCCGGCGGCTCCACCGCCACCAGTGAAGTAAGCTGCAGCACGTGACTCTGGATCATGTCCCGCAGCGCGCCGGTGTTCTCATAAAAGCCACCCCGCCGCTCCACTCCCAGCGTTTCCCCGGCGGTGATTTGTACGTGATCCACATAATTACGGTTCCACAGCGGCTCAAAAATTCCGTTCCCGAATCGCAGCACCAGCAAATTCTGCACCGTGTCTTTTCCGAGGTAGTGATCTATGCGGTAAACCTGCTTCTCATCAAACACGCACAGCACTTTCTTGTTCAATTCCTTTGCCGACGCCAGATCCCGGCCAAATGGTTTCTCGATAATCATTCTTACCCACGAATCGGGGGACGCAGGTTTCGCCAATCCCGCCTTGCCTAACTGCTCCACGATGTGCGGGTAAACCTCCGGCGGCGTGGACAAATAAAACAATCTGTTGCCACCGAGTTTCTTCGATGCTTCCAGGGCGTCTAAGCATTTCGCGAGGCGCGCGTACGCTTCCGGATCATCGTAGTCCCCCTGGCTGTAATGCAGGTTGCCGGCGAATTCATCCCATTGTTTTGGATCAATGGGCCCCACCTCCGAAATGCTGTTGGCCGCCTCCCCCAGCGCCGACCGAAAATTGTCGTCGCTCATCGGCGTGCGCGCAAATCCCACAATGGCGTATTGCGGACCCAACGAATTGTGTATCGCCAGATCGTACATGGCCGGAATCACCTTGCGTTTCGCCAGATCTCCCGACGCTCCAAACAGCACCACCGTGCAAGGTTCTACCGCCTCGCTGTAGCCGCCCGAAGCCTTGCCGTTATCCGCCATCACACGTCCCTTCCAACCAAAAATCCTTCATTCAAACGATTTAAGCTTCCAGAAACTATACCGCAACATCGTACTTTCGCAGCTCCTTACGCAGCCCTTCCGCATCCTTATAGTGAATCACCTTCATACCCAGCCGCCGCGGCACTTCCAGGTTCAGCGGCCGGTCATCTATAAACAAACATTCCGCGGGAGGCCGCTGCGATACCTCTAGCGCCACGCGAAATATTGTCGCTTCCGGTTTTCGCGAACGCACATAGCACGAACTGAAAAACACTTCGAAATTTCGGCGCAACTCAAAGAGCCCGATACGATATCGATTGAGTTCCAGCGGCTCATTGTTGATCGCGCCGATAAAATACCTTTCCAGACCCGTCACCGCATCAAGAATCCCGCGTGTCTCCGGGAATTCCCGCGACTGCGCATGCATAAACTCGATGAACTGTTCGCGTGTGAACGACTGGTGACGGTGAAACAGCGTGCGGTCCAGGTATTCGTCTACGGTGATAAGTCCCGCGTCCCACGCGGGGAAACACAGGTCGTGGCGATCCTGGAATTCCTCCCAATCGAAGTCAAAAGCCTTGGCTGCTTCCTCTCGCGAGGCCCTGCCCCACCCGTTCGTGAGTATCACACCTCCGATATCCCAGAACATGGTTGTAATTTCAGCCACGAACGTGTTCTCCACCTTTCGATTTCGCGCCGGGAACCGGCCAGTCCGGGATCGTTAGCCCGCGTTTCCGCTTATTTGCGCCACGGTTTGTATAACAATATCTCGCATTTGCTTCAAACCTTTTTCTGCGCCCTCTGCCAAATGCAGCCGAATCGTCGGTTTCCACGAATTTTCCAGGGCTTCGCACTCCTCCATCGCCAGCGCCAGTTGCAGTTCTCCAAACGTATAATCCGCCCCTGGAATCGCCAGGTCCTCGCGCGGCGCGGCCGTAACCACCACAAAGATTCCGTTCGCGGGCCCGTCCTTGTACATCCTTCCCAGCGCATGAATGTATCGCGGCCCCGTCGACATTTGCACTGGCATCTCCAGCCCGCAGCGCATGCGCTCCCGCAGGTCTTGGAGTATATCGATATACTCGGGGATCAATTTAAAAAATGGCAGAATCGCAATGTAGCTCTCCTGGTTCCGCAACTCCAGAAATGTCCGCAGCGCTTCTCGCAGGTTCAGACTTGAAATCATCCGCCTGGTTCGCCCGCCCGCGTACAGGCTCACCGGCCCCTCCGTCGCTGTGGTGGCGGTTGGCACAGTCTGTCGTTTACTTGCGATATTATCCAGTCGCTCCACCGGTATTCCGAAACTTCCCTGCGTATTTCCATCATGAAAAGGGTTCAAGCCCATCGGCACGCACGCCAGCGCCGTAGCCACCTCCCACTTAAAAATCTCCGCGGCGATATCGCCGTGCTCCTGCAGCTTGATTTCCACTATCGGCACCCCCGCGTCCCGCAGTTCGGTCAATTCCTTCGCCTCCGTTCGCCCTTGGTTTTCCAGGCTAAGTTTCACCACCAGGCATTTTTCTCGAACCGTTTTCAGTGCATAGGCCTGCTGCGTGAATATCGGTATAAATCCTCGGCCCCCGCTGCTCGTGCTCATGCCTGTCAATTGTGCAATGCGATACGCAACATAGAATAATTCGGGCCCGGTAAGCAGAATCAGGCGGTTGAGCCCGTTCCGTTCCCCTGCGGCCAGAAACGAAGCTAGCGCCACCGCCGGATTCTTTTCCGCTGGCGCTTCAGGTCGGCAAGCGTCTCTCATCGCAGCGACAGTCTTTATCAGTTGCGCCGGATCTGCCCCGCGTATAGCGGTTAAAAAGAGGCTGAAGTGGATCAAGCCAGAGTAACGGCTGCTAATGCCTGGCGGATCGAAAAACACATCGCGAAATTTGTACGCGTTCGCTAGCGAGGCCAGGTACGAATTTCGCTCCGTCAACGCCATGAAGTGCTTCCCCGGTAACTCAATACCTGCACTCTTCAATTTGTCCAGAAAATACAGCAGCAGGCAGTGCGTTTCGATGCGTTTTCCAGACTTGTGAGAGAAAACAAACAGTGTTCTCGGCAGCGGAAGTTTCGATTCCACGCTCCTGATGGCGTCTGTGTCCGTACTATCCAGCAGAAATACCCGTTTATCGATGGTGCTCTCCGGAAAATCCAGAATCGCCGCCGCCGCAAGATTGGATCCGCCCATGGCCACAAAAACGACATGATCCATCCCTGCTTCTCTCACCGTTCGCGCGCTCTCGAGAACTCTCGCTACGTATGGGCCAATTTCTTCCGGCAAATCCAGCCAGCGTAAGTTGCTTTTCACCACATGCATCTGGTGTTCTTCCGTCGGCCACAGAGAACTGTCTCGATTCCACAACCGCGCGACGGTATCTTGCGTTGCGAATCTCTGCATCTCTTCATTCCAGGCGCCCCTCAAGGTTCCGGGAAATACCTTTTGCAAGGGAAATGACATTGCGCCTCCGTCAACTAAATAACAATGTCGTTAAGTGTATGCTTCTTCAATTAGACGGGCCGAATGATCGGCTACCCGGCACCGCCTCATTGCCGCTCAACCGTCGTTGCTTCCCCTGCACGACTAGGAATTTAGGTGAACATGCAGTAAGGTCAAAAAGCACTCAGTTCAGGAGATAAGTCATGGCCAATGAATCCGGCGGCTCGACACCACCCGGCAATCAGCCTCCCGCGGGCATGCGCATGGTCCACTGCGTCAAATTCAACAAGGAAATGCCTGGCCTCGATCGTGTGCCATGGAAAGGCGATCTTGGAAAGCGCGTCTACGATAGCGTCTCGAAAGACGCCTGGAAGCTCTGGATCGAGCACTCCAAAATGGTCATGAATGAATACCGGCTCAATCCGCTGGACCCCAATTCGCAGAAAATTATGGAAGAGCAAATGGAACAGTTTTTTTTCGGAGAAGGCTCAAAACTTCCGGAAGGCTACGTCGCGCCGAAAGCGAAAGGCTGATCCGCCGGGCCTACCCGGCTATTAGTTCTAACCTACGCCGTCTCCGCAATATGCCGCAGCGGATGCTGCACTGGCAGTCTCGCGACCAACTTAAAACTTAATTCCGCGTGGGCCCGGCGTAGCGCCTGCTCGGCCTCTTCCGGCGTCTCTGCTCTGGCAAACAGAAATCCCAGGTAGCTCGAGCCCTCCGGCCACGCCTCAATGTAATCGTGCAGTCGCGCCGTAATCACCACTTCGGAAATTCCTTCGGTTGCGCGCGCCGCGTCCTCGCCTTCGATCTTCTCCAGCACTCCACTGCTCGGCACCGGAATCATCATTACGCTTGAGGCCTGCTGCTCGCTCCTCCAGTTGTTCACAGCTTCATTCATCGCGTGCCGAAACAGAAGTTCTTCCAGTCCTATACTGCCCATGCTGGAAGAGTCGTCTAAACTTTTCTCTGCCAACCCGTCTCGCGCAACAAATCGAAGCGCGCGTGCGCAAAGGCCTCCGATGGGCCGCGCCGCAATCTCCAGCGGCCACACTCCAGGCTCTCCCGCCGTTTCATCACTGATCCGAAATTCTGCGTGCACCGCTCCATGCGTTAAGCCCACTGCTCGCGCTGCCTCCTCCGCGCACTTCCTCACTGCGCGCTGTTGCGATTCCCCAAGCCGGGACGGCGTCACATAAATTGTTTCCTCGAAATAGGGCCCTTCCAGCGGATCGGGCTTATCAAAAATTGCCAGTATGCGAAGCACTCCGTCCGTGACCAGGCCCTCCACTGCGACTTCACGGCCCGGTATATAACCTTCGACCAAAATTCGGTCCAGATTCGATTCGCGGGTCGAGCGAACCTCCGGCGACCGCAGTAGATTTCGAATACGCTGCGCCGCCGTAACAAATTCTTCGCGATTATTTGCGCGTATCACTCCGCGGCTGGCCGAAAGTGACAGGGGCTTCAATACGCAGGGATACAACATTCCTAACAGGGCGGGCTCGGGCAGCGGATCCAGATTGACCGTCAGAAACCACGGAGTGCGTAAACCGGCATCGCGAAAAACTTCGCGCATCCGCAATTTGGAACGGCAAGCTTCCACCGACGCGGGATGATTGTAGGGAATGCCCAGTTCGCGCGCCGCATAAGCCGCCGCGACCACCGGTCGATCTCCCAACGCGAGTATTCCAGTGACGCTCTTGCCGCGCATCGCTTCGACAACAGATGCGGCCGCACCCTGAGGTACTTCGAAATGCACGGCCACTGCCCGGTCGCCCCACGGATCCTCTAACTGATGGCAGCGGTCCGTAACATAAATTATTTCGGTGTCCAGTTTTCGCGCCGCTTCTTCAAAGCTCCGCGTCTGGTAGCCGAGTTTGTTGGTGAACAGTAGCAATCGCTTGGGAGCATCTTCCATGCCGGATTTTTCTCGTCGCATCAGACCCAACAGTCCGCGGTAATCGCCGGCCTTTTGGCGGTTGGCTGCGGCCTGCCAATCGAAATGAGTTGGTCTTTCGTAGGCTCAGCGCAGCAATACCACGGCTCGCTCAGGAATGGGACGATTCGCGCAGTGGCTAACTCTAGCATTGGGGCGTCAAAACCGGCTGCGGCGTGCGCGGCTTTCCAGACACGCTCGAATGCTGCCGAACGGGATACTATCGCGCGACCGGCCGTTGCCGCGATTTCCTGCACCGCCTCGCTCAGCGCGTCCACACGAAGGTCTGCGTGTTTCCACGGATAGACCAGCGACTGCGCATCGAACCGCCCAATCGCTCCGCGAATCTCTTCGAGTTCCAGCATGCGCGAACCTTCCGGTATTAGCAGCCGTATACCCAACTGGATTGGCGCCACGTTTTCCGTTAACCCCTGCTCGTAAATAACCCGCAACAAATCCAGATAACTGTCGACCGTAGTCCACGGAGAGAAGGGCACAAATGTCGGATGCATGGTCATGCCCAGCGCACGAAAAGCACTCGCCACGTGCAGGAAGTCGGCGCGGCTATGCCCCTTCTCCAGCGCGGCCAGCACAACGTTGTCCACCGACTCCACCGCGGAAATCACAAAAAGACATCCCGTCTCTCTCAGTTTCGGTAACAACTTCTCATATTTTCTAAGATGCTCGATTTTTATCGTCGCGTCATACGTAACACCGGGAAATTCGCGATGGAATTGTTCAATTAATGGAATGGCATGGCCAATCCCGTTGAAAAAGTCCGGGTCGCCGAACGAAATGTGTTGCGCGCCCGCTTCCACCTGCCGCCGCACGTCTTCCAGCACGATCTCGCGTGGCACGATGCGAAAAACTCCGTTGTACACTGGGACAATCGGGCAATGGCGGCACAAATGTTTGCATCCACGGCTCGCTTCCGTGGATCCCACCACGCGGTAACCCTCGCCGGGAATGACCAGGTGCGCGTACTTTTCAAGCGCCGGCAAGCCCGATCGGTCCGGCACCTCAAAAAGCAAGCGCTCCAGCGATATTACAGGCCCTTCCTGCGCCGCCTGCGCCTCTCCACTTTCCTGCGAGTGCCCGATTTCTTCCGCAAGCTTCGCCAGTCCACTTTCAAACTCCCCGCCAAGTATCGTCGAAACTTTCAGGCTTCGCAGGTACTCCGCATTCATCGGCGCATACAAGCCGTAGCAGCAAAAATGCGCCCGCGGATTCTGCTCTCGCAAAACCGGCAGCAGTTGCGCCGCCAGCCGCGTTGCCGTATGCATCGGCAAATAAACGGCGACCAGGTCCGCCTCCCGAACCGCCGATTCGTTCAACTCCTGCCGCGCTAGATCCAGGCAAACAACGCTGTGCCCGCGTTTGCGCAACCACGCCGCTGGCGAAGCCAGGCCAAAGGGCTGCCGCCCCAGTTCATACGTGGAAATCAAAACGATCTTTGCAGAAGTCTGCACGCCCTACCAGTATAGCCGCCCGCGCCGTATTTCGATTTCGGTTATCATGGAGGGCTGGGCACCCGCGAAAGGACCGAGAGGATGGCCATCTCACCTGGAAACTCTTTTGGCACCCGGGACACGCTGCGCGTCGGCGCGCAAAGCTTCGAGATTCATCGTCTGGAAGCGCTTGAAAAAAACCGTGTCGCCAACCTCGCCAAGCTCCCCTTTTCCCTCCGCATTTTGCTCGAAAATCTTCTCCGCTTCGAAGACGGCCGCTTCGTGCACGCCCCGGACATCCAGTCGCTCGCCAATTGGAAGCCTGGCACCCCTGAAAAAGAAATCGCCTTCATGCCCGCCCGTGTCCTGCTCCAGGATTTCACCGGCGTTCCCGCCATTGTAGATCTCGCCACCATGCGCGAAGCCGTGCAGCGTATGGGCGGAAATCCCAAGCGCATCAATCCCCTCTTCCCCGCGGAGCTGGTCATCGATCATTCCGTGCAGGTGGACAATTTCGGCAGCATCAACGCTTTTGGACTGAACGCCGAGCTGGAATTTCAGCGTAACGTCGAACGTTACGCCTTTCTCAGATGGGGCCAAACCGCATTCCACAACTTCAAAGTCGTCCCGCCGGATACCGGCATCTGCCACCAGGTAAATCTCGAATACCTCGCGCGCGTCGTATGTGCTATGCCGTCCGGCGACAAGCTGCAGGCCTATCCCGATTCCGTCGTCGGCACCGACTCGCACACCACCATGATCAACGCTCTCGGCGTTTTCGGCTGGGGCGTTGGCGGCATCGAAGCCGAAGCCGCCATGCTCGGCCAGCCTTCCTCCATGCTCGTGCCGGAAGTCGTAGGCTTCCGCCTGCATGGCAAGCTCAGCGAAGGCGCCACCGCCACCGATCTGGTCCTCACCGTCACCGAAATGCTTCGCAAGCGCGGCGTCGTCGGAAAATTTGTGGAATTTTACGGCTCGGGGCTTTCCTCCCTTAGCGTTCCCGATCGCGCCACCATCGCCAACATGGCGCCCGAATACGGCGCCACCATGGGTTTTTTTCCCGTGGACGCGGAAACTCTCGAGTATCTGCGTTTCACCGCGCGGCCCACCGAGCAAATCGCGCTCGTGGAAGCGTACTGCAAAGAGCAGATGCTGTTCCGCACCGACGATACTCCTGCGCCGGATTTCAACGGTACCCTTGAACTCGATTTGAGCACCGTGGAGCCCACCGTCGCCGGACCGAAACGACCCCAGGACCGCGTGGCGCTTCGCAACGCCAAGGCCTCTTTCGCCAAAGTTATGGATGGCACGCCACAGCCTCAGGCCGCCATAAAAAACAACGGCGACTCCTTCAATCTTTCCAGCGGCGCGGTAGTCATCGCCGCAATTACCAGTTGTACCAACACTTCAAATCCCTCGTTGATGCTCGGCGCCGCGTTGTTGGCCAAAAAAGCGGTGGATCGCGGCCTCACCGTAAAACCCTGGGTAAAAACCAGTCTCGCGCCCGGCTCCAAAGTAGTCACCGATTACCTCCAAGCCGCCGGACTGACCCGGTATCTTGACAAGTTGAATTTCCACTTGGTCGGCTACGGCTGTACCACCTGCATTGGCAACAGCGGCCCCCTGCCCGACGCCATCGGCGCCGCCATCAAAGACAACAATATGGTCGCCGTTGCGGTTCTCAGCGGTAATCGCAATTTCGAGGGCCGCATCCACCCGCTGGTGCGCGCGAATTATCTCGCGTCGCCGCCGCTGGTAGTCGCTTACGCGCTCGCTGGCCGCATGGACATTGATCTCACCACTGAATCGCTTGGCAACGACACTGTTGGCAAACCCGTGTATCTGCGCGATATCTGGCCCACCCCGCAGGAGATCGAAAAAACTGTTCGCGACGCCGTCACCTCAGAAATGTATAGCCATCAATACGCGCAGGTTTTTGAAGGCGATGCCCACTGGAAGTCCATGCCGGTCCCGCAGGGCGACATTTATAAGTGGGATCCGAACTCCACGTACATCAAGCTGGCGCCGTATTTCGACAATATGCCCAAAGATCCGCCCGCACTCTCGGATGTCCGCGGCGCGCGCGTGCTGGCCATGCTTGGCGACAGCGTAACCACCGATCACATTTCCCCGGCCGGTTCCATTCCCGTGGATAGTCCCGCTGGAAAATATCTGATCGCTCATGGCGTCAAGCCTCACGAATTCAATTCCTATGGCGCGCGCCGCGGCAATCACGAAGTCATGATGCGCGGCACCTTCGCAAATATCCGCCTGCGCAATCAGCTGGCCCCCGGCACGGAAGGCGGCTGGACACTGTATTTGGACGACTCCGAAAAAATGTCCATCTACGACGCCGCGGTTCGCTATCGCGAAGCCGGCGTTCCCCTTGTCGTGCTGGCCGGCAAGGAATATGGTTCCGGTTCCTCGCGTGACTGGGCTGCCAAAGGCACACGCCTGCTAGGTGTGCGCGCCGTCATCGCCGAGAGTTACGAGCGCATTCACCGCAGCAATCTCATCGGTATGGGAGTTTTACCTTTGGAGTTTCAGCGCGGCGAATCGCGCCAAAGCTTGGGCCTGACCGGCCACGAAGTTTTTGACTTCGAAGGAATCAATTCCCTGGCTCCCAAGAAACTCATCTCCGTGAGAGCCACGCTCGCCGGCGCGCCAGAAAAAACATTCTCCGCCATCGCCCGCGCCGATACCCCGGAAGAAGTCGTCTATTACCGCCACGGAGGCATTCTGCAATACGTTCTGCGCCAGATGCTGTAAAACGGCGTACCGCCCGGTTATTGTTTCCCATTCTTTATGCGCCACAACAATACTGCTCCTGCCCCGATAGAAACTACGCTGGCCGCCTGCGCATTCGAGAGGCCGAAAAACGAACGCGGGTTGATGCGGATAATCTCAATCAGAAATCTGGCCACCCCGGTCAAAATCAGGTAATTGCAGAAAATCACACCCGTGGCCTTGGGCTTTTGAAAAGTTTTCGTTCCCATGTGCCACAGGAACGCCGCGATCGCCAGCCAGATAAAAAATTCATACAGCGGCGTGGGATGCACGCGCTCCGTCGTCGGTACCACGCCGTTGGGAAAACTCACCCCCCACGGAAGCGATGTGGGCTGGCCGTAATCTCCATCGCCCGAAAGGAGGCACCCAATCCTGCCGATGGCGTAACCCACGGCCGCGGCTGGCGAACAGATATCCAGAAATTGCAGCAATGGAATCTTCAGGTACCGCGCCAGAATAATCAGTGCGATCAACCCTCCTAGAAACCCGCCAAACCACGCAAAACCAAACCGGCTGAAGAGCTGCGGCCACGGATCGGCAAAAAATTCCCTCGGGCTCTCCAGCACGTGATAAAGCCGCGCGCCCACCAGGCCGGCAAAACCGGCAATCCCGATGATCAGGAATCCTTCGTCCTTGCCCTCCAACTGTGCATTTTGGGCCTTTTTGGCCGGCTCGAAGGAGGCTCGCCGCCGGTCGAAATCCGCCTGCAATACGTAAGCGGCGACCAGGAGGCCCATCGCGACCATCAATCCAAACGTCGGAATGGTCAGCGGCCCCAGATGTAAAAATGGAATCATAAGGCGCGAATCAGGATTTCCCGCGCGTCAAAAGTATACATGAGCGCATCGCAGCAAAATTATCGGCGCCACAGAAGCAAACCCGCCGCCAGCCAGATCCCCAGCGCGATCCACTCTGCACCGGAAAAGTGCCCGGGAAACACCGGCAACAATTTCATCAGCAGCATCAGCAGCGAAACCGCGATCCCCAGCGAAGTAATCAGCCGCTTGCCCGCTCTCTTCTCCACCAGCCAGAAAGAAAGGCACGCCATGAACCATCCGCTCGCCGCCGCCATGGATCCGACTTCCGTAACGGGCACCAATATTGCGTCGCCCAGCAGCAATCCCAGAACGGTGGCGCACGAAATGCCCGCAATCGCGACCGAAGGCGTAAGAAATGTTTCATGCACTTTGCCAAATCCCGAATAAATCGTCCCCCGCCTTCCGAACGCAAATAGCAACCTGCTCGAGGCCACGAAATTACCGTTGAAGCATTCGAACAATGCCAGTAATGCCGATGCCATGACAATGCGCACCAGCCACGGCGCGCCGGTTCCCTGTTCAAATGCCACCGCTGTCGCGAAGGGTTTTCCCAGCAGTCCTTGCCACGGCGCCACGTATGCTACTGCCGCTGTCACCAGCACGTAAAATCCCGCGCCGACTATCACGGCAACGAAAATCGCTCGAGAAAATCCGCCGGCTTTGAATCCCGGATGCGATTCTTCCGCAGCTTTGGGAACCGATTCGAATCCAGTCATAAAATACGGCACAATCTGCAGCGTCAGAAAAATGGAAACCAGCGGCGTCCCACTGAAAGCGGGATGGAAATTCGCCGGCGAGCCATGCACCACGCTGGCCACCAGTATCACCAGAAACAGGACCAGCACCGAGCCGGCAGACCAGTTTTGAAACGTGGCGCTGGCCCGGACGCCACGATAATTAATGAAGGCAATAAAAAATGTCAGTCCCAGCCCCAGCACCAGCCGCGGCAGAAATACCGGGTGCCCCGCGATGCTATATAGCTCCAAAGAATTGAGCGAGGGAAACAGATAGGCCGCAAGTTTTCCGACCGCCACCGCCTCCCACGGGCACACGATGAAGTAGGCCAGCAGCATCATCCATCCGGTGAAATAGCTGACCGATGCTGGAAATACTTGGGCGGCGTAGGCAGCCTCTCCCGAAGCGTCCGGCAATCGTTCGACCCACTGACCGTATACGTACGCGACGGGCAGCAGCAGCGCTCCGCCGACGGCGAACCCCAGAATCGCGCCTGCGGGGCCGCCACGGCTGAGCCAGTCGTCCATCACGACCAGCCAGCCGACGCCGACCATGGTCCCAAAGGCCAGCGCAAAATAATCGGTGAAGCGCAGCTTTCGAGCCAGAACGCTCATTGCTCAGCTATCACTTGTGTAGGAGCCTCCAAACCACCGCCGCGATAAAAGTGAGCAACACTCTAGACCACTGCGGCACTTTTCCCAAGCGCGCCCGTGCACTACAATTGGTCAACCACCATGAAAACTAAAAAATTCTGCAAAGAAGCCGCTCAGTTCGCGGAGCCCTTTCGCATCACCGACGGCAAGAAATTTCGCCTCAAAGACCACGAACCGGACTCTACCGGCGGCCTCAAAAACAAAGAGGATGCGCAGGTAATGCTCCAACAGAGCGTGGAGTTGCTCAGCCAGCTGCAGGAAAAGCTTTACGCGCAGGATCGCTGGGCCGTGCTGTTGATTTTTCAGGGCATGGACGCCTCCGGCAAGGACGGACTCATCAAGCACGTCATGTCCGGAATCAATCCGCAAGGTTGTGACGTATGGTCATTCAAGGCCCCCAGCAACGAGGAGCTCGATCACGATTATTTGTGGAGATGCCACAAGGTCCTGCCCCAGCGCGGCAAAATCGGCATCTTCAATCGCTCGTATTACGAAGAACTACTCGTGGTCCGTGTTCATTCCGGCGTGCTACACAACGAAAAACTTCCGGCCAGCGCTTTTACCAAGAATATTTGGCAAGAGCGCTACGAAGACATCAACGCGTTTGAACGCTACCTCGCGCGCAACGGCGTCCTGGTGATGAAGTTCTTTCTGCATCTTTCCAAGAAAGAGCAGAAAAAGCGCTTCCTCGGGCGCCTCGAGGATTCCAAGAAAAACTGGAAATTCTCGATGGCAGACGTAAAGGAACGTGGCTTCTGGAAGGATTACCAGAACGCCTACGAAGAGATGGTCCAGAACACCGCGACCAAATATGCGCCTTGGTCCGTAGTCCCCGCAGACAATAAATGGTTTACGCGAACAGTGGTGGCCTCGGCCGTGATCGCGGCGCTCAACGACTTGGACTTGGCGTACCCCGACGTGCAGAAATCAGTACGCAAGGAACTAAATAAAGTGCGGGAATCACTAGAGCACGAGACAGATTGATTCAGAGCTGAGGGTAAAAACGGCCGGGCAGATTACTCTCGGGTTTCAAAGTCCTCGTTGAACTGGTTGCGCTTCTTGTAAGCCATCACCGTCAGTCCTATGCAGATGCACATCGGCGGAATCATCAGAATTAAAATCCCGCTCTTCAGCGCGTGAATCATGCGCGACCCCGATCCGGCCGCCTGCGTATAGCAGAGCGCGCAGTTCTGCGCGAAAGCAAGCACGGGAACCAAGAGGCCCGCTACCATCGCAGTCAGGGCGCGTGCCCACCAGAAATTGTTCCGCTGCGCAGTTCCTGATTTTGTCTGCGTGCTCATATTTGATTTCCTAAACAGCCTACCACTCCGGCCAGCGTTTCGCTTCAGCCTTAGTGCGCGAAGGGCTTCAGGTGCAGCAAGCGCGAACTGTCTGTCCAGATAGCATTCATCATGAAGAGAACAAAAATCGTGGCCGGAATCAGCGACAAGAACAGGCTGGGGCGCTCCTGCGCCAGATGCATGAAATACATCAGCGCCAGCCCGGCGCCTAGTACCGCCATGATCAGCAGAACCACTAGCCGGGTAGTCATGGAGATGTCACGGTAGGCTATAAATATTTCCAGCCCGGCGATGGCCAGCAAAGTAAAATACACGGGCAGATATTTGGCGATGACGTTGCCCGAAGTTGACGAAGCGGCGACGGAAGCTTGGCCAGTCATGTTAAATCCTTAACGCTGAACGCTCAGAAGGTAAACCATGGGCACCACAAACATCCAGACCAGATCAACGAAATGCCAGTACAAACCGGTGGTCTCCACGTAGCCGGCCGTCAAACTTCCGCGGCTGAAGCCCCGCCACACCACCATCAACGCAATCACTCCGCTCACCACGTGAAGCAAGTGCAACCCGGTGATACTAAAAAATGTCGCGCCAAAAAGTGATGATCCCCAGGGGTTATTGAAAAGCCGCACGCCCTCGTGGATCAAACCGAACCATTCGCGAATGTGCAATCCCGCGAAAAGCGCTCCCAGAAATACGGTGGACCACATGAACCGCGTCGTCTTGGCCTTGTCGCCCTGCTTCGCCGCGTCCACCGCGCCAAGCATTGTCAAACTGCTGGTGATCAGCACAAAGGTCATGATTATTACGTTCACGATAGTGGGATAAAACTTAAATGGCGTGGGCCAGTCCGTGCTCGCGTATCGCAGGTAACCGTACACAAACAGGCAGGCTCCAAAGGTGACGGCGTCGGAAATGATAAACAGCCACATGGTCAGCTTCCGCGAAGGAATCGCGTAAGGAGACCCTTCCATCATGGCCCCATGGCCGTGAATGGCCATTTCTGAATCGCTCACTGTCTCTCTCCCTTTGCCGCCATCAAATCCTGGTGCGCAAAATCATAAGCAGGTACACCCAAAGCACGCCCATGAAGTGCCAGTAAATCGCCGTATTACCAAATGCCGCGCGCCGAAATGTCGTAGGACTTCCAGCTAATTGGCCAATCAAATAGACCAGCGCCCCTATCCCGCCGAGCAGATGCAAAACGTGCATCCCGGTAAAAACATAAAAAAACGAACTATTGGGATTCGTGGCCAGAAAAAGTCCCTGGGCCGCTAATTGTCGCCACGCCTCATACTGGCCGGCAATAAACATCAGTCCCAGCGCGAATGTAGCGGCCATCCACGCGGTCACCGCGTTCACGGCATGCGCTTCCAGAAAAGTGCGCGACTTAACCTGCCTGCTGGCCATGTGCAGCGTCAGGCTGCTCAGCAAAAGCACCAAAGTATTCGCATACAGGATGCGTGGCAAAACTAGGTGCGACCAATCCCCGGCCGAGCCTTCCCTTACAAACAGCGCGCTCGTAAACGCCGCGAACGACATGGTGATCGCGAAAATCGCTACCCAGATGCCGCTACGCGACGCGCCATCGACTGCGGGGCGCGCTTTCGCAATCGCAATTTTGCGCGGCCCTTGGACCGCATTTATTTCCACCGGTGTGTACGTCGTCGTGGACATGTTTTAATTTCGAGCCTTACTCCTTCAAAGCGTTCCGTCTCAACCGCCGACAACCTGCTCCGGCGAATCCTGCATCACGTAATCGCCTTTCGAGCCTTTGACGCCGTACTGATACGAGTCGTGATAAACGACGGGATGCGCATCGCCGAAGTTATTCCACGGCGGCGGTGATGGCACGCTCCACTCCAGCGAGGTTCCCTCCCACGGGTTTTGCGGTGCGGGTTTGCCCCAGAACCGGCTGTGAAACAAATTGAAAAGAAAAACCAGTTGCCCGGCGCCCGTAATCAATGCGGCAATCGTGATGAATTTATGCAAAGGCATCAACGGGCCCATGAAATCGTCCACGAACGACGAGTAGCGCCGCACGTTCCCAACCAGCCCGAGGTAATGGAAAGGCATGAAGATGCAATAGGTGCCGATGAACGTCACCCAGAAATGCACCTTGCCCAAGGTTTCGTTCAGCATCCTCCCGGTCATCTTGCCGAACCAGAAATAGGTTCCCGCAAAAACGCCGAAGATGGACGCCACGCCCATGACCATGTGGAAATGCCCGACCACGAAGTAAGTCGCATGCAGATAAATATCGATCGACGGCTGCGCCAGGAAAAATCCGCTGACTCCGCCGCTGACAAACATGGAAATAAATCCCAGCGCGAATAATGCCGCCGATGTCATGCGGATGTTCGCCCCGTACAGGCTGCCCAGCCAGATCAACGTCATGATCGTGGCGGGAATAGTGATCGTCAGCGTCGGAAAAGAAAACAGCAATGACGAAAACGGATTCATGCCGCTGACAAACATGTGATGGCCCCAGACCATGTAGCTTAGGAAACCGATGGAGAGCATCGAATAGATGATGACCTTCGCGCTCAACAGCGGCTTGCGCATGCTGGCCATCAGCACGTGCGAAACGATGCCCATGGACGGCAGAATCGCGATGTACACCTCGGGGTGGCCGAAAAACCAGAACAGGTGCTGCCACAGAAGCGGCGACCCGCCGGAATGCGGTTGCAAACGATCGCTTATCACCAGGCCCGAAGGAATGAAAAAGCTCGTACCCGCCGTGCGGTCAAGAATCAGAAGCAGGCACGCCGGGAGCAATACCGCAAAGGCCAGAAGCGCAATACATGAAGTGATGAACCATGCCCACGTGCAGATAGGCATGCGCATCAAAGTCATGCCTTTCGCGCGCAAATCCAAAGTCGTGGCAATAAAATTCAACGCGCCCAGTAACGAACCGGCACAGAAAAGCGCGATAGAAATGGCCCAAAGATTCTGCCCCCACCCGAGGCCCGGCCCGGCATCAGATCCCACAGCGCTTAGCGGAGCGTATGCCGTCCAACCGGAAATCGGCGGCCCATCGGGAATAAAAAACGCCAGCACCAGTACGCAAAAGGCCGCAAACGTCGTCCAGAACGACATCATATTGAATCGTGGGAAGGCCATATCTTCCGCGCCGATTTGGATGGGCAGAAAATAATTTCCGAACGCGGCGAACGGCGCATTGGTCAGCACGAAGAAAACCATCAACGTGCCGTGCATGGTAAGCAGCGACAGATAGTATTCCGGGGTGATTACCCCGCCAGGCGCGCCCACCTTTGAAATCAATTCCAGTCCGGGAATTTTTGCGGTCGGCCACACCAGGTGCAAACGCATCAGCCAGGAAAGCACCATGCCCAGGGTCACTGCGGCTAGCGCTAGCCCGTAATATTGCAGACCGATTACTTTATGGTCCAGGCTGAAGACGTGCTTCCAAAGAAATCCTTGCGGCGGTGCGTGAACGTGAACCGGTGCCGGAGACGCTTCCTGCATGTACTTACCTCGCTAAGGAAACCGCGCTGGCGCGAGGAACTCTTCGCGGCGTCGCGGGTGAATCCACGCTACTGCTCGGAAACTTTTTCCTTCATCCACTTCTCGAAATCCTCTTGCGACATCACGTCCAGATACGCCTTCATGTTGTAGTGCCCCAGGCCGCAAAGCTGCGTGCACAAAATCTCATACTTGCCAGGCTTCGTCGCCGTAAAATGCAGCGACAAATCCAGGCCGGGCACAAAATCCTGTTGCAGACGCAGTTCGCGGACATAAAACGAATGGCCGACATCTTTGGCGTGCATCAACATATGAACTTCCTTATCGACAGGAACCGCCAATTCCGCGGCTACCACATCATCACGCGCCTCGACATCATTTGCGGGATCGAGCCCGAAAAAATTGGAGTTGCCTTCGTCGATTTTGTCGGGATGCAGCGGGCCAAACTTGCCATCCGCGCCCGGATAGCGGAAATAAAATGCGAATTGCCCGGCTTGCACCTGAACCTGTAACGCATCCGGCTTGGCAGCGGTGAAATAAACGCTGGCCCAGGCTTTTTGCCCGAAAACGCCCAGCGCCAGCACTTCGGTGCCTACTAAGATAAAGGCCGCCACCACCATGACCTTTGCGCCGCCCGGCAATTGGCGAACTTTTCCGCCGTCTTTCCGCTCGCTGAATTTCCAAATAAAAAATGCCAACAGCAACTGAGCGCCGAGAAAGGCAAATCCGCTTTCTGCCATGGTGTCGGCAAGTTGTTCGTCAATGGAATGGCCGTGCGTCGAAATGTCCTCCGGCTGCGCGTACAGATGCGCCACGATGGGATAAGCGGAGGCGATGGCGATGATCACCAGGATGACTGCGAAAAACTTACCCATAACACCTCTTACTGCCGCAAGTATTCGCCCAACGGGACCGATTTCTGTTTCTTGAAACACCACACCCTCTGGATCACTTCAGAGGGTGTGGCTGTGCTCGCCTGCGATCCAACCTGACCTCGCAAGCCTCAAATAGATTTAGTAAGGCTTGGCTTTGAAGACGAAATTCACGTTCTTCGTCTCGCTGCCGGAAATGGTCACGTCTTGCGTTTGCGTTCCGTAGGATTCGTGCCACGCCGTAACGGTATATTTTCCAGCCGGCAGATTGGCGAGAGTGAAAGCGCCATCTTTCGATACCGAAAAGTGGGAGTTCTTCATCACCGCGAAGTTGCCATGCATCCAGGGATGCACGTTGCACTTCACCGGAATGAATTCTTCCTTTTCGAACTTTTCAGACAGTGGAGGCGTTCCAGGCGGCTGCGATTTGTTCCACTCGTGATTAATCTTGGCCAGCGGGTGAATGTTGTGCGAAGTCTGATCGTCATTGACGATCTTCAGTTCCTGGTTGGTCTGAAACGCCAGCACGTGCGGAATGTACCGGCAGCCCTTCTGGTCGAAGGTAGCCGCCTGAGACGGCGCGGCTTCGTCCGGAGCGCCCGCGGAAATGTACACCACCACGTTGTCCAGAGCGTTGCTCGCGCCGGTCACCACCGTCTCCGTTGGCGGCGGCGTTGCGTATTGCTTGGCGCAACTCGGCTCCTTCGACATATCGATGGGTTTCTGTTTTGCCGGAGTGCCTTCGTAGGTTACTTTACCGCTTACCGTGCCGCCCGCCGGCCTGCCTGCCGCGGCAGGTTGGGCGGCTCCCGCGAAGGTCATGGCCGCCACCCCGGTCATCAAAAAAACCGCCGTAATGATTTCCTTGTTGCCCATATGTTTCCCCCTGAAAGCTTCCACCAACCAAAAATTATTGTTTGATACCCGAACCTGTCGGCGTCCCCGAAACCCTTTGTGCGTTCACGATTTCGGCGCCTTCCTTGGTTCCCATCCAGATCGCCAGTTCAGGACTCTTGTGCGCCACCTGCAGCGTGCGGAGGTAATGCACCAGGTCCCAGGCATCCTCGGGCTTGATGACGTCCGCGAAAGACGGCATTGGCGTACCGTCTACGCCGGTCATGAAAATTTTGTACAGATCGCGATTCGTTACGCCGCACTTGAAGCGCGAACCCGCCGCAAAATTGTAAGGACGGATCGGTTGGTCGTTGCTGTCGGTTAGCGTCGAAGCGGATGGCCCGTCGCCCCGGCCTTCATTACCGTGGCATTTCCAGCATTCCAGCTTCTGGAAAAGTTCCTGGCCGTGTTTGATGCTCGACACGTTGACAGCCGTCTCGGCGGGGACATTCACAACCGCCCCGGGTTTCTCTGTGCTCCAGCGCGGCGAAAAGGTCTTGATGAAAGCTACCATGTCTGCCCGCTGCTGGTCAGTCAATGATATCCACGAGGGCATGTTGGAATTATTCAATCCCCGCCCCAGCGAATTGTACAGGTCTTCGTCCGTTGGCAGCGTTCCCGTGGGCGTGGAACGGCACTTGAAAGTTGCCGCCACGAAGTTGCGCGGCAAGATATTGAGATACGGCCCGTTCTCGCCGTTGCCATCGCCCCTGAATCCGTGGCATCCCCAGCAGAACCGGTAATACAAATGCTTTCCCGGTTCCGAGTGGCCGGTCAGTTTGCCGACGTGAGATTCCTGATGCGTCACGCGAGCCGGCATGGCCGCTGCCGCGGAAGTTTGCTGCGCCGGGCCTTGCTCCGGCGTCGCGCCCTCCTGGGCCGTGGCCGAGGACGGAAGAGCCAGAAGCGCAACCGCCGCGAGGTACATCCACTTCAAGCTATGTTTGTGTGCGCGCATGGTGGTCTCCAATCCTCAGAAAATAAAATCAAAGCCCAGAAACAGGCTGCTGCTGGTCACGTCAGCGGCATTGATGGGCGAAACACCCCGTTGCCGAAGAATGGAATATTCGTTGTGGAACGCGAATCCCGCGCGGCTGGAAATAAACGGATAGTAGCGGTACCCGAACGTCAGCACATCAACATCGCCAAGATTCCCCGGCAAGCCCGGAAGCGCCTGCTGCGACATGCGCACCAGTTCATAGCGGTTGATCAGGATAAGCTGCGGGCTGTAAGTGTAATGCGTTTCGATGGTGCCGACATTCCAGGAAGGACTACGCGCCCCGTCGGGAAGAGCGAGATAAGACGGCGTGTTCGTTCCCAGGAAAGCGCTGTCACTCCCATGAATGAACATGGTGGTGAAGTCCAGTTTCTTGTAATACCACAGCCCGAAAAATCCGGCACGCGTGAACGATTTTTGACCGAACCCATCACCCAGCGTGGAATCACCCGCAATCAGCGTGTGGTACGTCGGCGCGCGTCCGATATAAGCGAATGCTCCGACGCGCTGTAGGCCAAGGCTGCCTGCCTGAAAGGCCTGGCTGAAAGTTAGAAACGTATCGTAGCCGTGTCCGTTGGGCAGGTCGGGGTTTCCATCGTTACTGCTGAGCAGCGCCACAGAGTAGCGGGTGTAATCGTTTCTGGAGTGGCCAGAAAGTTCCGCTCCCAACTGGTTGTCACCAATTCCAAAAGAAAAAAGGCTGGTGTCTTCCGTGAGCGGCTGGAAGTGATAGCCCTGGTAATATCCACCGTTTCCTGAAAGCGTAACCATGCGCTTTTCGGAAATAACGTTATCCAACTCAAATTTGCCGACCTTGAGGTTCAGCCAGCTGGATTTCAGCAGGTTGTCGAATCGTACGTTGACTGATTCAAAGTGGAATGCGCCAGTTTCATCGGCCGCGGGCACCAGCAAGAAACTGATGTTCTTCGCCAAGGTTCCTGCGGTGAGCATGTCCATACCGGAAAGGTCGAAACCGTGGGTGGTTAGCCGCCCCTCGGTGAGCAGCCCGGTAGCAGGATTATCGATATCCGTGCGGTTGACGCTCTCGCGATGCCAGTTGGGGGTCACGCGCAGCGCGATGGGCCAGTAAGCCGGCTGCTGGAAAACCGGGGCATCGCGGTCATTGCCCATCTGATAGCCGTTGTCCTTGAAGGTCTGGCCGAAGTTATTCAACTTGGGCCAGGCTTCATGACAGGCGGAACATGGCATCCCGTATTTTCTGGCGAACGCGGGAATTCCGCGCACGCCGGAGCCGGGAAGTGGGCCTGCCAAGGCACTCTGGCTGTCGCCAAGCAAGAACAGCGACAGCAACACGACGAATACTATGGAAGGTACCAATGAAGGTACCAACGAAAACGGCTTTCTGCGGATGGGTACCGAACGGGTCATGCCGCCTCCTCATAACAAAATTCTGGACTGACTATTGATTGGATCTTGCAAATGAGTGTGTACTGCGAAACGGAAAAATCAGCTGGACCCAAGCGAGAGGGGAAAATCGGCAGCAATATCAATGCCTGCTTGGTGCTGCAGGCACTTCGCGAGAGGGTGCGAATTAAGTTTGCGAACACGCCCATAGAGGTGTAGCCCCATTCCCAAGACGGAAGTGGGGCAGTCCCTGAACCGTTGCGGATACTACTGCCGTCAAAAAACGAATGCAAGAGATTTATTAAGTTTGTTAATAAAAACTTTTGGCCGGGCCAAATACCGTTTTTGGTAGAACCATTGCGGAAGCTCCCTTCGGGACAACGGCACTCTGCACGCGAGAACTCCCAAAAAATGATACCCTTCGCAAGTTGCCAGTTCATTTTTGAGTTTTTCTAAGGCTCTTAACCTCGATGCGTGCACCTCAGCCGTCCACACCTCGTCAAGTCCGACTCAGTTCAAGGGCTGCGCACGCTTTTAGTTTCTGGTGCATCGCGGCCACCTTCGCCGGACTCCTGTTGACCCTCAGGGGTACTGCCGCCGATCAACTTCCCAGCCCCGGTTTCGCCTCCGACCTGATGGCCCCAGAGTCCGAAGTGCTCCAGGCCGTGCACGAAGTGCTCGAAGATCACATCATTCATGGTACCCGCGTGTTTGAACGCGAGCCCACCCTGACCGGCGCCGAGGAGGTTCCGTCAACTCCGCTGTTTCCTCCTTGGCGGGGCGGCGGCAAAGTGTTCTACAAAGTTCGCACCGAGGTCATCGCCCCGCGGCATTTTCGGGAGAGCAGCGACTTGGGGACCATCGCGGTGCGCTACGTGATCGTCAGTGTGACCGCCCAGCGCACCCGCGTGCAGATCGATGCCGTGTTCGTGGAATCCGCGCACCGCTCCGTGCACAACTCCGACGGCACCGTGGAATCCAACGAATTCAAAACCATTCAGGAGCACTTGCAGGCTATTCAATTCGCCGAAGTGCAAACGGCCGACATCAAGCGTCGCCGCGACAGCGCCGAACTGGTCAAGCAAACCATCATCCGCAAACGCGAGGACGAAACAACGTTGCTGGCCTCCACGCAGACTTCCGTCAAGGAACTGGAAGAGCGGCTGAAAGATTTACGGTACGACATCGAACGCCGCGTGAAAGCCCCTGGAACCGATTTGAAGGCCGCCCCGTTTCAATCTTCGGCGAAAGTGCTGACTCTCCCGGCGTTCACCGAAATCGTGATCGTCATCGTCACGCCACACTGGTATGGAGTCCAGACTCCGGACGGGCAACGCGGGTGGATCGCTATCGATCAACTGGAACCGTTGCCGTGAGCGCGCGCGTCGCATTTCCCTATTTGAAAGTTCGAGAAGTTCTTGCGGCTGGATTTTTGAGCTTGCTCGCAATGGCATCCGCAAACGCGCAGGCCGTGCCCTACGCACGCACCTTTTCGAGATCGAAAGCCGAGGTGGAGTTGGCTCTGAAAGATCTCCAGGCCCATGCCGGACAAAAACTTCCCCTCGTGGATGGATTTGTCGGTACTCCCCCGCAACCGTTGGATCAATACGAGCGAGCCTTTTACCAATTTTCCATCGAAGTGCTTCCCGGAACATCTGCCGGAACTTCGATAGTCCAGGTCAGCGCTAAAATTACCGCCTGGTACAAAGATAAAGACCCCTCCAAATCCGGTTACCAGGTCCTGCCGTCGAATGGCCGCCTCGAACTGGATTTGCTCGATCGCCTCGACGAAAAATTCGGAAACAAGCCTGCCTCGGGCACCGCACGGGCCCTCGCCACTTCCGGAATTTCCGCGCCGGCACCCAAACTGAATTTGGGCGGAGACCAGAATATTTTGTCCGGCTCGGGTAATCCCATACCGCCGCCGGAGGGCGCCGAGGAGTTGAACAAGCTGCGCACCGCGCGCGAAGCGGAAGAGAAGCGCATGCGGAGCCTGAGTACCGAGCTGCAAAGCCTCGAGGAAATAAAAAAGAGTCAAGCGCACCCGCTGACTCTGGTGACCGTGAAAAAAGCCGGAACGCCAGTACTGGCGCGTGTGGGCGATGAGTCGCGCCTTTTATTCAAAGCCGCGCTGAACGACGAATTCGAGTTCCTGGCCGTGGAAGGCGAATGGGTGCACGTGCAAATTTCAGGAGTTTCGCGGGGATTCATCCGGCGAAATGCACTGGAATTGCCGGAATTAATTGCCGCGCGCCTGAATAATTCGGCGAGTTCGGAAGCCGTCGAAAAACTTCCTGCCTTTCGCGTGACCCGCGAGGAAACCAGTGTTTTTCCGGGCGATTGGGCGCCCCTGAAAGGCAAAACAGTAAAAATCTATACCGGGCAACCTGCCAGCGCCGATCCCAAGGAAACCAACGCGCGCGCCAAGCTGAATTTTGCGTCCTCGCTGATGCTTAAATTCGCGGCCGACTCTTCCACGGGTGCCGCGGACATAAATGGCGTGGTGGTGATTTTTGATTCAGCCGATGGCGGCATTGCCGGAGCCACAATTGGAAGCATTCAGCAACTCGCCAAGGGTTCCCTGAGGGAAGAGATATTCTGGAAGCAGGCATATCTCGACCCGCCGGAGACTTTTCAATCGAAGAATTGACCGGCACGCGCTGTTAAGCGGCGAACGAGACTTGATTCCTCTTCCACATTTTGCCCGCGGTTCTGCTCTACAATAAGCGTTCGAAAATTTACGGAGGCGCGACCAGTATGAAAGCTGCGGCGATCTTGATCGGAGCCGGTTTTGTGGGCAAAGCGCACGTGGAGGCTTTGCGCCGCCTGGGCATCGAAATACGCGGCGTGCTGGGCAGTACGCCGGAACGCGGCGAAGAATCGCGCGCGGAGCTGGGCCTGCCGCGCGCCTATGCCTCCATCGAGGAAGCCGCCGCCGATCCCACCGCCAGCGTGGCCCACGTCTGCACGCCGAATTATTTGCATTTCGAGCAAGCCGGTAAATTGCTGCGCGCCGGCAAGCATGTGTTGTGCGAAAAACCGCTGGCCACGGATACGCGCGAATCAGAGATGCTCGTCAGGTTGGCCGCGGAATGCCAGCGCGCCGGAGGCGTGGCCTACAATCTGCGCTACTACCCGCTTTGCCACGAAGCAAAATCCATGATCGCCAATGGCGCGATCGGATTTCCTCGACTGGTGCACGGAAGTTTTTTGCAGGATTGGCTGTTGCATTCCACCGATTGGAATTGGCGCCTCGAACCAAAGTTTGGCGGCGAGCTGCGCGCCGTTTCGGACATTGGCACGCACTGGCTGGACCTGGTGATGTGGATCACCGGAAGAAAAGTCATCGAAGTCTGCGCCGATCTGGCCACCACCATCCCCGTTCGCCAGCGCCCCCGCGGCCGCGTGGAAACATTCAAGGCGCGCTCCACCAACGAAGTCGACGAAGTGCCCATTACCACCGATGACTACGCTTCGGTGTTATTGCATTTTGAAAACGAATTGCGCGGCGTGATGAGCGTTTCGCAGGTCAGTGCCGGCCGCAAAGCGCGGCTGTGGTTTGAAATCGACGGCACCGCGGGGTCTCTCGCGTGGAACTCGGAATCGCCCAACGATTTGTGGATTGGCAGGCGGGACGAAGCCAACGGACTGCTCAGTAAAGATCCCTCACTGCTCAGTCCGGAAGCCCGCGGCTATGCAGCCTATCCCGGCGGCCACGCTGAAGGTTACCCGGATACTTTCGTGCAATTGTTCCGCGATTTTTATGCCTATGTGGACGCGGGGAATTTTGAGATCCCACAAACATTTCCCAATTTTCAGGCTGGGCACCAGGAATTACTGCTGTGCGAAGCCATCGCCAAAAGCGCAAAGAAACGTGCGTGGGTAAGTGTTCCGGTCGAGTAGTTCTCATTGCAAAGGAAGAAGCGTCGTTTTGCGGATGCCCTGCCCTTCCACGATGGTGTAGATCGCGTCGGGCTTGAGGTTTTGCAGCTTTTCAAGTTTTTCTACAGGACCGCTGGGCCAGCGGATTTCTACGGATTCGATAGTCGTGGCGTGGCCCAGGCCGAAATGCAGACGCAAATCATTTTGCGATAAATAGCTGGCGCTGCCGCGAACTTCCTCTGATTGCATCATCCCGCCGGAATGGATAGTCACGCGCGCGCCGATCGCGGCCCGATTGCTCTTCACGCCCACAAGCTGAAAAAGCACGCGATGATTTCCGCCCTGATTTTCTTTTCGCAATAAAGATGGCGATTCCCCAACATTCAAGACCACCACATCTATATTCCCGGTGTTAAAAATATCTCCAAACGCCGCGCCGCGGCTGGAGTGCATGGGCACCACACGCAAGCCGGCTTCTTTCGATACTTCATCGAATGTCCCATCGCGGCGGTTGCGATGCAGCAAAAACGGCTGGCGATATTTTCCAGCGGTCTTAATGGCATCGGCCTGCGGGTACACGTGGCCATTGGCGACGAAAATATCCACCCACCCATCGTTGTCCATGTCGAAAAATGAAGCGCCCCAACCCACGTAAGGGTAACTTGGTTGTGCGGTATTCGATTTCCAGCTGACATCATCAAATGAACCGGAACCCACATTTCGCGCCAGAAAATTCGGCGCCTCGGCGAATTCAGTCGCAAACAAACTCAGCCGCCCGCTGTGATCGTAGTCCGCAAAATCCACGCCCATGGAGCTCATCTCCACGCCATCGCCGCTGAGCGCTACCCCCGTCGTCAAGCCCACATCGGTGAACGTGCCGTTCCGGTTGTTGTGGTACAGATAGTTCGGCGTGGCGTCGTTGGCTACAAAAAGATCGGGCCAGCCGTCGTCGTCGTAGTCCACCCACATCACGCCCAGGCCGTTGTAGCCCTTGGCGTCCTGAACCCCGGCTTTTTTGGAGACCTCTTCAAAAGTGCCGTCGCCGCGATTGTGAAAAAGCAGATCGCCTTCGCCATCGAGCCCGCGTGGACCGCACTGCACGGGAATTCCCTGATAGCGGCAATCCTTGTTGCTGCCAAATTCCGGCAGATGATCGAGATCGACATGCACGTAACGTGAAACGAAAAGGTCCACGTAGCCGTCGCGATCGTAATCTCCCCACGCGGCGCCAGTGCTGAAGCCGCCTCCGCGCACTCCGGCTTTCTCCGTGACGTCTTCAAATTTGCAGCCACCCAGGTTGCGATACAACGCGTTGCCGTTATATCCCGTGACGTACAGATCGAGATTTCCGTCATTGTCGAAATCCGCGACCGCCACGCCCATGCCCCAGCCCCGGCGAGTGAGGCCCGCCTCCACGGTGATGTCTTTGAATTTTCCTTCGGGCTCCTGATGGTACAGCGTCACCAGCGGATCGCCACCTTTGCGAAAACTCTCAATCGTGGAACCGTTGACGAGCACGATGTCCAGCCGGCCGTCATTGTCGCAATCAAAAAGTCCCACACCACCGCTCATGGATTCCACGATGTAGCGTTTTTCCTCCGTGGAAATGTGCGAGACAGTAAGGCCCACTTCCCTGGCGATTTCTTTGAACACCGGAACAGGTGGGAAGTCGATGTTCTGTTTTCTCGCGGCAGGCTTGAGGAGTTGCGTTGGCTGGGATGCCCCAGGTTTCTCGGGCGCTTGCACAAAAGCAATTTGCGGCAAGAAAAGTGCTACAGCGGCAATCGAAAACGCCCGCAGAAAAACCACGCCCCGCTTCATACGCTGGCGTTAATTTCCTGGCGACTTGGGCGCGTACTGGTAGCGTAAGGTCGGCGGCAAGCGATCGGAACGCTGGCGGGTGTTGTACTCGAGTTGGTAATCCAGATGCACCGGATCAGACGGATATTCCTTTCCGGCTGGGTAGGGATATGGCAAAAGTGAGTGGCGCGGAAGCGGCTCCACGGTGAACGCGTCAGCAGCATAGAAATCGAGATCTTTTTCAAAGCCGTCGGCATAAAAGAAATAGTCGCGAACCCATCCAGCGGGAAGCGGCGCCAACTTCTGAGGATCGAAATCGAGCTTCAAGCCCTCCCCGGAGCCGAATACTGTAAAGCGGTCGTCGGAGGCGCGCAATAAATCGTGAACATCCCCGTACCGCGTGTAATTCCCCGCCGCACGCGCGTAAGGACCGGTCTTACTGCGTCGCGTGAACGCATAAGTTGTGTCGCTGGCGGGTTTCAGACGCTGCTCCAGAGGGAAGCCGAGAAATTCCAGCGACGCATTTGCCAGCGGCACTTCCGCAATATGCACGTCGGAGGTCTCGGGCGTCTGGTCAATGCGAACAGCGTCCCAATAAATTTTCAAATTGTTCACGATGCGGACGCGCCGCGAGCCCGGCGGGATTTTGCCAGTCAGGTCGGCAACCATGGTGCGCTCGAGTCCGGCGGGGAAACCCATATCATCAATCAGGCGCTTCCAGTTTCCCTGCGCATCCAGGGCCTCCACATACGGCGCGATGACGTGGATTCCGGCTTGATCGGCCGCATACATTGAAGTCGCGGTGAAATAGTCGGTGTAGCCATCCATGATCAGGCGCAGCGGCTTGCTGGAATCCCAATCGCCGAGATTCAGTTCCAACCAGTGCAGTTTAGCGAAGCCCACAAAAGGCACGGACTCAAAGTCGCCGACGTATTTGCGATCGCGCTTTTCGATCAGTGGCAAAACATTGTTGCCGCGCTCGTCCCACGCACCCGCCGGCGGGCGCGCCTCGCGGCTGGCGATTACGCGAAATTCCGGAAAAGGAGGCGCGCTGACAAACCGCTCGTTGGGATTTACTTCGTACCCTGCCGGGTGATCGATGGCCAGCAAACGGACCTGGTCGAGGTAAACCGTTTCTTCCATGGGTTCAAGAAAACGGAAGCTCAGCATGCCGTGGAGCGGCCGGACGCTGCGCGCTCCAACCTTGAGATATTCGTCGGAATCAGGTACATCGCGTTCTCCGGGAGCGATCCAATGTCCCACCACGCCCGGACCAATCATGTCAGCGATGAATTCGTACTCACGGCCATTCCACGAAAAAAGAACTGGGCAAGAACTGCCGCGGCGGTCAAGCTCGGCTAGCGTGTGGAATTTTTTCGCGGGAAGATTTATTTCGTCCTGGGGAACTCCGGTGGGCCACAGCAGGCGTACGACCTCAACATGGTTCTCCGTGCCCAGCCCGGCGAGGACAGAAGTGGAGTTTTGGCCGAGATAACCTGAAGCACCGGTGACTTCCCATTTTTGATACAGCGGGCCTGCGTAAACTTCCACCTTGGTTCCGATGCCGCTTTTATTGTCGCTAAGTGATTTCAGATCGATGTGCATCCAGCCGTGTTCGCCAACGCCTGCGCTGTGAAGGATTACGGGAGGACCGCCAAGTTGCGTGACCACGATATCGGCAACGCCTGTTCCGCGTGTATCCGCAAGCGCCAGAGCGCGAGGGTCTTTAAGTTTGACCACATCGAGTCGCGCATCTTTAGTTACATCAGCCCAGCCTTGCGTTCCCAGATTGCGCAGCAGTCGTAGCTCACCGCCGCTCGCGGATTCACCGGCGGCGATGATGTCGAGCCAGCCATCATTGTCGTAATCCATGGAAGAGATTCCCCAGCCGCGTTGCCATTGCAGATCTGGCAATTTGACGCGCGCGAGTTTTTTACCGCCGAGGTTGCGCCACAGGCTGATGCCGGGCGCACCCGCGTGAGTGAAAGCCAGATCCATCCATCCATCTTTATCGAAATCGAAAGCGATGACCCCCACCGCCGGCGGAAGATTTTCCTTTTTGAAATCGATGGCCGGCAGAAGAGCGAATTTGCCTTCGCGCGGATTCAGATAAATCGAGGCGCCATCGGGGCCACCGGCAAAAACGAAATCGACGGCGCGATCATTATTAAAATCGGTGGTAACAAGTCCGGCGCCCGTCGCGGGTATGCCGAGGGCGGTGTCGGCAGAAATATCGGTGAAGGTGCTGTTGCCATTGTTGCGCCACAACGTGTTGTGCGCTGCGCCGGGCGAAACGGCGGCGTCCGGCCCGGATGTGATGTATAGGTCAAGATCGCCGTCGTGATCGTAGTCCACGAAAGTTACGCCGACGCAGCCTTTCTCGCGGCGGATACCAACTTTTTCCGTTACGTCTTCAAATTTAGCGCCACCCTGATTGTGCAAAAGATGTAGGCCGTCAGAAAGGCATACGGCCAGATCGGTCTGCCCGTCATTATCAAAATCTCCCGCGGTGCATCCCAGACCGCCGCCGGAAAGTTTCAGGCCGGCTTGTTGAGTGACGTCCGCGAAACCTCCGTTGCCCACGTTGTGAAGGAGATGGCTGGCGCTGTCGGCGGCGGCGCTCACCAGAAACAGATCGGGCTTGCCATCGCCATCGAAATCAAAAAAGCATGCGCCAGTGCTGGGGCCAAGGGGAGATTGCGCGGCCTCCTCACTGAGCGTGCTAATATTTTTTGCTGCGAAATGCACGGGAATCGCGGACGGAACGGCGAGTGACGGCTCGGTGACTAATTCAGCGAGGGACAGGCGGCCTTGGTCGCCGTAGCCCGTGCCGAAGGGAGTGCCAAGATGATTGGTGGTGATGTTCTGAAATTTTGCAAGATGCTCGCGCGCCGCGGCGGAGTCACCTTTGCGCTGGTAGGCGCGGGCAATTCCAAATTCGGATGACGCGTGATTGGGAAAAAGCGCCAGACCCTTGCGATACGCGGCGATGGCTTGATCGTATTGCTGGAGCTGGGAATTCAGGTAGCCGACGAAATAGTAGGCATCCGTTTCATCCGGGAGAATTTCCGTTACGTGCTCGAACGCGGTGACTCCGGGTTTCGGATCTGCCAAGTCTTTGTAGGCCAAGCCGAGGTTGTACCAGGCGTAAGGATCTTTGGGGAGTTGCTGGGTGGCGGCCAGAAGTTCATCGCGAGCGGCTTCCGGTTTTTGCTGATTGAGCAGCGCGATGCCGAGATTCAGGCGCGCTACGGAGAATTTCGGTTCGGCCTGAAGAGCTTGTTCAAAATATTTCTGGGCGTCGGCGGGCCGTTGCTGATTCAGATAGGCGACGCCGAGAGTATTCAAACGTAGCGCCTTGGAAGATTCGCCGGACATTGCCGCGGGAGTTTTTGGCGCCGCGTCCTGCGGCGCGGAAGGCAACGGCAAAGGAATCGCGGAAACAACAAGCAGGCAAACGACAGGGGGAAGCAGCAGGCGATAAACAGTGCGCATGTAAATGTGTAGTCCGGGTGGCTGCTAAAAGCCGCAAGCAAGTGTAGCACTTTGTGTTTTGCATCATAAATTACGGAAATTTCATCGCGGACAACTTTTTTGACGGCAACCGCGCGGCCATTTGACGCGTTGGTCCGCGCCGCTTACGCTCGGTTGAGAACACATGGAAAACATTTGTTTTGGCGGCATCGCGGAGATGGTTGATCGTGTGCGGGCGAAGAAGATTTCGCCGGTGGAAATTGTAGAGGCACACCTGAAGCGCATCGAAAGTTTGCAGCCCAGGATGAATGCGTTTGTGCATGTGGATGAGGAGGGCGCACGGCGGGCGGCCAAGGCGTCCGAAGCTTCGGTAATGCGCGGCGATGCGCTTGGGCGTCTTCACGGAGTACCAGTTTCCATCAAGAGTTGCATCGATGTGGCGGGGTGGAGATGCCCCGCGGGCTCACGACTGCGGGCAGATTACGTGGCGCAGGGAGATGCGGTACTGGTGGCGCGATTGAAAGCGGCGGGAGCGATTTTGATTGGAAATACCAACACGCCGGAATTTCTGATGGCGTACGAAACAGACAACGCGTTGTCGGGAAAGACGAGCAACCCGTGGAATATTTCGTATTCAGCGGGAGGATCAAGTGGTGGCGAGGCGGCGGCGATTGCGGCGGGATGCTCGATGGGCGGAGTGGGGAGCGACGGCGGAGGATCGGTGCGGGTGCCGGCGCATTTTTGCGGGATCAGCGCGTTGAAGCCGACGCCGGGGCGAATACCTTCAACGGGACATTTTCCGCGAGGAGCTGGAGCGTTTGCGTGGCTGGGTGTTGTTGGACCGATGGCGCGGACGGCAGCGGATGTACGCACGCTGTTTGAGGTGATGAAGGGGCCGGACGCGGATGACGCGCTTTCTTCGCCGGTGGATGGATGGAAATTTCGTGAGGGAGATTTAGATGGATTGCGCGTCGGGATTCTGGAAAGCGATGCATTAGGGACGGCGACGGCGGAGACTAACGCCGCTGCGCAGCGAGCGGGCGTGCTGCTTGTTGAGCGGGGATTTCGCGTGGAGCCTTTGCGGATTTCCGGACTGGAGCGGGCGATTGAATTGTGGTGGTTTTTCTTTGGTCCGATGATCGCGCATTTGTTTGGCGGGATGGTGGCGGGGCGCGAGGAAGAGTTGAGCCCGATGTTTCGGGAATATTTGTCGGTGGCGCGAACGCAACAGCAGATTCCTCACCCGCCAAAGGCGCGGGTTTGGAATGACACGATTGGCGTCGAGGAGCGGGTTATTCCGGCGACATTGGATGAGTTCATGAGTGCGTGCGTGGAGAGAGACACGGTACGGGCGAAGATTATTCACCAGATGCGGGACGTGCCAATTTTACTGTCGCCGGTGTGCACGGCGCCTGCTTTCCGGCATGGCGAGGGAAACTGGCGACCGGGTTCGGGCTATCGCGAAACGATGCGGCATTCGCAATGGTTGAACCTAGCGGGATTCCCGGGGGCGACGGTGCCGATGGGATTTTCGGCGGAAGGGTTGCCGATCGGGGTGCAGGTTATCGGCCGGCCCCACGAGGATGAGTTGGTATTGGCGGCAGC